>NZ_JAFCUK010000010.1:0-137405 GCF_049896485.1 Sphingomonas sp. DC4900
ACGACGCCCCAGCGGGGGCAGCGCTGCGCTGCTTGGGGGGCTACACGCTGCCCCCGCTGCCACGAGGCGGTGTCATTTCTATTTGGCGGGGAATGTGTCTTTTCTAACTGGCGGCAACACGGTGGACGCGCGATATGGCGGTTGAACGGCTGTTGGCGATCATGGCGCGCCTGCGCGATCCGACGCGCGGTTGCGAATGGGACGTTGCCCAGACCTGGGCGACGATCGCGCCCTATACGATCGAAGAAGCCTATGAGGTTGCCGATGCGATCGCGCGGAACGATGCGGACGATCTGAAGGACGAATTGGGCGATCTGTTGCTGCAAGTCGTGTTCCATGCGCGGATCGCGGAGGAAGCTGGTGCCTTCGCCTTTGCGGATGTCGTCGCCGCCATCAGCGACAAGATGGAACGGCGCCATCCGCACATCTTCGGCGATGCGTCGCAGAGCCCCGGTTGGGAGGAATTGAAGGCCGCGGAACGGCGCGACACGACGCAAGACGACAGCGCGCTTGCCGGCGTCGCGGCGGGTCTTCCCGCTCTGATGCGCGCCGTAAAGCTGCAAAAGCGCGCCGCCCGAACTGGGTTCGATTGGCCCGACCAGACCGGCGCCATTGCGAAGATCATGGAGGAAATCGAGGAAGTTAAGACGGCTTCCGACGATCAGCGTGAGGACGAGATCGGCGATCTTCTGTTCGCCGTCGTCAATTGGGCACGGCATTTGGGCGTTGATCCCGAGGCTGCCTTGCGATCGGGCAACGCCAAGTTCGAGCGTCGCTTCCGGGCCATGGAAGCCCTGGGCGGCGAAGCGTTCGCCGCACTGAGCCTCGATGACAAGGAAGCGCTCTGGCAGCAGGTCAAGCGCGGCTGAGCCGGTTCATCAACGCTGGAGAAAGCGTTCGTAGTCCCGCTCGGCGAGCCGAACCTCGTAGCGGGTCGACAGCCCCTCGCCCTCTTCTTCCTGCCCAAGGACTTCGCCATGCGCGTGCAACCATGCGGCGCCCGCGCCGTCTCCTGCCGGAAGCGTGATCCAATAGCGGCGGTGGCCGGCGGTCAGCTTCGCGGCGACCTGCGCGATAAGCTGGTCCACCCCTTCCCCATCCAGTGCGGACAACGCGACGACATCATCGCGGCGCGCCGCTTCCACCAGCACGTCCTCATGCTGGTCCGCATCGAGCAGATCGAGCTTGTTCCACGCCTCGAACCGCGGCGTTGTTTCGGACACGCCGAGGTCAGCGAGAACGGCTTCGACGTCGGCGCGCTGCGCCTCGTTGTCTGGATGGGCAATGTCACGAACGTGGATCAACAGGTCGGCCGATACCACCTCTTCCAACGTCGCCTTGAACGCTGCGACCAGCTGCGTCGGCAGGTCGGAAACAAAGCCGACGGTGTCGGACAGGATGGCCTTGTCGATGCCGGGTAGCGAAATCTGCCGAAGGGTCGGGTCGAGCGTAGCGAACAGCAGATTTTCCGCCATCACGTGCGCGCCGGTCAGCCGGTTGAATAGCGTCGACTTGCCGGCATTGGTATAACCGACCAGCGCGATCACCGGCCAGGGCGCGCGCTGGCGCCGTTCGCGGTGCAGCCCACGGGTACGACTGACCTGTTCGAGTTCGCGCCGCAGCCGTGCCATGCGATCGCGGATCAGCCGGCGGTCGGCCTCGATCTGCGTTTCGCCGGGGCCGCCGAGGAAGCCGAAGCCGCCGCGCTGCCGCTCGAGGTGGGTCCAGCTCCGCACCAGCCGGCCAGCCTGATAATCGAGGTGGGCGAGCTCGACCTGCAACCGCCCTTCGGCCGTGGCGGCGCGTTCGCCGAAGATTTCGAGGATCAGGCCGGTGCGGTCGATCACCTTGGCCTCCAGCGCGGTTTCCAGGTTGCGCTGTTGCACCGGCGTCAGGCTGGCGTCGAAGACGACGAGGTCGGCTTCGTCCTGCCGGACCTGCACGGCGAGCTGCTCTACCTGACCGCTGCCGATCAGCGTCGCTGGCTTGGGCTGGCGAACGCGCACGGCCACCTTGTCGGTGACGACGAGGCCGATCGCGGCGGCGAGACCAGCGGTCTCCTCCAGCCGCCCCTCGGCATCGCGATGCGCATCGCCCTGATCGGGCAGCACGATCAGCGCGCGACCGCCACGGGCGAACTCGTCACGGTCACGGTTGAAGCCGGTGCTCATCGCTTATTCGTCCGTCTCGCCCTCATCGGCGAGGTTGAGCGCGCGCGACGGCTGGATGGTCGACACCGCATGCTTGTAGACGAGCTGCGCCATGCCTTCCCGCTGGAGCAGCATGCAGAACAGGTCGAACCCGGCGATCTGGCCCTGTAGCATAACGCCGTTGATCAGGAACATCGTTACCGAATCTTCGGATTTGCGCACTGCGTTGAGGAAAATCTCCTGCAACAGCGGTTGCTTGCGCTGCGCTTCTCCCACGGATTCGATGATCCCGGCCAAGTCCATCGGGCCTGATGGCATGATCGTGGAGATGGCGTGCTTGTAGATCAGCTGGGACTGGCCATCGCGGCGAAGCAGCACGGAGAAATTGTCGAACCAGGTGACGATACCCTGGAGCTTGACGCCCTTCACGAGGAACATGGTGACCGGGGTCTTGGAGCGGCGCAGCGAATTCAGGAACAGGTCCTGCAGCGAGCCTTGCTTTTCGGCCATGAGTTGAGCCTTTTTCCGTTATTGGCGGGACGTTCGCCCGCTATCGCGCCGTTTCCCGGCGTCGGGATCGCCACCCATGATAGGCAGCGACCCCGTATCTATGAACGAAGGCCCGTGCCGTAAAGGCGTCAATCCTCGCGCACGTCGGTAATGCCGAGCAGCTTGAGCTTACGGTGCAGTGCCGATCGCTCCATCCCGATGAAGCTCGCGGTACGGCTGATGTTGCCCGAAAAGCGGCGGATCTGAACGCGGAGATACTCGCGCTCGAACGTCTCGCGGGCTTCGCGTAACGGCGCACCCATGATCGCGCCGCCACCCCCACCGGCCAGATCGCCCTGATCGCCCAGGACTTCGGCGGGCAAGAGATCGAGGTCGATACGGCCGATGCGATCGCCCGGTGCGAGGATGATCGTACGCTCCACGACGTTGCGCAGCTGGCGGACGTTGCCGGGCCAATCATAGCTTTGCAGCGCGACCATCGCGTCGGGTGCGATCTCGGGGGTCGGTACGCGGCGTTCGGAGGCGTAATGCGCCATGAAATGCTCGACCAGTGACGGAATGTCCTCGCGGCGTTCGGCCAGGGCCGGCAGCATCACCGGCACGACGTTGAGGCGGTAGTAGAGATCTTCGCGGAACCGCCCCTCGGCAATCTCCTGCGTCAGGTCGCGCGAGGTGGCGGACACGACGCGGACATCGACCTTGACCGTTCGGGTGCCGCCGATGCGGCTGAAGCTTTGATCGGTCAGCACGCGCAGGATACGCGCCTGCGTCGCGATCGGCATGTCGGCGATTTCGTCGAGGAACAACGTGCCGCCATGCGCCTGTTCGAGCAGGCCCGGCCGGACGAGGTCGCCCCCCTCCTCCACGCCGAACAGTTCCTCCTCGACGCGCTCCGGCGTCATCCGCGCGGCGCTGACGATGACGAAGGGAGCCTCGGCGCGATTGCTCCAACCGTGGAGCAGGCGGGCGGCGACCTCCTTGCCGACGCCGGCCGGCCCCATGATGAGCACGCGGCTGCCGGTCGCGGCGACGCGCTTCAGCGTAGCGCGGACGCCGTTGATCGCGCCCGAGCGGCCGGTGAGGTCCGTCTCGCGACCGGCCGAGACGCGCAGGCTGGCAAGTTCGCGACGCAGGCGTTCGGTTTCGGTCGCGCGGGCGACCAGCAGCAGCAGCCGCTCCGCCTCGAACGGCTTTTCGATGAAATCGCTGGCGCCGCGCCGGATCGCAGCGACGGCGGTGTCGAGATTGCCATGGCCCGAGATGACGAGCACGGGGATCGAGGGATCGCGCCGCTTGATCTCGTCGAGCAGCTCGAGACCGTCAAGGCGAGAGCCCTGAAGCCAGACGTCGAGCAGCACGAGCGACGGGCGTCGGGTGGCGATCGCCTCCAGCGCGGCGTCGCTGTCTGCGGCCGAGCGCGTGTCATAGCCTTCGTCCTCCAGAACGCCGGCGACCAGTTCGCGGATATCGTGTTCGTCGTCGACGACGAGGATGTCGAGCGCCATAATCTCTAATTCCGATTGCGTGTGAGTGCAGCAAGCTGGCCGGCACCGTCATGTTCGGTCACCGGTTCGGGTGGGGCTGCCCCCTGATCGAGCGCCGCGAGGGCCGCGGCATCGAATGTCATGCGCACCACGGTGCCGCCGCCATCGCGATCGGCAAAGGCCATGGTGCCGAAATGGTCCTCGACGATCTTCTTGACGATCGCGAGGCCCAGGCCCGTGCCGCGGGCGCGGGTCGTCATATAGGGTTCGACGATCCGATCGCGATCTGGCGGCAGGCCGACGCCCGTATCCGCGACCTCCACGACGATCGTCGTGCCGTCCTCATGGATACCCATGGTGACAGCGCCACCGCCATCCCCCTTGCTCTCGATCGCCTCGACGGCGTTCTTGACGATATTCGTGAAGGCGCGGCCGAGCTGGTGACGGTCGCAGACGAGCTGCGGGGCGGGAAAATCGTGGTCGAGCGTAAAGCGGATCGCGGGATGCGCGACCTCGTGCAGGAACAGCGCCTGGCGAGCGATGTCGACGAGCGATTCCTCGCGGAACACGGGCTTTGGCATGCGGGCGAAGGACGAAAATTCGTCGACCATCCGCCTGAGATCGCCGACCTGCCGGACGATCGTTTCGGTCAACCGCGCGAAGGTTGTATCCGCGGGATCGATCTTGCTGCCGTAGCGGCGTTGCAAACGCTCGGCGGCGAGCTGGATCGGAGTCAGCGGGTTCTTGATCTCATGCGCGATACGGCGCGCGACGTCCGACCACGCCGCGCGGCGCTGATCGAGCAACTGCTGCGTGATATCGTCGAAGGTCAGGATGGGCCCCGCGTCCGTCCGTGCGATCCGGACGGCGAGCGTCCGCGTCTCGCCGCCGCGCACGACCTGCACGATCGCCTCGCGCTGGCCACTCGCCACCAGATCGGCAAGTTCGGGCGCGATGAGGGCCAGCGGCTGCCCGACGACGCTGTCGATGCCCGTGCCGATCAGCTCGGACGCCGAATTGTTGGCGATCCGGATCGTACCGTCTTCGCCCGAGGCGATCACGCCCGCCGACACGCCGGCCATCACCGCCTCGATCAAGGCGCGGCGGCTGTCAGCCGCTGCGTTGGCCTCGACAAGCGCCTTCGTCTGTTCTCCAAGCCTAGTAGTCATGCGATTGAACGCACGGGCAAGCAGTGCGATTTCATCGGAAGATCGCGGCGTCGCGACACGCGAACTCAGATCTCCGCTCGCGACCCTGTCTGCCGCCGTGACGAGCTCCCCAACGGGATCAGCCAACCAATCCGCAACGCGAAGGGCAATCCACATTGCAAGCCCGACAATCAGCAGAGCCACCGCGAACAGCGCGAAATTAAAACGCAATTGCAGGGTTCGAGCACGTTCTTGCAAACTATCATATGCCGCCAGCTGCTCGGTCGCCGCACGGTTCTGGTTATTAAGGAACTCTACGTTGTTAGGCGTGGCGACATACAGGAATATGTTTCGCGATCGATCCACCGGGGTGACGACCCATAACGATTTCGAATCGAAGTTCGTATAAGAATCGCGACCGACAAGCCTATTGAGCACCTCGCCCGACACCCGCTGTTTGAAAACGTCAGGTGTCGGAACTTCATAGCCATACAACGGCTCCATCGTCTTTCCATCGACGATCTGAAATAGAAGTGACTCATAAAGTGATCTATTATAGGTCTGCCGTAGAAAGTATTTTCCTAAAACAGAATTATTGCGTGGAATAGTAGGGAATTCGCCGCGAATATCCTCTGCCATAGTGACGGCTTCACGGGTCCAGCGTTCGATGACCAAGTCTTGGCCCTGCTTTGCCAATGCCATCGTCGTATTGAAGGCACTGCGGGCACGCTCCGATCCCCAAAACTGAATGCCCGATTGAAACAGAATTGAGGCGGCAACCACGGCGAGAACGATCGGAACGCTCGCCATCAAAGAGAAGATGGCAACCAGTCGTACATGCAGACGCCCGCCGCCTTCAAACGCAGAGCGGGCAGTTCGACGAAGTGCAATCCGACGGCCCGCCAACGCGACGAGCAACACCGCCCAGACGAGATTCGCCATAAGCAGCGATGCCGCCACGGCCGGGCTTAGCAAGGAAATTCCGGACCCGCTTCGCGTAATCAATTGCCACGACGCGAGCAGCGTAAGCAGCGCCGCCACGAGCACCAGCGTTTCCACCGCGGGCGTGACGCGCCACCGTCGGTGGGATAGGGTATCATTCAAATCGGGCGTGGGGGCCGCGTGCATTCGTCCCTCCGTACAACGCGGATTGTTGCACGGAAACCACATAATTGCCGGTTGCGGTGGTTTGGGGCCACAGTACGATCAAGTGCGGCGGTCAGCCACTACGGATCAATCGTCGCCCTTGGCGCTGATCCCCAGCGTATCCAACCGCTTGCGCAGCGTATTGCGGTTGAGACCCAGCGCCCGCGCCGCGCGTAGCTGATTGCCGTCGTGGCGGGCCAGCATCGCTTCGATCAAGGGGCGTTCCACCTCTCCGATGACGCGATCGTACAACGTGCCATCGTCCAGGGCGCCGGGACGCTCGCGGGCGATCCGTTCGATCAGGTGGCGTACCGCCTCGGCGATCCCCGCGTCGGGCAAATCGATCTGTCCGCCCGGCACACCGATCATGTCGCGGATCGTCGCCGGATCGATCAGCTCATCGCGCGCCAGCACCGCCAGCCGGCGCATCAAATTTTCGAGTTCGCGGACGTTACCTGGCCAGTCATAGGCCGCGAGCGCGGCTTCCGCCTCCGGCTGCAACTGACGACGGGGCAGCCCCTGGGCGACAGCGCTGTCGAGGAAGTGACGCGCGAGCAACGGAATGTCCTGTCGCCGGTCACGCAGCGCGGGCAGCACGATGGGGACGACGTTCAGGCGGTAGAACAGGTCCTCGCGAAATTGGCCCGAAGCAACCTGCTGCGTAAGGTCGCGATTGGTGGCAGCTACGACGCGAACGTCGGCCCGCATCGTTCGAGCACCGCCGACCGTGGTGAACTCCCCCGACTGGAGTACCCGAAGCAAACGCGTCTGCGCGTCCATCGGCATGTCGCCGATCTCGTCGAGGAACAAGGTGCCGCCCGCGGCCTGTTCGAAGCGGCCGGCGTTGCGCTGGCCCGCGCCAGTAAAGGCACCACGTTCGTGCCCGAACAATTCCGCCTCGATCAACTCGCGCGGGATGGCGGCCATGTTGATCGCGACGAACGGCGCCCCCCGGCGTCGCCCGAGATCGTGGATCGCACGCGCGACCAGTTCCTTGCCCGTACCCGATTCGCCCGAGATCAGCACGGTCAGGTCCGTGGCGACGACACGGGCGATGACCCGGTAGACGTCCTGCATCGCCGGCGAGCGGCCGATCAGGGGGAGCTCGGGGTCCTCCCCCTCCCCTTGCGGCGGCATCGCCGCGTGCCGGACCAGCGCACCGGCGACGGCGCGGGTGAGATCGTCGAGATCGAAAGGCTTGGGGAGATACTCGTACGCGCCAACCTCATTCGCGCGCACTGCCGTCGTCAGCGTATTCTGCGCCGACAGGATGATGATCGGCAGATCGGGGTGGCGCGCATTGACCTCTGCCACATGAACGATGCCGTCGCCGTCCGGCAGTACGACGTCGGTGATCAGCACGTCCGGCAGCCGCTGAGCCAGCGCACGATCGGCCTGCGACAAAGTCTCCGCCGTCTGGACGTCGTGTCCGGCGCGACGCAACGCTTGGGCGACGACGGTGCGGATCGCAGCGTCGTCGTCGACGACCAGAACGCGGCTCACTGGGCGGCCCGTGGCAGCAGGAGGCGCAGGGTCGTCATCTCAGGGAATCCTTCACGGGCATATTGAACGATCCCGCCCATGTCGCGCATCAGTTTGTCGACCAGCGCGAGGCCAAGCCCCTGCCCCTCCGGCCGGCCCGAGATGAACGGATCGAAGAGATATTCGGCAATGTCGGCGGGGGCGCCGGGGCCGTTATCGGTCACGCAGATCTCGATCGGCAAGGGCACGCGCGGGCCTCCCCGCGTCGCCGCTACCGACATGCCGTGGCGATAGGCGGTAGTGATGACGATGCGGGGATCGGCGACGGTCCGCGTCGCCTCCGCGGCGTTCTTAAGCAGGTTGATCAGGATCTGGAGCAAGGCATCGCGATTGATCGCGGCATGCGGCAGAGAGGGATCGAACCGCTCCTCCATCGACACGCCGCGGGCAAAGCCGGCTAGCGCCAGCCGGCGGGCATGGCCGATCAGGGGATAGATATTCTCCGACTGGATCGGCAGCGGGCGCGTGTCGCTGAAATCCTGCATACGGTCGATCAGTGCCGCGATGCGATCGACCTCGGTCACGATCAGCGTGGTCAGTTCGCCGGCATCGAGCAATTGCGCGGCGCCGCGGATGCCCGACAGCGGGTTCTTGATCTCATGCGCCAGCATCGCCGCAGCGCCGCTCGCCGCGCGGGCACTGGCCCCGCGTCCGCCAAGCTGGCCGACGCTGCGCGTACCCGCGACGCTGTGCAGCGTGATGGCGCGCCAACCGGGATAATCGGCGAGCTGCGCCTCGGAAAAGTCGACACGGATCTTGGGGCCGTGCGGCGTCGCAATCTCGGCATCGTAGACGGCAAAGCCGTGCCCCGCCTGCCGATCGCCAGCCGTAGGGCGTGGCAGGATCGCCGATAGCGGCTGCCCGCGCATCACCCGTTCGGACAAATTGAGCAGCAGCTCCGCCTGGGCATTCCCGTGCTGGATACGGTCTTCCCCATCGATCACGAGCACGGCGACAGGCAGCGCCGCGAACAGCTCGGCAAAGCCCGGACGGTCCGTCACAATCCTGTCAGGCGGCCTGGCGGACGGCCGCAGGGGGCTGATTACGGTATGGCGCGTAGAAATCGGCGAGCATCGCCTTTACCTTCGCGGCGCTCGGCTCTTGGTTCACCGCGTTGCGGAACTCGGCTGATCCAGTGAGCCCCTTGGTATACCAACCGATGTGCTTGCGCGCCATGTTGACGCCGGTCATTTCGCCATAATGGTCGAGCATGGCATCGTAGTGCTCGACGATGACGCGATATTGTTCGTCGAGTGACGGGTCGGGGAGCCGCTCGCCCGTCGCAAAATAGTGCATCACCTGCCCAAGTATCCACGGCCGTCCATAGGCGCCGCGGCCGATCATGACGCCATCGGCGCCGGACTGATCGAGGGCGTCCACCGCATCGTCGATCGTGCAGATGTCACCATTGGCGATCACCGGCAGGTCGATGGCATCTTTGACCGAGCGAATAAAGCGCCAGTCCGCCGATCCCTTGTACATCTGGTTGCGGGTGCGCCCGTGGACGGTGATGAGCTTCACCCCAAGATCTTGCGCGATCCGCGAAAGTTCGGGCGCGTTGAGGGTGTCGTGGCACCAGCCCATGCGCATCTTCAATGTCACCGGGGCTTTTACTGCTTTTACCACGGAATCGATCAGGGCGGCGGCGAGTTTCAGGTCGCGCATCAGCGCCGAGCCGGCGTCGCCGTTCGTCACCTTGCGGACCGGGCAACCCATGTTGATGTCGATGATCGCCGCACCGCGATCTTCCGCGAGCTTCGCCGCTTCGCCCATTTCGTACGGGGTGCAGCCGACGAGCTGCATCGAGACCGGCTCTTCCGACAGGTGCCACGCGGCCTTCTGGAGCGACTGCCGCGTCTCGCGGATCGCCGCCTGGCTCGCGATCATTTCGGTGACGTTGAGACCGGAGCCATAGCGGCGCACGAGCGTGCGGAACGGCATGTCGGTGACGCCGGTCATCGGCGCCAGCACGACGGGCTGGTCGATCCGGATGGGACCGATCTGAATGGGCGTGAGATGGGCCATAAATCTGCCTGAAAAACGGGCAGCCCTTACCGTCCTATGCCCGCTCTGGCAAGCATGGCAGGTCTGCGCTAGGCGGCGGCCATGATCCAGGAGCAACGGACGGTCGCGCTGATCGTGGCGGCGGGCAGCGGCTCGCGCGCCGGTGGTGCCATCCCGAAACAATATGCCCACGTCGGCGGCAAGGCCTTGCTGGCGCACGCCTATGCCGCCTTTGCCGGGCACCCGGCGGTGGACGAGGTGGTGGTGGTGATTGCCGCGGGAGCGGAGCCGCTGGCAGCCGCCGCCCTTGGGCCGGTGCGTATGATCGTCGGCGGGGCGACGCGGCGCGAGTCGGTTGCGCGCGGGCTTGCAGCGATCGAGACCGACAGGGTGCTGGTCCACGATGCCGCGCGGCCCTTCGTACCGGCGAAGGTGATCGACCGGATATTGGCCGCACTCGACACCAATGAGGGGGCGATCCCCGGCCTTGCCGTTGCGGACACGCTGGTCCGCGACGGTTCGGTCGTCTCGCGCGACGGGCTGTTCCGCGTCCAGACGCCGCAGGGCTTTCGCCTGCACGCGCTCCGCGCCGCCCATGCGGAATGGCCGGCCGATGAAGAGGCGACCGACGATGCGCAAATGGTGCAGCGGCTTGGCGGGAGCGTCGCTTTGGTGCAGGGCGATGCGATGCTCGACAAAGTGACGCATCCGCAGGACTTCGCCGCGGCCGAAGCCAAAATCGCCTGGGAGACGCGGAGCGCGTCCGGCTTCGATGTTCATCGGCTGGAAGAGGGCGAGGAATTGTGGCTGGGTGGCGTGCTCATCCCGCATGACAAGGGTTTGTCAGGACATAGCGATGCCGATGTCGGCCTGCACGCGCTGACCGACGCGCTGCTGGGCACGATCGCGGCGGGCGACATCGGCACGCACTTCCCGCCGAGCGACCCGCAGTGGAAGGGCGCCGACTCCGCGCAATTCCTGCAACATGCCGCCAGCTTGATCGTCGATAAGGGCGGCCGCATCGACTTCGTCGACCTGACGCTGATCTGCGAGGCCCCGAAGATCGGACCGCACCGCGAGGCCATGCGCACGCGCATCGGCGCGCTGCTCGGGCTGTCGGAAGACCGCGTCAGCATCAAGGCGACGACGACGGAACGGCTGGGCTTTACCGGCCGCGGCGAAGGCATTGCCGCGCAGGCGGTAGCCACCGTGAGCCTGCCGCGATGAAGACCGCGCTGCTCGCCGTCACAGCCCTGCTCGCAGCCGCGCCCGCCGAGGCGCAGAGCCGCTGCATCACCACGCCCGAGGCGGAGGCGATGACGCTGGTCGCCTTGCCCGATATCATCCAGCAGACCGGCATCGTGTGTTCGACGCGCTTGCCCGCAACGAGCCTGATCCGGCGGACCGACAGCGACTTTTTGGCGCGCTACCAGTCCGCCGCGGATCGGGCGTGGCCCAACGCCCGTGCCGCGATCGTCAAACTGTCCGATCCGATGATCGATTCACTGCTGCAATCCGAATTCGCCCGGCCGCTGTTGACGGCGGCGCTGGCACCGTTGCTCGTCGGCCGGATCAACCCCGCCGATTGCGGGACGATCGACCGCTTCGTGACGCAGCTCGCGCCCCTTCCCCCGCAGAATACCGCGGGGGTCATCGTGACGACTTTGCGCTACTTCAAGGCGGAAAAGGCGAAGGGCAAGGCGATCAACGTGCCCGACCTGCCGCTCTGTTCGGAGGCGCGATGATGGACAGCCTGCTCCCCGCCGAACTGATCGATGCCGCACGCCGTGTCGTGGAAGCGAACCGCGCCGCCGGACGGACCGTGGCGCTGGCCGAAAGCTGCACCGGCGGGCTCGTTGCGGCGGCATTGACCGAAATTCCCGGTTCGTCCGACGTCTTCGGCGCCGGCTTCGTCACCTATTCGAACGAAGCCAAGATGCGCCTGCTGAAGGTCAATTCCGACGTGCTCGAGACATTTGGCGCGGTGTCGATCGCCGTCGCCTGGAGCATGGCACAGGGCGCGCTCGCCAATAGCGACGCCGATGTCGCGGTAGCGATCACCGGCATCGCCGGTCCCGGTGGCGGATCGGAAAAGAAGCCCGTCGGCACGGTCGTTTTCGCCCGCGCGGAGCGGGGCGGCGACCCCGCGAACGTCCATGCCGACCGCAAGCAGTTCGGCGACCTGGGGCGCGGTGGAATCCGCCTTCAGGCGGCGCTGGTCGCGCTGGAACTGCTGCTACCGTAAAGGACGCGGGCGCGGTCTTCGAACGCGCCGATCATCTTCCGGAGCGCGACGCCGAAGACCTGCCCCGCCAGCATCTCGAACATCCGGTTCTTGAACTGGAAGTCGACGCTGAAATCGACCGCGCAGCCGCCCTCCTCCGGCCGGAAACGCCAATCGTTGTGCAGGTACTTCAGCGGCCCATCGATATACTCGACGTGGATGCTGCCCGGGCGCTGCTTTTCGACCTTCGACGTGAAGGTTTCGCGCAGGCCCTTGAAGCCGACGATCATGTCGGCGAGCGTCGCGGTGTCGCTGTCCTGGCGCACGCGCATCGCGCTGACCCAGGGCAGAAATTCCGGATAGCGCTTCACATCAGCGACCATGTCGAACATCTGTTCGGTCGAATACGGCAGATGCCGCGTTTCCGAATGCTTAGGCATGGACGGCGAGCTTGGCCTCACGCGCGGCACGCATCTTCGCGAAATCGTCGCCGGCGTGATAGCTGGAGCGGGTCAAAGGCGAGGACGCGACAAGCAGGAAGCCCTTGGCCCGGGCGATCGCGGCATAGCTGTCGAACGCCTTGGGCGTGACGAATTCGGCGACCTTCGCATGGCGCGGCGTCGGCTGAAGATACTGGCCCATGGTGAGGAAATCGATGTCGGCCGAGCGCATGTCGTCCATCACCTGATGCACCTCGAGCCGTTCTTCGCCCAGCCCCAGCATGACGCCGGACTTGGTGAAGATCGACGGGTCGAGCTTCTTGACGCTCTCCAGCAGCCGGATCGACGCATAATAGCGCGCGCCCGGACGGATCGTCGGATACAGCCGCGGCACGGTTTCGAGATTGTGGTTATAGACGTCCGGCCGCGCGGCGACGATCGCCTCGACCGCCGCTTCGTGCTTGTTGCGGAAGTCCGGCGTCAGGATCTCGATCGTCGTTTTCGGATTGGCGCGGCGGATCGCCTCGATCACCTTCACGAACTGCTTCGCGCCGCCATCGGGCAGATCGTCGCGATCGACCGAGGTGACGACGATATGTTCGAGGCCCATCTGCGCAGCCGCATCGGCGACGTTGTTCGGCTCCATCGGATCGACGGCGCGCGGCATGCCGGTCTTCACGTTGCAGAAGGCGCAGGCGCGCGTGCAGGTATCGCCGAGGATCATGACGGTCGCATGCTTCTTCGACCAGCATTCGCCGATGTTCGGGCAGGCGGCCTCTTCGCAGACGGTCGTCAGGCTCTTGGACCGCATCAATTCACGCGTCGCGGCGAAGCCGGCGCTGGTCGGCGCTTTCACGCGGATCCAGTCGGGCTTGCGCTGGCGTTCGGGGCGGGCCACCGGAGTCATCTCGTTCATTCGGGCGAGATAGCGATGTCGGGCGGATGGAACAACCATCGCTCGATTGTGACGTTGCTTTGCTGACGCGCCCGGGCGGGCACCAGTCGGCCGCAAACGCGTTATCCCCGCCGAACCGGACCTAGACCATAACGGAGGCACAATGACCGACTTTTCCGACATGATTGGTGGCTATCATCGGTTTCGCGACACCGGCTGGTCGGAACAGCGCGAGCGCTGGAACGAGCTGAAGGACGGCCAGAGCCCGAAGGTGATGGTGATTGCCTGTTCGGACAGCCGCGTCGATCCGTCGCAGATCTTCGACACGTCGCCCGGCGAAATCTTCGTGGTGCGCAACGTCGCAAACCTGGTGCCGCCCTATGAGGTCGGCGGCGGCTATCACGGCGTGTCGGCGGCGCTGGAGTTTGCGGTGACGCAGCTCGAAGTGCCCGAGGTGCTCGTGATGGGCCACGCATCGTGCGGCGGTTGCAAGGCGGCGCTGACCCATGGCTTCGAGGATGCGAAGGCTGGCGAGGGCAAGTTCATCTCCGACTGGGTCGGCATGCTGGACGCCGCACGCGAGCGGGTGATCGCGAAGCACGGCGATGGCCCGGACGCTTCGCGCGAGATGGAGCATGAGGCGGTGCGCGTCAGCCTGAACAACCTGCGCACCTTCCCCTTCGTGGCAAAGCGCGAGGCGCAGGGCACGCTGAAGCTGCGCGGCGCCTATTTCGCGATCGCCGACGGCGTGCTGCACGTGATGGACGACGACGGCGTGTTCGCGCCGGCCTGAGCCCGAATGAGCCCTCTCCCGACAGCGTCGGGAGGGGGCTTACAGCGAACGCGCGTAGATCACGTCATCGCACAGGGCGCTGCCGACGCGATATTGGCGCGCGCCGACGACCTCGAAGCCTTGCCGTTCGTAAAAGGCGCGCGCACGGGCGTTACGGCCCAACACGCCGAGCAACAGGCGTGTTTTGCCCATCGCAATGGCGTCAGCGATGGCCCGTTGCATGAGGGCGCGACCAAGGCCGGTGCCTTGTGCGAGTGGCAAAGTGTAAATGCGGCGCAGCTCGATATCGCTGCCGTGCGAAGCGACCGGCAAGTCGAGCGTGGTGAGGACGCTATAGCCGACAGGGGCGGCGCCGATCGGATGTTCGGCAAGCGTGACGACGCTGCCGGGATCGCCGATCCATGCGGCAAAGGTCGCAGGCGCGCTGTTTTTCGCGACGTGCGCGACGATGTCGGCGCCATCTAGGATGCCGGCGAAGGTCGCCAGAAAGCTGGCGCCGGCGACCAGAGCGGCCGCGGGCGCATCCTCGACGGACGCACGCCGCAGCCGCCAGTCGGTCATCAGCCGACGATCTCTTCGGGCTTGAAGAAGTAGGCGATCTCGATTTCGGCGTTTTCGTCCGAATCCGAACCGTGGACCGTGTTCGCCTCGATCGACTCGGCGAGCTCCTTGCGGATCGTGCCGGCCTCGGCATTCGCCGGGTTCGTCGCGCCCATGATGTCGCGGTTACGCTGCATCGCGTTCTCGCCCTCGAGCACCTGCACGACGACCGGACCCGAGATCATGAACTCGACCAGATCGTTGAAGAAGGGGCGCTCCTTATGGACCGCGTAGAAGCCCTCGGCCTGCTCGCGGGTCATGTGGATACGCTTCGACGCGACGACGCGCAGACCGGCGTCTTCCAGCATCTTGGTGACCGCGCCGGTCAGGTTGCGGCGGGTGGCATCGGGCTTGATGATCGAAAAGGTACGGGTCGCGGCCATGATGGTCACGGGCTCCTGTGATTTGGGAGGGGTTTGAAAGTGGCGCCGCCCTAGTCGCGGGGCGGCGGCTTTGCAACCGCTTCGGGTTCAGGCGGCCTGTTCCCAACGGCCGGTATCGGACTGTTTCCAATAGCGCCGCTCCACGCCGTCGCGGCCGCCGAGCGCACGCCACGCCTCCCGCGCGGCGCCGATGTGCTCGTCCTCGAAGAAGTGGAAGGCGCGATCGAAGGCCAATGCGTCGTCGCGCCACTGGCCATCGACCAGCGCGACATGGCGGGCCTGGTTGGTCGAGGTGACCGCAGGTGCGAGCAGCACCGGCTGGACGCTGTCGTCCCCAGCCCCCGCCTGTGCGTGCGGCAGGAAGCTGTCGGGGCGGTAGGTCCACAGCAGGCGGTCGAGATCGGCCCGTTGCTCGTCCCGCGCGGTGACGATCAGCAGACGCGCGCCGCTTTCCACGACCTTTGCCGCGATCTGCGGCAGCGCGCGGTCGAGGGGCGTGGCAGTGAGGTGGTAGAAGTCGACCTGCATGCCGGGGGTGTAGCCTGCCGGAGGGCATGGCTCCACCCCCGCATCGCTCAGGTTTATCTTTCGAAATGCTCCGCAACGAGGCGGTCGAGCAGCTTCACGCCATAGCCCGTCGCGCCCTTGTCATAGGTCGCGGCAGCCTTGTCGCTCCACACCATGCCGGCGATGTCGAGGTGCGCCCACTGCACGCCCTCGTCGACGAAGCGCTGGATGAACTGCGCCGCGGTAATCGAACCAGCGCCGCGCGGGCCGACGTTCTTCATGTCGGCGATCGGGGAATCGATCAGCTTGTTGTACGTGTCCGACAGCGGGAAACGCCACAATTTGTCGCCGGTCGCGGTGCCGGCGGCGAGCAGCTTGTCGGCGAGACCGTCGTCGTTGGAGAACAGGCCGCCATATTCGTTGCCCAGGCTGACGATCATCGCGCCGGTCAGCGTGGCGAGATCGATGATGGTCTTCGGCCGGAACGTCTGCTGCGTCCAGGTGATCGCATCGCACAGCACCAGCCGCCCTTCAGCATCGGTGTTGAGGATTTCGATCGTCTGGCCGGACATGGAGGTCACGACGTCACCGGGGCGCTGCGCATTGCCGTCCGGCATGTTCTCGACGAGGCCCATCACGCCGACGACGTTGACCTTTGCCTTGCGCGCGGCGAGCGCCTTCATCGTCCCCGCGACGGCACCGGCGCCGCCCATGTCCCACTTCATGTCTTCCATGCCCGCGCCGGGCTTCAGCGAGATGCCGCCGGTGTCGAACGTGACGCCCTTGCCGACCAGCGCGAGCGTGGGATCGCCCTCGCCTACCCCGTTCCACTTGAGCGCCAGAATGCGTGCGTCGCGCACCGAACCCTGGCTGACGCCGAGCAACGCGCCCATGCCGTGTTCGCGCATCTCGTCCTCGCCGAGGACGATGATCTCGAGGCCCAGCCCCTCGACCGATTCGCGGACCTGCTCGACGAAGGTTTCGGGGTAGAGGATGTTGGGCGGCGCGGCGACGAGGTTGCGGGTAAGTTCGAGGCCCTGCGTCACGGCGTCCTGCGCGGCCCATGCGGCATCGGTGCCGTCGGGTGCCCCGGCGATCGTCAGCGTGGTCAGGCTCACCTTCTGCTTGTCGCTCAGCTTGGTGCGATAATGGTCGTAGCGCCATGCGCGTTGGGCGGCGGCGGCGGCGAAACGCGCGGCGGCCTGCGGGGTGGCGTCCGCGCCGCTCAGGTCGGCAACCAATTCGGTCGCGCCAGAGGTCAGCAACCGCGCGACCAGCGCGCCGCCCGCCTTGCTCCAGCCGGCTTCGTCACCACACCCGACGCCGACCAGCAGCAGCTGCTTCGCCTGACCGTCGTCCGCGACGAACAGTTCGACGATGGCCCCCGCCTCGCCGTCGAACCGTGCCGCCTTGGCCGCGGCATCGGCGATCGCGCGATGACCTTCACCCAGACCGCCCCATTGCCCGCGACCGACAGCATCCTTGTCGATTGGAAGCGCCAGAATGGCGGGCGCGCTCGGCGCAGTGGAGGTGAAGGCGATCTGCATCTTTCGACTTTCCGACAACGACTATGACCATGCCCGATCTAGGATCGCAGGCGGTGAAGCACAACGATTGCAGGTGCGCATCAGGGGTGCGATAGGCGGCAGACGTGCGGCGTCGATCAGGGCGAGGCCGCGGTGTACGGAAAAGGGTGCCGGGATCATCGTGTTGCGTTTCGACCTACTGGCCGGCTGTGCGCTCGCCGCAACCCTGTTCGCCGGATCGGCGCATGCGCAGGACCTGCAGAGCCGCCCCGTCGCGCCGCCGTCCTCCAGCGATCCGGCTCTGTCTGCGCCTGCGGCCAAGCCCAACGATGCCGAACAGGTGCAGTTCAGCGCCGGCAGCCTGGAATATGATACGAACACCGACATCGTCACCGCGCTGACCGACGTGCGGATGTTCCGGCAGGGCGATCGGCTGCGCGCCGACAAGGTGGTGTGGAACCGAAAGACGGGGCGCGTCGTCGCCACCGGCAACATCGCGGTCACCAACCCGGAGGGCGACGTCGCCTACGGCGATTCGATCGAGCTGACCGATTCGATGAAAGACGGCGTCGTCGAGAATATGCTTGTCGTGCTGGAACAAGGCGGGCGCATGGCGGCCGAGCGCGGCCAGCGCTACGCCGACGGCACGCTCCAGCTCGACAAGGCGGCCTATACGCCCTGCACGGTCACCAATCCGCAAGGCTGCCCGAAGGAGCCGTCGTGGAAGATCACGGCGATCCGCATCACCTATCGCCCGGATCGCGAGCGCGTGTATTTCGGCGGCGGGCAATTCCATCTGTTCGGCCTGCCCGCGCTTCCCCTGCCCGCCTTCTCGCTGCCGATCGGCGGCAAGGCGGAGAGCGGTCTGCTGGCGCCCGATTTCCAGCTCGATCGCGTCAACGGCCTCGAACTGGTCGCGCCCTATTATTTCCGGCTCGCGCCCAACAAGGGCCTGACGCTGACGCCGCACGTCTTCTCGGCCGTCTTGCCGATGATGGAGGCGCAATATGAGGCGCTGGGCACCAACGGCGCCTTCCGCATCACGGCCTATGGCACCGAAAGCCGGCGCAGCGACGATCTGGTCACGATCACCCCGACCGATACCGAGCGCGCCTTACGCGGCTATATCGATGGCGTCGCGCGCTACCAGCTGTCGCCCTATTGGAGCGTCAGCGGTTCGGTGCGCCTGGCGAGCGACCGCACGTTCCTGCGCCGCTACAACATCTCGCGCGACGACCGGCTGCGCACGACGGCATCGCTGGAGCGGATCGACCCCAATACCTATTTCGCGCTGACCGGCTGGTACGTGCAGTCGATGCGCGTCAACGATCCGCAGGGGACGCAGCCGATCGCGCTGCCCGAGCTCGATTTCCGCAAGCGGATGGACCTGGCCGGTGGGCGCTTGCAGTTGCAGGCCAACACGCTGGCCCTCACCCGCACCGCTGGACAGGATACGCAGCGTGCGTTCGTCGCCGGCCAATGGGACCTTCGTCGGCTGACCAATTGGGGCCAGGAAGTGACGCTGACCGGCTATGCCCGGCTCGACGCGTACAACACGCAGGATACGCAGCTGACCAGCGTCGCCAGCTATCGTGGGCTGGAGGGGTTCCAGACGCGCGCGATCGGTGCGGTGGCGGTGGATGTGAAGTGGCCGTTCGTCGGTAGCTTCCTGGGCGGCACGCAGCGCCTGACGCCGCGGGTGCAGATCGTCGGCGCGCCGCGGATCGCGAACCTCGCCGTACCCAACGAGGATGCGCGCGCCGTCGATCTCGAGGATTCGAACCTGTTCGCGCTCAATCGCTTCGCCGGATACGACCGGTTCGAGGACAGCAGCCGCGCGACCTATGGCGCGGAATGGTCGGTCGCGCTGCCCGGCGCGACGCTGGATGCGGTGATCGGCCAGAGCTATCGCCTGTCGGAACGGCCGACGATCCTGCCGAGCGGCACGGGCCTGTCGGATCGCTTTTCCGACATCGTCGGCCGCACGACGTTGCGCATCCGCGATTTCGTGTCGATCACGCATCGTTACCGCCTGGACAAGGACGGGCTGGCCGTGCGCCGCAACGAAGTGGATGCGACGATCGGGTCGCGCTCCACCTATGTCATGGCGGGCTATCTGCGGCTCAACCGCAATATCTTCCCCGAGATCGAGGATTTGCAGGACCGCGAGGAATTGCGCCTTGCCGGCCGCGTCCAGTTCGCCCGCTTCTGGTCGGCGTTCGGGTCGACCGTCATCGATCTGACCGACCGCAACGAAGACCCGTTGTCGCTGTCCGACGGATTCGATCCGATCCGCCACCGTATCGGTGTGCAGTACGAGGACGATTGCATCCGGCTGGGGGCGACGTGGCGCCGCGATTATCAGGATACGGGCGACGCCCGCTCGGGCAACAGCTTCCTGTTGACGCTGGCATTGACCAACCTCGGTCGCTAAGCCGAAGTTCAGCTGCGACGGGGCAAGACGGGCCGCAAGGCCGTGCTGCGGCGCGCCCGCGCTTTTTGGGGTAACGGAACGACGTGACGCACAATATTCGACGCAATCTCCGCGGCAAGGCCGTGCGCCTGCTCGGCTGGACCGCGCTGGCCGCTTTCAGCACCGGCGCGATCGCGCAGACGGTCGCCGACCAGCAGGTGCCCGACACGAACCTGAACATCCCCGCGAACCTGCAGATCTTCGGCAAGCTCGACCCTAACATCCGCAAGCCAACCGCGATCGTCAACGATACGGTCATCACCGGCACCGATGTCGACCAGCGCCTGGCGCTCACCGTCTTCAACAACGGCGGCCGCACGCCCCCGCCCGACCAGATCGACGAGTTCAAGCTCCAGATCCTGCGCCAGCTGATCGACGAGACGCTGGAAATCCAGGAGGCGAAGAGCGCCGAAATCACCGTGACGCAGGCCGAGCTCGACCAGAGCGAGGCGGGCCTTGCCAAGCGGTTCAATATGACCGTGCCGCAGCTGCGCGTCGCGTTGCGCAAGGCGGGCTCGTCCGAACGCTCGCTGCGTCGTGCGATCGAGGGCGAATTGGCATGGAGCCGTTACCTGCGCCGCAAGATCGAGCCGTTCGTCAACGTCGGCGACGAAGAAGTGTCGGCGATCCAGAAGCGGATCGAGGCATCGCGCGGCACCGAGGAATATAACCTCAAAGAAATCTACCTGAGCGCCAATGACGCGAATCGCGCGCAGGTGTTCGCCAAAGCCAAGCAGATCATCGGCGAAATCCAGAAGGCGCAGCAGCCCTTCGAACTGTTCGCGCGCAACTATTCCGAAGCGTCGACGCGCGGCGTCGGTGGCGATCTCGGCTGGATCCGCCTCGTCACGCTGCCGCAGCCGCTCGCCGAAGCAACGCAGCAGATGCAGGTCGGCCAGATCGCCGGCCCGATCGAAACGCCGGGCGGCTTCTCGATCCTGTACCTTACCGACAAGCGGACGATCGGTGCGGCCGACCCGCGCGATGCGAAGCTCAGCCTGAAGCAGCTGACCGTCGCCTTCCCGGCGGGCACGACGCAGGCGCAGGCCTCGGCACGCGCCGCGACCTTCGCCAAGACGGTCCAGTCGATCCAGGGCTGCGGCACCGTGGAAAAGATTGCTGCTGGCATCGGCGCCGAAGTGGTCGACAACGATTCGATCCGCATCCGCGACCTGCCCGCGCCGCTTCAGGAAATTTTGCTGAAGATGCAGGTCGGTCAGGCGACCCCGCCGTTCGGTTCGCCGACCGAGGGCGTGCGTGCACTGGTGCTGTGCGGTCGTGACGATCCGCAGGCCTCCGTGGTGCCGGGCGCCGCACAGATCCAGGGCCAGCTGGAGCAGCAGCGCGTCAACCTGCGCGCGCAGAGCAAGCTGCGCGACCTGCGTCGTGACGCGGTCATCGAGTATCGTTGATATGACGGACGGGGCGGCGCTGGCGATTGCGATGGGCGACCCCGCGGGGGTCGGCCCGGAGATCATCGCCAAGAGCTGGGTGGTGCGCACGCTGCGCAGCCTGCCGCCCTTTGCGATGGTCGGCGATGCCGGCGCCGTTGCGCGTGTGTGGGATGGCCCGATCGAGGTGATCGACAACATCGCCGAGGCGCCCGTCGTGTTCGATCGGGCGCTTCCGGTTTTGGCGGTCGAGCCCGCGGGAGACGTGGTGCCGGGCACGGCAACGGTCGCCGGTGCGCGGGCCGCGCTGAGCGCGCTGGAATGCGCGATTGCGCTTGCACAGCGGGGCGCAGCGAAGGCGTTGGTCACGGGACCGGTCTCCAAGGCGCAACTCTACGGCATCGGCTTCAATCAGCCAGGGCAGACGGAATTCGTCGCCGAACGCTGCGGCGTGGCGGCCGAGGATGCGGTGATGATGCTGGCGGGGCCGTCGCTGCGCGTCGTGCCGCTGACCGCGCATGTGCCGCTGGCGGCGGTGCCGTCTTTATTGTCGATCGATCTGCTGGTGACGAAGGCACGGACGACCGCGACCGCCCTGCGGCGCGATTTCGGCATCGCTGCGCCGCGCCTGGCCTTTGCCGGCGTCAATCCGCATGCGGGCGAGAGCGGGACGATCGGACGCGAGGAGATCGACATTCTGGAGCCTGCGATCGCGCAGCTCCGCGCCGAGGGCATCGACGCCACCGGGCCGTTCGCGGCCGATACGCTGTTCCATGCCCGCGCACGCAAACATTATGATGCGGCCCTGTGCTGCTATCACGATCAGGCGCTGGTGCCGATCAAGACGCTCCATTTCGACGAGGGCGTTAACATGACGCTGGGCTTGCCGATCGTGCGAACCTCGCCCGATCATGGCACCGCGTTCAATCTGGCGGGCAGCGACCGGGCGCATCCCGGCGCGATGATCGCGGCGATCGCGATGGCGGGGCAGGCGGCGGACCGGCGCGCTCGGGCATGAGCGATGCCCCTGCGACCGGTGCGCCTGCGCCGGCCCTCCCCCCCTTGCGCGACGTCATCGCCCGGCACGGTTTGAGCGCCAGCAAGGCGCTGGGGCAGAATTTCCTGTTCGACGGGCAGTTGCTCGCCCGCATCGCGGCGGTGCCGGGCCCACTCGCCGGTGCCGAGGTGCTGGAGGTCGGGCCCGGTCCCGGTGGTCTGACGCGAGCGCTGCTGGCGGCGGGCGCACAGGTGACCGCGATCGAGCGCGACCGGCGCTGTATCCCCGCGCTGGCCGAGCTCGGGGAAGCCTATCCGGGCAAGCTGCGCGTCATCGAGGGCGACGCGCTGGAAATCGACGCGCCGACGCTGTTCGCGGGGCGGCCGCATATCGTCTCGAACCTGCCCTATAATGTCGGCACCGCGCTGTTGGTCGGCTGGCTGACCAGCGAATGGCAGCCGTGGTGGCAATCCTGCACGCTGATGTTCCAGAAGGAGGTGGCGGACCGGATCGTCGCCGACGCCGGGGACGATGCCTATGGCCGGCTTGCGGTGCTGAGCCAGTGGCGCTCGACCGCGCGGATCGCGATGCCGGTGCATCGCTCGGCCTTTACTCCACCGCCCAAGGTGATGTCGGCCGTGGTGCATATCGTGCCGGGCGACGCGCCGGACGGCGTCGATGTGCGCGTGCTAGAGCGCGTGACGGCCGCGGCCTTCGGCCAGCGGCGCAAAATGTTGCGCCAAAGCCTGAAGGGCGTGCCGGGCGCGCTCGCCGCGCTCGAGCGGCTTGGTCTGGACGCCACCCGGCGGGCGGAAACGGTGAGCGTCGCGGAGTTCGTTGCGCTCGCGCGGGAGGTCGGCGCCGGCGCTTAGGGCTTGGCGGTCGCCGGCTTCGCGTCGTTCTGTGCCGTCGTCACCGGCGGGCCCTTGGCGATGACGGCGGCGAGTTCGTTGGCCTCCGGGCAGGCGCCCTTGCAGAGCGTGCGGATCTTGGCGAGGTTGCCCTTCGCGACCGCGACGGCGCCCTTCATCACCAGCGCCTCGCCCTGCCCGCGCAACGCGGCGACATCGTTGGGCTCGAGCGTCAGCGCCTCGCGATACAGGCGGATCGCGTTGCCGGGCAGACCGCGCGTTTCGGCGACCTGCGCCAGCGTGATGAACGCCTGACGGTTGCGCGGATCGACCGCGAGGGCGGTTTCGAGCAGGTCGGTCGCCTGATCCAGATTGCCGGCAGCTTTGGCGGAACGTCCTTCGCTGAGCAATTGCAGCGACCGCGCGTCGATCTGATCGTCGGGACGCTGGCCGCTGAGCGAAGTGGACACGCAGACGAGGGTCAGCGCAGCGGCAAGGGCGACGGACGTAACGCGCATGAAGGTCTCCACGGGGGGCACGCCCCGAGGACTAGCAGGCGCGGATCAGCCGCGCGACAAAAAATCCGTCGGTGCCATGGCTTGCCGGATCGAGCCGCAGACCGGCGCCGCGCGGGCTGCCTGCCGGCAGATCGAGCGGTTCGGCGCGCCAGTCGGCATGATCGGCGAGGAACGCCTCCACCTGCCCGGCGCCTTCGGCGTCGAGCAGCGAGCAGACGATATAGACCAATGCCCCGCCGGGTCGGACGAGCGCCGCCCCGACATCCAGCACATGACGCTGTTGCTCGGCGAAACGCGCAAGCCGGTCGGCGGTGAGCCGCCACCGCGCCTCGGGATTGCGGCGCCACGTTCCGGTGCCCGAGCAGGGAGCATCGATCAGCACCGTGTCGGCCGTCCCCGCCCAATCGGCCAGCGCTGCCGCCTCGCGCTTGGGGTCGAGCAGGCGGGTTTCGACTATCGTCACGCCGGCCTTTTCGGCCCGCGGCGCCAGACGGGACAACCGCGCGCGATCGATATCGGTGGCGAGGATGTGGCCCTCGTTCCGCATCGCTGCGGCGAGCGCCAGCGTCTTGCCACCACCGCCGGCGCACAGGTCTACGATACGCTCGCCGGGCTGCGCATGAGCGGCGAGGCTGACGATCTGGCTGCCGGCATCCTGGACCTCGATCTGGCCGGCATAGCCATCGACGTTCGTGCCGGTCGGCAGGCGGAGCGCATCGGGCACGCCGGGGATCGGTTCGCCATCCAAGGCTGAAGCGATCGACGCCGGATCGGCGAACCGGCGATTGACGCGCACGTCCAACGGCGCTCGGTCGATGAGGGCGGCCTGCTGATCGGGTGAGACGCCGGAGGCCGATAAGGCTGCCGCGAGCCACGAGGGCATGACACCGCTGGCTGCCATCGGTTCGTCCGCGGCGATCGGGGCCGGTCCGTGTGCGGAGCCGTCGAAGGTCGCAGCGACCGCGGCGTCGCTTGCCGCGACCGACAGCATGGCGGCGCGGCCGGATACCGGCACGTCCCCTGCCCGCCGGATCGCGGCATAGACGAGGTCACGCACCGCGCGGCGATCCTTCGATCCCGCATAGCGACGCGTCGCGAAATAGCGCGCGATCAGCGTGTCTGCCGCCGCGCCGCCGCTGCGCGCGGCGTCGATCACCGCATCGAGCAGCTCGATCGCGGCCTGGGTGCGGGCGGCGGGCGTCACTTAGCGGGTCGGATAATTGGGCGCTTCGCGCGTGATCGTGACGTCGTGGACGTGGCTTTCCTTCAGGCCCGCGCCGGTGATCTGGACGAATTGGGCGCGCGTCTGGAGGTCGGGGATCGTCGCCGAACCGGTATAGCCCATCGCTGCCTTGATGCCGCCGACCAGCTGGTGGATCACGTCCTTCGCCGGGCCCTTATAGGCGACCTGCCCCTCGATGCCCTCTGGCACCAGCTTCATCTGGTCCTTGATATCGCCCTGGAAATAGCGATCGGCCGAGCCGCGACCCATCGCGCCGACCGAGCCCATGCCGCGATAGGATTTGTAGGCGCGGCCCTGGTAGAGGAAGGTTTCGCCCGGCGCTTCCTCGGTGCCCGCAAGCAAAGAGCCGACCATGCAGGTCGATGCGCCGGCGGCAAGCGCCTTGGCGAGGTCGCCCGAGGTGCGCAGGCCACCATCCGCAATGACCGGCACGCCCGCCTTCGCCGCCGCCTCGGCGCAGTCCATGACCGCAGTGAGCTGCGGCACACCCACGCCGGCGACGACGCGCGTGGTGCAGATCGAGCCCGGGCCGATGCCGACCTTGATCCCGTCCGCCCCCGCATCGATCAGCGCGCGCGTGGCTTCGCCGGTCGCGACGTTGCCGGCGACGACCTGCACCGAATTGCTGAGCTTCTTCACCCGCTCGACCGCGCGTGCGACGTCGCGGTTGTGGCCGTGCGCGGTGTCGATGACGATCAGGTCGCATTCGGCATCGACCAGCGCCTCGGTCCGCTCGAAGCCCTTGTCGCCGACCGTCGTCGCCGAGGCGACGCGCAGGCGACCGGCGGCATCCTTCGTCGCCGAGGGATAGGTGACCGCCTTTTCGATGTCCTTCACCGTGATCAGGCCGACGCAGCGATAGGCGTCGTCGACGACCAGCAGCTTTTCGATCCGGCGCTGATGCAGCAGGCGGCGCGCCTCTTCCTGCCCGACGTCGGTGGTGACGGTGGCGAGATTCTCATGCGTCATCAATTCGGCGACGGGCTGCTTAGGATTGCCGGCGAAGCGCACGTCGCGGTTCGTCAGGATGCCGACGAGCTTGCCGTCGCGCTCGACGACCGGGATGCCGCTGATCCGGTGATGCGCCATCAGTGCCTGCGCTTCGGCGAGCGTCGCGGTCGGCGCGATGGTGATCGGGTTGACGACCATGCCCGATTCGAAGCGCTTGACCTGCCGCACCGCAGCGACCTGTTCCTCGATCGACAGGTTACGGTGGAGAACGCCGATCCCGCCCAACTGCGCCATGACGATCGCCATGTCGGCCTCGGTCACGGTATCCATGGCGGACGAGAGGATCGGGATATTGAGCGCGATGCCGCGCGTCAGCTGCGTGCGCGTATCCGCGGTGCTCGGCAGGATGTCCGACTCGCCCGGTACGAGCAATACGTCGTCGAAGGTGAGACCGAGCCGGATATCCAAGGTGCCATGTCCTCGCGGGAGGGGAGTAAGTGGCGGGCCATGTAACCGCAGTGCAGCAGAAGCGCTAGAGGGCCGTGCATGGCCGGCGGACTGTGCTAACGTCGCACCACAGCGCGGGGCAGATTCGCGCGGCAAGGGGATACGACACCCATGGCCATTACGATCGCCGCCTTCGCCCTCGTCCTGGTGCTGTTCTACCTGATGACGAGCATCAAGATCGTTCGCCAAGGCTATCAATATACGATCGAACATTTCGGCCGATACACGACCACGGCGAGCCCGGGCTTCAACTTCTACCCCGCCTTCTTCTATCGGGTCGGGCGCAAGATGAACATGATGGAGCAGGTGATCGACATTCCGGGTCAGGAGATCATCACCAAGGACAACGCCATCATCTCGACCGACGGCGTCGTCTTCTTCCAGGTGCTCGACGCGGCCAAGGCGGCTTATGAGGTTTCGAACCTCTATACCGCGCTGCTGCAGCTGACGACGACCAACCTGCGCACCGTGATGGGGTCGATGGACCTCGACGAAACGCTGTCGAAGCGCGACGAGATCAACGCGCGACTGCTGTCGGTGGTCGATCATGCGACGGTACCCTGGGGGGTCAAGATCACCCGCGTCGAGATCAAGGACATCCGCCCGCCGGCCGATATCGTCGCGGCCATGGGCCGGCAGATGAAGGCCGAACGCGAGAAGCGCGCCAACATCCTGGAGGCCGAAGGCACGCGCGCATCGGAGATCCTGCGGGCGGAAGGCCAGAAGCAGGCGCGGATCCTCGAAGCCGAGGGACGGCGCGAGTCGGCCTATCGCGATTCCGAAGCGCGCGAACGCGCGGCGGAGGCCGAGGCGAAAGCGACGCGCGTCGTGTCGGAGGCGATCGAGCAAGGCGGGACGCAGGCGATCAACTATTTCGTCGCGCAGAAATATGTCGAGGCGGTCGGCAAGTTCGCCACCAGCCCCAACGCCAAGACGATCCTGTTCCCGGTGGAAGCGACGCAACTGATCGGAACGCTGGGCGGCATCGGCGAACTGGCGAAGGACGCGCTGGCGAAATCCCCTGCCCCCACCACGGCCAAGCCCGAACCAAAGCGCGGGCCGTTCGAATTGCCGCAGGCGTGACGCTCGACACGATCGGCGGGGCCGGCGGTGCGTGGCTGATCGCCGCGCTGGCGCTCGGCATTGCGGAACTGCTGATCCCAGGCGTGTTCGCGATCTTTCTGGCGGCGGCCGCAGCGGTCGTCGGCGCGGTCGTGCTGGTGGTCCCGGAGCTGCCGCTGCCAGCCCAGATCGCGGCCTTCGCCGTCTGGAGCGTCATCGCGGTGCTGGTCGGTCGGCGCTGGTATCGGGACTTTCCCGTGTCGAGCAGCGACCCCAAGTTGAACGACCGGGCGGCGCGCCTGATCGGCGAGATCGTACTGGTCGACGTAGCGATCGGCGAGGCCGGCGGCCGGGTGCGGATCGGCGATGGCAGCTGGCCGGCGAGAGGACCGCATGCGGCAGTGGGGGACCGTGTCCGCATCGTTGCGGTCGACGGCGGCATGGTTACCGTCGAACAGGCGGGCGACTGACCGACGTTCACCGCGCCATTCGTCGCATCCATCCCGATCGGCCCTGTCGGATCGCGCGGGAACTGCTATATCCACAGGTGTGACGCAGAGCATTCCGCATCAATTTCCGGTTCCGATCGATCCGGCCGACATCGACTTCATGGGGCACGTCAACAACGCAAGCTATCTGAAGTGGGTGCAGGACGCCGTCGTCAGCCATTGGCAGAAGCTCGCGCCCGCCGATGCGGTCGCCGCCCACCTGTGGGTCGCGCTGAAGCACGAGATCACCTATCGCAAGCCGACGTTCCTGGGCGACGACGTGATCGCGACGGTCTTGCTGGAAAAGGTTCAGGGCGCACGCGCCTTCTACGACACCGTCATCCGCCGCGGTGAAGAGGTGGTCGCCGAGGTGAAATCGAGCTGGTGCTGCCTCGACGCGGAAACGCTGCGGCCCGCACGGCTCGCGCGCGATATCGTCGAACGCTTCTTTCAGCTCGGCGAAGGGCCCCTGCCCGCCACGGGTCTGGTCGAACGCCGCTGACGACTCAGGCGATCGTCGCTTCGCAGGCGTAACCGCCCCATAACGCCCGCGTATCGGCCTGTCGGTTGGCTAGCGTGGCGAGGCTCGCGACCTCCTCCGCCAGATCGGCGCGCGGCGTCACGTCGAAATGGCGCAGCCAGGCAAGGAACGCCGTGCGCCACCACGCCGGCCAGCCGCCCTGCGTGCCAAAGTCCATCACCGCAAGCCGCCCGTTCGCTGCCGTGACCGCCAGCCCTTGCTGCAACGCGGCGCGCCATGGCGGGATCATCGACAGCGTATAGCTGAAGACGACCCGATCAAACCGCGCGATGCCGAACAGCGCGACGGGATCGAAATCTGCGGCATCGGCCTGTGCCAGCGTGATCCGACCCGACAGCCCCGCCGCCACAACCTTCGCCCGCGCCGTGGTCAGCATCGCGGCCGAGATATCGAGACCGTAGAAACGCGCGTCCGGCCACGCCCGCGCCGCCCGGATCAGATTGCGTCCCGTCCCGCAGCCGACCTCCAGCACGGTCGCACCCGGCTGAAGGTCCAGACGATCGATCATCCGATCGCGCCCGAACAGATAATATTTGCGCGTCAGATCATAGATGTGGCGCTGGCCCGCGTAGATGCGGTCCATCCGCGCGGCATGATCCACCTCACGCATCCTGTAGGATGTAGAGGTGGACGCCGCCGTAGATCGCGGACCGATCCTGCGCGGTGAAGGCTTTCGACGCCTCGGCCTGATACGCCCAGCGCGACAGGACGGCGTCGGGGATGCGGCCGGGGATGATGTCCGCCTCCCCGGCGGTGCGGAACAGGATGCGGGCGCCGGGGCGCGCCGTGCGGGTGATCTGCGTCCACAGCGCGGACAGTTGCGCGTCCGTCATCCAGTCCTGTGCGTCGAGCAGGATGTAGCGATCGCGCGAGGCATCGGGCAGGCTCGCGAGATGCTCGGTCAGATTGGCGTGGGCCAGCGTGATGCGGCCGACGCGATCGACGATGGCGTCATAATGCTCGGCTTGCAGATAGGGCGGCAGCGGCGCGGCGGGGCCTTCGCCGTACCGACGGCCGAAGGCCTGCCAGGCGAAATAATTGTCCTTGAGGTCGAAGCCACAGGCAAGCTTTTCCAGGCGCTGGCGCAGCACGCCGGCCATACGCTCCTCGCCGGCCAGCGCATCGAATTGCGCGGGGGGAATGCCAAGGCCGAACAGCGAGGCCGGCTGGTCGGTCAACCATTTGACGAAGCGCCGGTCGAAGACGGGCGCGAATTTGTGATCGAAGATCGCGCGCTGTTCCTCGATCGATCGCGCATCGAGCAGCAGGCGCGGATCGACACCGTTGAGCTTGGCGAGCATATGCGCGGCGCCGATGAACCGGCCCAGCAGACCGCGCTTGTGAACGCCGTGCGCGAAGCCGCCGATGCGGCGTCGACCGATCAGGTCGCGGCCTTCCCAATAGCGGCGCGTCGGCTCGTCGATATGCGGGCGGATGTAGCGCTGATAGGCGTCGAGATTGTCACGGCTGGCGGCGTGGCCGAAGAAGCGAAGGAAGCTCGCATGATCCGGCAGATGCCGGGCCGCGGCAAGCTTCAGCGTGCCGAGCGCGATATGCGCGGTGTTGAGATCGACCGCGGTGATCGCCGCCGGATTGGCGGTCAGATACGACAGCGCGTTGCAGCCGCCCGACGCGATGGTGACGACGTGGCAGTCCGGCGTGATCGCCAGCGCCGCCATATCGACGACCGGGTCTTCCCAGATCTGCGCATAGACGAGGCCGCGAAACGCCCAGGTAAAAGCGCGCTCCAGCAGGCCCTGTTTGGAAAGATGGCCATGCCGCTGCATCGCTGCGGCCACCGCCTTCTGCGTGTTACCCGTCATCTGCCCACCCCTCGGCTGTGCGTCGAGCGGCGCCATGCGCGCGGATTGTGACGCGCCGGGGAAAGTCCTGCGATGATCGCGTGACAGCGCCGCGAGCCCCCCTGGGCCCGCGGCGCCATGCGCATTAAGCGGCTTCGGTCGCCTTCACCTGCGGCGCGGACTGACGGACGCCTTCATCGACATGGTCGGCGAATTGCGCGAAATTCTCGACGAACAGGTCGACCAGACGCGCGGCGGTCGCGTCATAGGCGTCCTTATCCGCCCAGGTGCTGCGCGGATCGAGGATGGCGGCATCGACGCCCGGCACCGCAACCGGCACCTGAAAGCCGAAATTGGGATCGGTGCGGAATTCCGCGTCCTTCAGGCTGCCGTCGAGCGCGGCGTTGAGCAGCGCGCGCGTCGCCTTGATCGGCATGCGGTTACCGACGCCGTACTTGCCGCCGGTCCAGCCGGTGTTGACCAGCCAGCAGTCGACGCCGCCCTTGGCGATGCGCTCCTTAAGCAGGTTGCCGTAGACCGACGGGTGACGCGGCATGAACGGCGCGCCGAAGCAGGTCGAGAAGGTCGCGTCAGGCTCGGTCACGCCGATCTCGGTCCCCGCCACGCGGGCGGTATAGCCCGACAGGAAGTGGTACATCGCCTGATCCGGCGTCAGCTTCGCGATCGGCGGCAGCACGCCATAGGCATCCGCCGTCAGCATCACGATGTTCTTGGGCACGCCCCCCATATTCTCCTCGGAGGCGTTGGGGATAAAGTCGATCGGATAGGCGCCGCGGCTGTTTTCGGCGAGGCTGTTGTCGTCAAGGTCGAGCTGGCGCGTGACCGGGTCCATCACCACGTTTTCCAGCACCGTGCCGAAGCGCTTGGTGGTCGCGAAGATTTCCGGCTCGGCATCGGCCGACAGGCGGATCATCTTGGCATAGCAGCCGCCTTCGAAATTGAAGACCGCCGTGTCCGACCACCCGTGTTCGTCGTCGCCGATCAGCGTGCGGCTGGCATCGGCGCTCAGCGTCGTCTTGCCGGTGCCCGACAGCCCGAAGAACACCGCAGTCGAACCATCCGCGCCCATATTGGCCGAGCAGTGCATCGGCATGACGCCGGTCGTCGGCAGCAGATAGTTGAGCAGGCCGAATACGCTCTTCTTCATCTCGCCAGCGTAGCGCGTGCCGCCGATCAGGATCAGCTTTTCGGTGAAGTTGACCGCGATCACCGTCTCGCTGCGCGTGCCGTGACGCGCCGGGTCCGCGCGGAAGGTCGGCAGGTCGATGATCGTATATTCGGGCTGGAAGTCGCGCAGTTCATGCTCTTCAGGGCGGACCAGCATCGTGCGGATGAACAGATTGTGCCAAGCGAGTTCGTTGATGACGCGCACGCGCACGCGGTTTTCGGGCTGCGATCCGCCATACAGATCCTGGACGAACAGATGTTCCTTGCTGCCCAGCGCCGTCAGGAAGTCGGCCTTCAGCGCGGCGAAATGCTCCGGCGCCATCGCCTTGTTCGACTTGCCCCACCAGACGGTGCCGTCGGTTTCGGCATCGCGAACAATGAACTTGTCCTGCGCGGACCGGCCGGTATGCGCGCCGGTTTCGACCACCAGGGGTCCGTCAGCGCTAAGCTTGCCCTCGCCGCGCGCGACGGCGGCCTCGACCAGCCGCGCCGTTACCAGGTTCCAATGCAGGTCGGCGCGCGTTTCGATACCCTGTGCGGCAAGACCCGCGTGCGGAATGCGCTCGTTCACAATCATCCTCCCATGACTCGCCGCGGCCTGCACATCCTGGGGAGGGGCTGTGCGCACGCCGCTGATGTCCCATCATATAGGACACGGCGTTTAACACGTCAAACACTTGCCGCAGGGGCGGGTGTTGAGCCGCGACGCGCTTTGCCCTAGGCCACGCTCTATGGATCGAAGGCGCCCCCGAGCATGACCGCGACGATCGCGCTGGTCGACGACGACCGCAATATCCTGACGTCCGTGTCCATCGCGCTCCAGACGGAGGGGTTTCTCACACGCGTCTACTCGGATGGCGAGACGGCGCTGAAGGCCCTGACCGACAACCCGCCCGACCTGGCCATCTTCGACATCAAGATGCCGCGGATGGATGGCCTCGAACTGCTTCGGCGATTGCGCGAAAAGAGCCAGATCCCGGTTATCTTCCTGACCAGCAAGGACGACGAGCTGGACGAGGCGCTCGGCTTGGCGATGGGCGCGGACGATTATATCGCCAAGCCTTTCAGCCAGCGGCTGCTGATCGCCCGCATCCGCGCGATCCTGCGCCGGACCGAGGCGGTGGCGAGCCCCGCCGAGGAAGGCGACACGACGGCGGCGGCGCCGCTCATCCGCGGGCGCCTGTCGATGGACCCGGCGCGGCACCGCACCACCTGGGATGATGCGCCGGTTACGCTGACCGTCACCGAATTCCTGATCCTCGAAACGCTCGCGCAGCGCCCGGGGATCGTCAAGACGCGCAACCAGCTGATGGATGCCGCCTATCAGGACGACATCTACGTCGACGACCGGACGATCGACAGCCACATCAAGCGGCTGCGACGCAAGTTCCGACAGGTTGATCCCGAATTCGACGCCATCGAGACGCTGTATGGCGCCGGCTACCGCTTCTCAGAAGAGTGAAGGCAGCGACCGGCGACGCGAGGCGAGCGACCTCGCGCTCCGCTGGTCGGGCCAGATCTCGCTCACCCGCCGCATCCTCGCGGTCAACATCTTCGCGTTGCTGCTGCTGGCGGGCGGGTTCTTCTACCTCGATTCGTACCGCAGCCGGCTGCTCGATGCGCGGGTGGCGCAATATGTCCGCGAAGGGCGGCTGATCGCCGAATCGCTGGCGATGGTGGGGCCGGAACAGCGGGACGATCTGATCACGCGACTGGCGCGGGACACCGGCGCACGGCTGCGTATCTTCGATGGCGGCGGGCGGACGATCGCCGACAGTCGGGACCTCGGCGTCCGCAACGCCGTGCTGCTCGACCCGGACAAGCAGGCGTGGAACCAGAGCGTCGCTCGCTTTCTCGACGCGGCCATCGATACGATCGTCGGCGCGGTCCGCCCACCTTTGTACCGCGAGCGTGGGGACGGACGCGAATGGCCGGACGTGTCCGTCGCGGCAGCGCAGAGCAAGGTGTCGGGCAGCATCTGGCGGGCGCCCGATCGCACCCCGGTCATCACCGTCGCGGCGCCTCTGCCCGGCAAACGCGTGGTCATGAGTACGATCAACGCGCGCGACATCACGCAAACGGTGCGGATCGAGCGGTTCCGGCTGAGCATCGTGCTGCTCGTCGTGACGCTCGTTTCGGTGCTGCTGTCGTTGTTCCTGGCACGCACGATCGTACGGCCCTTGCGTCGGCTGGCGCGGGCGGCAGTGCGGGTGCGGCTGGGACGCGCGCGCGAGGTCGTGGTGCCGCGCCTGCCCTCGCGCCGCGACGAGATCGGCAGCCTCGCTCGCGCCCTGTCCGACATGAGCCTCGCACTCCGCGCGCGGATCGATGCGACGGAGGCGTTTGCGGCCGACGTGACGCATGAGATGAAGAACCCCCTCGCCTCGTTGCGGTCGGCGGTCGAGGGGCTAGGGCGGGTGAAGGATCCTGAGTTGCAAGCGCGCCTGCTCGGGATCGTGCGCGACGATGTGCATCGGCTCGATCGACTGATCACCGACATTTCGGAGGCATCGCGCCTCGATGCGCAGCTCAGCCGGGCGCATTTCGAGCCGATTGATGTCGCCGCGATGATTCGCGCGCTCGTCGCCCAGCGCGTCGAGCGCGTGGTGGAGCGGCACATCCGGTTGCGGGTCGACGATGATGGCCAACCGCTGGTCGTGCTCGGCGAGGGCGCCCGGTTGGAGCGGGTGTTCGAAAATCTGATCGAGAACGCTCTATCCTTCTCGCCCGACGGTGGTCTCGTCGCCATTGCCGCGGCACGGAGCGACGAAGACGTCGTCGTCCGCGTCGAGGATGAAGGCCCTGGCGTGCCCGAGGAAGCGCGCGAGGCGATCTTCCGGCGCTTCCAGTCAATCCGGCCGGAGAGCGAGGCGTTCGGTCAGCATAGCGGCCTGGGCCTCGCCATTGCGCGAACCATCGTCGAGGCGCATCAGGGCAGCATCATCGTCGAATCGCGCGAAGACCGGCTGGCGGGCGCGCGCTTCGTCGTGCGCCTGCCGATCGCGGGCGCGCCATCTGCGGCGGACTGAGCATCATGACCATCCTTTCGTCGGAAATGCTGCACGCGACCAGTGTCGCGATCGATGGGCATGTCGTGCTGATCCAGGGTGTGTCCGGCACCGGCAAGTCCGATCTGGCGCTGCGCCTGATCGATCGCGGCGCGGTACTGGTCAGCGACGATCGCACCTTGGTGGTGCGGCAGGGAACCGCCCTGCTCGCACGGGCGCCGGACACCATTCGTGGCCAGATCGAGGTCCGGGGCCTCGGCATCGTCAGCATGCCGCAAGTGGATGACCTGCCGGTCGCGCTGATCGTGCATCTGGGCGGCGAGCCCGACCGCATGCCCGAGCGGCGACAACGGCTGCTCGCCGGGATCGCCGTTCGCGAACTTTCCTTCGACGCACATCACGCCTCGACCCCGCTGAAGATCGAATGGGCGGTCCGCCAACCCGGGGCGACGCCCGCGTGACACGCCCTCTCCTCTTTTCCCGCATTGCAGGGACGTATTGATGACCAAGGACATTCTGCTCGTCACCGGTCTGTCGGGTGCGGGCAAGTCGACCGTGTTGAAGACGCTGGAAGACCTGGGGTGGGAGGTGGTCGACAATCTGCCGCTCGCCCTGCTCGATCGACTGTTGGAAGCGCCGCTGGCACAGGGTGCTGCGGATGGCACTCAGCCGTTGGCGCTGGGTATCGGTGCGCGGACGCGCGACTTCGACCCGAAACGGATCATCGAGCGAATCCGCGCGCTGCGCGAAGGCCATGGGCTCGACGTCGGCATGCTGTTCCTCGATTGCGCGGGCTCCGAGCTCGAGCGCCGCTATTCGGAAACGCGACGGCGCCATCCGCTTGCCCCGGACCGTCCGGCCAGCGACGGCATCGCCCGCGAGCGCGAGCTGCTGGCGCCGCTGCGCGAATGGGCGAATCGGCTGATCGATACCACCGACCTCAGCGCCAACATGCTCGCGCAAAAGGTGCGGTCGACCTTCGCCGTGTCGGGCAGCGATGCGCCGGTGCTGTCGATCCAGTCGTTCGGTTTCGCCCGCGGCATTCCGCGCAACGCCGACCTGGTGTTCGACATGCGCTTCCTGCGCAATCCGCACTGGGACCCGCTGCTGCGCCCGGGCACCGGCCTGGACGCCGACGTTTCCGCTTATGTTGCGGCCGACCCCGCCTATCCCGCCGCGATGGAGCAGATCGGCAGCCTGCTCGAACTGCTGATCCCACGCTATCGCGCTGAGGGTAAAGCCTATGTCAGCGTCGCGATCGGCTGCACCGGCGGGCGGCATCGCTCGGTCCATGTCGCGGAACATCTCGCTCGACGGTTGCGCGACGCGGGTTTTTCGCCCACCATTACGCATCGCGACCTGGGGGCCGCACCGCAGGACTCGCTCGAGGGGCCGCCGGCCAGCAAATGAGTAACGTAACCGATATGATTGGCCTGGTTCTGGTGACGCACGGACGGCTCGCCGAAGAGTTCGTGACCGCCATGGTACATGTCGTGGGGCCGCAGGAGCGGATCGCCACCATCTCGATCGGTCCCGACGACGACATGGAAGAGCGCCGCGCGGACATCGCCGCGGCGATCGCCGCGGTCGATACGGGGCGTGGCGTCATCGTGCTGACCGACCTGTTCGGGGGTACGCCGTCGAACCTTGCCATCTCGCTGATGACGCGCGGGCATGTCGAGGTGATCGCTGGGATGAACCTGCCGATGCTGATCCGGCTGGGGTCGGCGCGCAAATCGATGAAGGTGGTCGAGGCGGTCGCCGCGGCACGCGAGGCGGGACGCAAATATATCTCGGTCGCATCCGAGGTGCTGGGCGAGGCGGCGGCATGAGCGCCGGCATCGAGCGCACCGTCCTGATCACCAACAAGCGCGGCCTGCACGCGCGGGCGAGCGCCAAGTTCGTCACCCTCGCCTCCAGCCAGCCGGTCGAGGTGCAGGTGCGCAAGGACGACGGCGCCGTCACCGGCACGTCGATCATGGGGCTGATGATGCTGGGCGCCGCCAAGGGCGATTCGATCACGATCAGCGCGGCGGGCGACGGGGCCGAGGCGGCGGTGAGCGCCTTGTGTGAGCTGGTCGAGGCGAAGTTCGGCGAAGACTGAGCGAGGCGCCGGCGGGATTTCGGCTGGCGTTCCGTTTAGGGCAGCGCCGCGGCAAAGTCGCGTCGTCGGACGCGGCTGTCGGCCGCGCCGGCCGGGCGTGTCGCTTTTGCCTTGCGTCAGCCTCCGGCTAGCGCGAAGGCCCGACACGCCATGCCCCGAGAGATTACCGCCTTTTCCAACCCGCTGGTCAAATATGCCCGCGAACTTCGCGACAAGAAGCATCGTCGCGGCGCGCGGCAGTTCATGGCCGAGGGCCTGCGCATCCTGACCGAAGCGCGCGAGACGGGCCGCCTGCCCCGCATCCTGTTCTATGCGGCAGCCAATGCCGACCATCCGTTGGTCCATGCGCTGTCGATCGACGTCGAGATGGCGGGCGGCGAGTCGATCCAGACGACGCCCGACATCCTATCCAAGCTGTCGGGCAAGGATAACCCGCAGGCCGTCGTGGGCGTGTTCGACGAATTCGACCGCGCGTTGGCCGACCTCGACCGCAACAGTGCCGGCATCTGGCTGGTCGCCGAGCGACTGCGCGATCCGGGCAATCTCGGCACCATCCTACGCACCGCCGATGCGGTGGGCGCCGGCGGGCTGATCCTGATCGGCGAATGCGTCGATCCTTTCTCGGTCGAGGCCGTCCGCGCGAGCATGGGGGCGCTGTTCACCGTGCCCGTGGTTCGGAGCGGTTGGGAGGAGTTCCTCGGGTGGCTGCGGCAGGGACCGGGACAGCTGGTGGGACTGAGCCTCGACACCACCCACGACTATCGCGGGGCGACCTATGCCGCGCCGACGTTCCTGCTGACGGGCAATGAGGCGCAGGGGATGCCGGCGGAGTATGCCGCGGCGTGTGATCTGCTGGTCAAGATTCCGATGCTGGGCAAGGCGGACAGCCTCAACGCGGCGGTCGCGACGGCGGTGATGGCCTATGAGGTGCTGGCTCAGCAGAGCCGGTGATTGCCCGTTTTTACGGCAACATGACCATCTTGGTGAAAACGATCGGGGCTGATCGTTTCGGTTTCTGTACCCATGCTGCCCGCAGACAGGCCGCAGGGTAGAGCAAGCCATCTATCCGCCGATCATGCCACTGACGCGCACCGCGCCGCCATCGTTGAAGACGCTGCCGGATACCATGCCACTGATCCGGGCGCGGGCACCCTCTTCGACATAGACGTCGCCCGCGACCATGCCGCTGATGCGGACGTCGCAGCCGGGACGGATGAAGACATCGCCGGCGACCATCCCGGTGATGCGGCCGTCCTGATCCATCACGATATCGCCGGGGTGCATGCCCTTCATCGCGGGTTCCTCATTCGGCTGCGTCGGGAAGGCGCAGTACGTCATCGCCGTAGCGCGCCAAGGCCTCGACCGGTTCCGCAACGCCGATCTCGCGTGCCCCGGGTTCGATGTTGAGGTCGCGGAACTTGCGTGCGGACACCAGAGCACGGCTCTCAAAGCTCGACACGAAGCTGTTGTAATTGTTCACCGCGGTGGTGAGGCCGCTGCCGACCTTGCGCAGATCCTCGCCGGCCTTGGCGAGACGGTCGTACAGCTCCTTTCCGAGCGCGCCGATCGCACGGGCTTCGCTGGCGAGCTTTTCCTGACGCCACACTGCCGCGACGGTGCGGGCGATGGCGATGAGGTTGGTGGGGGTGGCGAGCAGGACCTTTTTGTCGAAGGCATAGTCCCACAGGCCGGCGTCATGCTCCAGCGCGGCGGAGAGGAAGTGTTCGCCGGGGACGAACATCACGACATATTCGGGCGTATCGTCGAACTGCGACCAATAGGCCTTGGCGCTGAGGCCGTTGATATGCGCGCGCATCGAGGCGGCATGGGCGGTGAGGCCGATATGGCGCTCGTTCTCGTCGACCGCGCCGAACGCGTCCTGGTAGGCGTTGAGCGACACCTTGGCGTCGATGATGAGCGACTTGCCGCCGGGGACGCGGACGATCGCGTCGGGGCGCAGGCGCCCCCCTTCCCCGTCCGCGACGCTGACCTCCATCGCAAAATCCGTGTGCTCGGCAAGGCCGCAGGTTTCGAGGACGTTGCGCAACTGCTGTTCGCCCCAGCGACCGCGGGCTTTGGGTGCATTGCGGAGCGCATTGACGAGCTTGGCGGCTTCGCCCGAGACGCGTTCCTGACCGAGGCGCATCTGTTCGATCTGGCCCTTGAGGTCGCCGAAGGCGTCGCGGCGCTCGGCCTCGACCTTGGCGACGCCCTCTTCATAGCGCGCCAGGCGGTCGTTGACCGGCTGGAGCAGCGACTTGAGATTGCTGCCGGCAAGTTCTTCGGACTGGCGGAAGCGTGCCTCGGCTCGATCGAGGAACGCCTTTTGCGCGTCGGTCAGCGCCTTGTTGGCGAGGTCGTTGAACTGCGTCGCCATCATCTCCTTCGCCTCGCGCATGTCGGCGAGGCGGGCTTCGAATGCCTCGCTCTGTGCCTGCATCGCGGCGAGATCGGCGCGGGCGGCATCGCGATCGGCGCGGATCGTCGCCAGTTCGCGGCGGAGCAGGTCGGCAGCGGCGAGACTCTGATCGATCTGGGCGCGCAGGTCGATCAGCCGGACCTCCGCGGCCTCGACCTGCGCGCCGGCGGCGGCAAGGTCGGCGCGTGCCGCGTCGCGGTCGCTGCGGACGGCGAGGAGTTCGGTGCGCAGCGCGTCGGCGGTGGCGATGCGATCGTCGACCTGGGCTCGCAAACCGGCGAGTTCGCGCATCGCGTCGTTGCGTTCGCGCTCCACCGCGTCGCGCGTCCGGGCGACGAGCTCAGCGTCGGCGACCTTGCTCTGCGCGACCGCCAGATCGGCGGCGAGTCGACCGCTGCGACGGGCCGCCAGCAGCCAACCGATCAGCAGGCCGGCGGCAAGCGCGAGAATGGCAACGACAAGCAACTGGTCCACGAACGTCCCTTCGAAAGGTCACAAAAGTCACGCCGAAGAGGGTGTTTTTCCGTGACGATCCCTTGGCCTATGCCAGGAACATAGATCGAACGAAGCGTGTAGGACAGCCCCTTTTTCAATCCGACCGGCTGAGAGATTGGACACGCGCGACCGGGCGGCTACGATAGCGCTCACAAGAGGTAGGGGAGAATGTCGTGGGCAATGGTTGGCTGGGTGTCATGGGCGCCGCGGTGCTGGTGTCGGGCGCGGTGCCCGCCGCGGCACAGGTCAGCGCCGCCGGCGATCCCTTCGCAAGCGACCCGACCGGGATCGTCGCCGATCCCTGCCCTGCCCATCCCAAGGTTGGCTGGGCCGCGCAGCAGTTGCACACTCTGACCCGCGATTTCGGGCAGCTATGCCGCTATCGCGCCGCCAATGCCGCGCTGACGGAACGGCCGCGGGTGGTATTCGCGGGAGACTCGATCACCGACAATTGGATCAACCTCGATCCCACCTTCTTCAGCGACGGCGTGATCGATCGCGGGATCGGCGGGCAGACGACGCCGCAGCTGCTGGTCCGCTTTCGCCAGGACGTGATCGACCTGCACCCGCAGGCCGTCCACATCATGATCGGCACCAACGACATCGCCGGCAACACCGGTGCAGCAACGATCGAGACGGTGGAAGGGCATATCGCGAGCATGGCGGAGCTGGCGCGCGCGCATGGCATCCGGGTGATCCTTGCCTCCGTGCCGCCGGCGGGCGCCTTCCCCTGGGCGAAGGACAAGCAGCCGGTGCCGCAGATCGCGGCGCTGAATGCGTGGATCCGGGAGTATGCCCAGCGCGAGGGGTTCACCTATGTCGATTATCATCCCGTGTTGGACGACGGGCAAGGCGCGATGAAGCCGGGGCTGGCGAGCGACGGCGTGCATCCGACGGCGGCGGGCTATGCTGCGATGCGGCCCGTGGCCGAGGCGGCGATCCGCCAGGCACTGGGCGAACGGGGAGCGGGCCGATGAAGCGCCTCGCCCTCATCGCCGCGCTGCTGGCCGGCAGCGCGCCCGCCTATGCCCAGCGACTGGCGACCGTCGAGCGCCATGGGGCGCTGGTGTCGGTGGAGCCCTACGGGCCGGGGATCGTACGCGTGACGATCGCGACGGATCGGGGCCAAGCGGAAGGCCTGCCGGGCTATGGCATTTCCGGCAAAAGCGATGCCGCGGGCTGGAGCCGACAGCGGGGGAACGACGGCGGCGACGTCTTCGCCTCGGGCGACCTGCGCGTCACCGTGGCGGCGCAACCCTGGCCCAAGCCGCCGAGCCAGATGGAACGCTATTTCGCTCCGTCTCTGCCGCCCGTGTCGATCCGCTTCGACCGTGCCGACGGCACACCGCTGACCGCGATGACCGGGTGGGAGATGGCGCCGCACGACGTAACGGGCGAGCATACGTTCCGAGTCGGCGCGACCTTCGCCGACACGCCCGACACGCACTACTATGGCTTGGGCCAATATCAGGACGGCGTGCTCGACCTGCGCGGGCGGACGATCGATTGCCGCCACGATTACGATCGCCCCGCCGGCGAAGCGGTGTGCGTGCCGTTCATGGTGACGGACAAAGGCTATGCGATCCTGTGGGACAATCCGTCGGCGACGATCGTCTCGCCCGGCCTGCACAGCCAGACGCATCTGCAATCCAACGTCGGCGAGCGCGTGTCGTTCTTCGTCATCGCCGGGCGGACCAGCGACGATCTGTATGCGGGCTATGCCAGGTTGATCGGCGCGACGCCGCTGCCGCCCAAAGCAGCCTTCGGCCTGATCCAGAGCAAGGCGCGCTACGAGACGCAGGCGGAGCTGACCGCGGTGGCGGACGGGTACTGGCAGCGCCGCTATCCGCTCGACATCATCGTGCTCGACTGGTTCTATTGGACCCGGATGGGGCAGCTGGACATCGACCGGACGGCGTTTCCCGATCCGGTCGCCATGAACGCCCATCTGAAGTCGCAGGGCGTCCGCAGCATCGTCAGCATCTGGCCGCGGTTCGAAAAGGAGAGCCGCTGGTTCGACACGCTCGCCGCCAAGGGCTGGCTGCTGCACGACGCGGAGGGCAAGCCGGTGGACGGACTGTCGATCCGATCGGATCGCGCGGGCGCGCTGATCGACAGCACCAACCCGGACGCACGCGCCTGGTATTGGGGCAAGATCCGCGACGATATCTTCAGCGCGGGCTTCGATTTCGCCTGGCTGGACGAGACCGAACCCGATCTGGTGCCGGACGGCTTCCACTATGCGATCGGCACGGGCGATCGCTATCACAACGTCTTCCCGCTGCTGCATACGCTGAGTGTCGCGGAAGGCTCGGCGCGCGACCGGCCGGATATGCGCAACCTGATCCTGTGCCGGGCGGCCTATCTGGGGACGCAGGCGAACGGCTGCCTGTTCTGGTCGTCGGACGTGCGCTCGACGTGGGAGGCGTTGCGGCGGCAGGTGCCGGCGGGGCTCGGCATGACGGCGAGCGGCATCGCCTATTGGTCGAGCGATACGGGCGGGTGGCAGTGGCCCAATGGCCCGGCGGCGCAGCGCCCCGTGCTGATCGATCCGGCGGGCGCGACCGCCATGGCGCCGTCGTATCGCGACTATCCCGAGCTGTTCGTGCGCTGGTTCCAGTATAATGTGTTCACGCCGACGCTGCGCATCCATGGCCAGCGGCCGGCGACGGCGATCTGGGACTATGGCACGGCGGCCGAGCCGGTGCTCGCCGCCTCGCTGCGGCTGCGGTACGAACTGCTGCCCTATATCTATGCGCTGGGACGCCAGACCAGCCTGACCGGTGCGCCGTTCATGCGGGCGCTGTTCATGGACTTCCCGAACGATGCCACCGCCAAGACGCTGGGCGACGAATATATGTTCGGCCCTGCCCTCCTCGTCGCGCCCGTCACCGAACAGGGGGTGACCAGCCGCCGCGTCTATCTGCCCGCTGGGACGGACTGGTACGATCTGTGGACCGACAAGCGCCACACCGGTGGCCAGTGGATCGACGCGGCGGCGCCGATCGACCGCATCCCGGTGTTCGTGCGCGCCGGATCGATCCTGCCGATCGGGGAGCAGGTGCAAAGCACCGCCCGCGAGCAGGGGCTGGCCAAGGTCCGCGTCTATCCGGGGCGGGACGCGCGCTTCACGCTGTACGACGACGACGGGACGACCAACGCGTGGCGCACGGGGGGTGGACGCAGCGCGACATTGGTGTGGGACGATGCCCGCGGCCAACTGTCGGTTGAGGGACGGCTGCCGACCGGGCAGGCGCTGGATCCACTGGTGATGGTGATCGGGCGGTAGCGGCGCTGCGTCCTTGACGGCGGCGTCCGCGAGGCCAATGATAGCGATAACGAAAGTTGGAGAGGCTATCATGGCACCGCCGTCGCGACGCGATATTTTGGGAGGCGCGGCGCTCGCCGTCGCCGGCATGGCGGCGCCGGCCGCATGCGCCGCGCACCCCGCCGACAGTCTGGAGGCGATCGCCGCGCGCAAGGGGCTGCGCTTCGGATCGGCGATTCCGTGGCAGCCGGGCTCGCCGCCGGGCCTGCCGGTCCGCGACCCGGCCTATGCGCAACTGATCGCCCAGCAATGCGGGCTGGTCGTCGCCGAAAACGAAATGAAGTGGCAGCGGCTGCGCCCCGCGCCCGACGTGTTCGACTTCGCGCCCTTCGATACGATCGTCGCTTGGGCGGAGCGCAACGGCCTGGCGGTGCGCGGACACAATCTGTTGTGGCACCAGCCGAAATGGCAGCCGAAGTGGCTGAACGCCTATGATTTCGGCAGCCGCCCCCGCGCCGAGGGCGAACGGCTGCTGACGACGCATATCCGCACCGTGCTCGGTCGGTATGGCAGCAAAATCCGCAGCTATGATGTGGTCAACGAGGCGGTCGATCCGGCGGACGGCCACCTGTACGAGACCGCACTGTCGAAGGCGATCGGCGGCGCGGCGCCGACGCTGGATTTCGCCTTCCACACCGCGCGCGCAACCGCGCCGGGCGCGCAGCTGGTCTATAACGACTATATGAGCTGGGAACCGCACAACGAGGCGCATCGCGCGGGCGTGCTGCGGCTGCTCGAGGGGTTCAGGCGGCGCGGCGTGCCGGTGGACGCGCTGGGCGTGCAATCGCACCTCATCACCCAGAGCGCGGACGCCCGCGCCGATGTCGGGCGGTTGCAGGGTGAGTGGGGGCGGTTCCTGGATGCGGTGACGGGGATGGGCTATGCGTTGCTGATCACCGAGCTCGACGTGCGTGACAACGACCTGCCGGCCGACACTGCGGTGCGGGATCGTGCGGTGGCGGACTTCACCCGCGGCTATCTGGACGTGACGCTCGCCTATCCGCAGTTGCGCGACGTGCTGGTATGGGGCCTGAGCGATGCGCACAGCTGGATTCCGGGCTTCGAGCCGCGCACCGATCGCGCCGCGCGGCGCCCGACCCCGTATGATGCGGCGCTGCGCCCCAAGCCGATGCGCACCGCCATTGCGGACGCCTTTGCCGCGGCGCGTCCGCGCTGATCCGTTTCCGGACCGGCATGGAGCCGGCCGACCATACAGGGAGACGATGATGAGGGTTATGTTCGCAGCGGCGCTCGCCATGGTGCCGCTGAGCGCCGTGGCGGCGGCACAACAGGCGGCGCCGGCACAGGGGAGCATCTTCGACAAGGCGATCAATCAGCCGGGTATCGGATGGAGCGTCTATGGTCCCGGCCAGACCGCCAAGCAGGTGCCGGCCACGGACGTGCCCGGCGGTGCCGCCGTGCGAGTGCAGGTGAGCAAGGCGGGCGCAAACGTGTGGGACGTCGGCGCGACCTATCCGACGATCAAGCCGATCGCGGCCGGCGATACGCTGCTGGTGATGGTCTATTTGCGCGCGCCGGATGCCAAGGACGGCGCGACTGTGCCGATCCCGGTCAACGTCGGCGGCGCCGACGCCCCCTACCCGCAGATCACCGGTGAGACGGTGAATGTCGGCGCGGGGTGGAAGCGCTATTTCGTGTCGGGCGTATCGGACCAGGCATTCGCGGCGGGCAAGGCGCGGATCGGCGTACAGCTCGCCGGAGCGAAGCAGGTGATCGAGGTGGGGCCGGCGTTCCTGCTCGACCTGGGCGCCGGGTTCGATCGGTCGAAGCTGCCGCACAACTGACGGATACGAAAAAGGCCGGCGCCTCGATCTCGAGGAACCGGCCCGGCAAGTTGGAGGCGGCGGGGATATCCCGCCGCCTTTTTCGTCAGAAGTTGCCGCGCAGGATGAACGAGAAGCGGCGGTCGTTCATGAAGTAGGAGCGCGGGGCGAGCTGGGCGGGATCGCCCGTATACGCCTGCAATGTCTTGGTGACGGTGTTGGTCAGGTTCACGCCTTGGACACCGATCTTGATCGCCTTCGTCACGTTCAGGAACGCAGACGCGTCGAGCTGGCCCGAAGCGTCCTGGAAAATCGACGTGTAGGGGAAGATCACGTCCGCCGCGGTCAGCAGATACTTCGAGCGCCAGTTGTATGCGGCACGCAGCGAGATCGGCCCCTTTTCATAGAAGAGCGTCGCGTTGACGTTGTGCTTCGACAGACCCTCCAGCGGCAGGCTGCCACGCACCGTCTGCGCGGCCACGTTCGTCACCGGCGCACCGCCGTTGAGGAACGAGTTCGGCAGGCCCGAGCTTTCGATATACGAGTAGTTGCCGGTGAAGCCGAAGCCGTTGAGGAAGCCGGGCAGGAAGCTGAACGTCTGCTGGTAAGCGACCTCGACGCCCTTGATCTTGCCGTGACCGTTATAGTTCGCCGGCCCGCGGGTCAGCAGCGGGAAGGTGACGCCATTGTTCTGGAGCGGCAGGCTGACCACCGACTGGTAGAAGAAGTTGGACACGTCCTTGTAGAAGGCGTCGACGGTCAGCGACCCGACCTTCGAGAAGTACCATTCCGCGGTAGCGTCGAACTGCCATGCCGTTGCCGGCTTCAGATACGGATTGCCAACCGTGCTGAGGAAGTTACCGTTGCCGTCAATCGTGATCTGCTGGAAGTTGCGGATCAGCGCTGAATCCGGTCGCGTCAGCACCTTCGATCCGGCCAGACGCGCGATCAGGTTTCGCGTCAGGCCGAACTTCAGGTTCACGCTTGGCAACCAATAGGTGTAGCTGTTCTTCGCTTGATTGTAGAGGTTGACCGAGTTCACCCCGGCGAACTGCTGCAGCAGCGCATAGCCCGTCGGCCCCAGGTTGCAGACGCCGCCAGGCGTGCTGGGCGTCGCACCGGGAGGGGCACCGGCAGGGGGAGCCGCGATGGCGCAACGCGAGCTGTACGGGTTCGAGATGTTCAGCGTCGCCTGGTTGGGCACCGTGGTCGTCCCGAACGAGTCCAGACCCGTGCGGACATAGCGGACGCCGGCGTTGCCGCTGAAGTCGAGACCGCTGCGCGACTTGAACGAGATCATCGCATAGGCGGCGGTGTCGCGCTGATGCACGCGCTGGATTTCGCTGGGCAGATAGGGGGTGCCCGCCACGACGCCGGGACGCTCGGCGAGCGGCAGCCACTGCTGCTGCGTGTTGCCGTTCTGATTGCGCGACACGGCTTCCACCTGCTTCAGGAAGTTCACCGCCGTGCCGTAGCCGTTGATCATGTCGCCATTGTAGAAATAGGCGCCCGGCGGCGAGTTGGTGGCTCCGCGGAAGAAGTTGGGGAAGGTGTAATATTGCGCCTGATTGCCGCCGTATTGGTCGAGCGTGACCGGATAATTACCCGCCCAGATTTCGCTGAGCATGCCCCAGTTATACGTCGAATACTTCACATTCTGGTCACGATCGGCATAGCGTGCGCCGAAACGGGCCTTGTTGAAGAAGCTGTCCTCGGCGAAATCGTAGGTGACGTCCGCCTTGAACTGATATTCCTGACCGACGCTGTCTTCGCTGTGGTCCATCGCGGCGCGCCAATATTGGGCGCGGGGATCAGCAAAATACTGGGCGTCGGTTTCGCCCGCGAGGATCGTATTCGCCGGCTGCGCCCAGCTCGCCGACAGCGTGTTCGGCTTATGTGAGATGACGCTGGGCAGCTTGCCCGTCAGATCCAGCTCCTGATCGGCGAAGGTCGCGCCGAAGATGCTCAGACTGTAGTTGTTGTGTTCCGACCGCGTATAGTCCGCATCGAGGTTGATCGACCAACGCTCGGCCGGATGGATTTCGGCGTTGAGGCCATAATCGCTGACGAGGTTGCGATCGTAGGTCTGCCCGCGCGCGAGCTGAAGCTGCGCACCGCCTGTCGGCAGGAAGGTGGTGGCAGGCGCGCCACTACGGCTGGTGCGATAGCCGGTGCCCGGCGAGGTGATGTAGCCGCTCTGGAACAGTCCGTTCGAATCGTAGACGTAATTCTTGAACTGGCCGACCGGGCATTCCGCCCGCACCGTGCCGTTGCCGTTGTACAGCGGGCCGTCGTTGTTCTGCACGCAGCCGACCGGGAAGGTGCTGTATTCCGACAGATCGGGCGCCGCTTCGAACGTGTGCTCATCCGTCGTGTTGGTGGTGTGCGACCGCAGATATTGCGCGGTCAGCAGGAAGGACTTGTCGCGCGTTTCGAACTGCGCGGCCAGCGCGATGCCGTCGCGCTTACGGTCGAATTCCTGCGTGCGATACTGGCCGCCGAGCGGGGCATAGGCCTTGGGCAGCAGATCGGCGAAGCCATCCGCCCCCGCCGTCGATGCCGTACCGCACGCCGATCCGGCCGGCGGCAGCGTCGTCGTGTTGCTGTTGCTCGGCAACGGGTTGCGGCAGACGAGCACGCCATTGCCGTTCTGGAAGGGCACCTGCGTGTTGTCGCGCGTCTGAAAGTTGGTGATCTGCACGCCGTCGGCGCGGCTACGGATGCGGGAATAGGACAGATCGCCCAGGATGCCGAACGTGCCGATTCCGGTTTCGAAGGTATCGCTGATCAGGATCGAGCCGGTCGGCGTCCACTTCTTGCGGAAGTCGCCGTAATTGCCTTCCGCGTCGACGCCCATGTGGAAGCCGCGATTGTCGAAGGGCTTGCGGGTGTTGAGGTTGACCGTACCCGCGAGGCCGCCCTCGATCGCGGCGGCGGTGACGTTCTTGTACACCTCGACCGAGCCGAGCAGTTCGGCGGGAACGTCCGAGAAGTTGAGCGACTGGCCACCGATGCCCGCCGCGAAGGCATCGCGGCCGTTGAATTCGGACCGGACGAAGTTGAGACCGCGTACGACGACGCCCGATCCTTCGACCGAGAAGTGGTCGGGATCGTTGGCCGCAGCGAATCGGCTGATCGACACGCCCGGCACGCGCTGCAGCGCCTCCGTGACCGAGCGATCGGGCAGCGCACCGATGTCGGTCGCGGTGATGGCATCGACGACGGTATCGGAATTGCGCTTGATGTTCTGCGCATTGGCGAGGCTCTGACGAATGCCGGTGACGACGATGTCGTCGGGCGATGCCGACGTATCGCTCGCCTGCGACGTCGCGGCCGGATCGACCTGTGCGCTCGCGGCGGGCGTGGTAGCCGATGCAGCGCCTGCGGTGCCGGTGCCGGCCTTCGCCGCGGTCGGGGAGGTTTGGTCGGTCTGCTCGACCGATTGCGCATGGGCGACGCCGGTCACGCTGGCAATGCAGAGGGCGCCGACCGAGGCGCCGCGCAGGAGGCGGACGAGCGATGCGGCAGTCGAATGCGATGGCGCGGTTGGGCGCATGATGATCCTCCCCAATGAGCCGCACGGTTTCGAATCCGCGGGTCTCCTGTTGTATTTGTCTGAGCAGAGCGGCGATCCAACTGCAATGGTTGCGGTAACGCGCATTCTGGTGCCATTACATTTTATGTCTCTAGTGTGATTTTCGAGCAACATTGGCGCATCGTCGGAACTGCTGTAGGGACATTGATCAGACAAGACGCCGCACGAGTGGGAGCGCCACCATGCGGGTGTCGGGGAGGGATGAGGATGGCCGGGGAACGGCAACGGACGACCCGCGTGGTCATCGTGGGCGGCGGGACTGCGGGCTGGATGACCGCGGCGGCGATCGCGCGATTGCTGCCGCATCGCGCCGAGGTTCACCTGATCGAATCGGAGGCGATCGGTGTGGTCGGCGTCGGCGAAGCCACCCTGCCCCATATCCGTGCGTTCAACGAACGGCTGGGCATCCCCGAGGCGGAATTCATGGCGCGGACGCGCGCGACGTTTAAGCTGGGGATCGAGTTTCGCGACTGGGGCGCGATCGGCGACAGCTATATCCACCCCTTCGGTACGTTCGGCACCGGATCGGGCGCGGTCGATTTCCACCATTATTATACGCGACTGCTGCGCGAGGGCGCCGAGCTGCCGCCACTCGACCGGCTGTCCTATGCGTGCGCACTGGCGCGCGAGGGGCGGTTCGCCATGCCGGAGACGGACCGGCGGTCGCTCGCGGGGACGTTCGGCTATGCCTATCAGTTCGATGCGCTGCTCTTCGGGCCATATCTGCGCGGTCTCGCTGAAGAGATGGGCGCGCGGCGCAGCGAGGGGATCGTCGTCGACGTGGAGCGCGACAGCGAGAGCGGCGATATCGTCGCGGTGACGCTGGCCGATGGCACGCGGATCAAAGGCGACCTGTTCGTCGACTGTTCCGGCTTCCGATCGCTGCTGCTGGGCGAGGCACTGGGCGAGCCGTTCGAGGACTGGTCGCGCTGGCTGCCCGCCGATCGGGCGGTGGCGATGCCGTGCCGGACGGAGACGGCGGTGACGCCCTATACCAGCGCGATCGCGATGCCGGCGGGGTGGCGCTGGCGCATCCCGCTGCAACACCGCACCGGCAACGGCTATGTCTATGCCAGCGACTTCCTGAGCGACGATGCCGCCGCCGCGGCGCTACGCGGCGTGGTGGAGGGCGAAGCGCTCGCCGACCCGCGGCCGCTGCGCTTCAAGGCGGGGCGGCGGCGGCACAGCTGGTCGCACAATTGCGTTGGGATCGGGCTGGCGAGTGGATTTCTGGAGCCGCTCGAATCGACCAGCATCTATCTGGTGCAGCAGGCGATCACGTTGCTGATCGAGCTGTTTCCGGACGGGCGCACCAGCGCCGCCGATCGCGACGAGTTCAACCGTGTGATCGACCTGGAATATGACCGGATCCGCGACTTCCTGATCCTGCACTATCACGCGACGATGCGAAGCGATTCGCCGTTTTGGGACTATGTGCGGACGATGCCGATCCCCGACAGCCTGTCGGAGAAGCTGGAGCTGTGGTGCCGGCGCGGGCGGGTGGTGAAGTATCGCGAGGGCGTGTTCCTGGATGCGTCGTGGATCGCGGTCTACATGGGCCAGGGCATCGTACCGCAGGGGTGGGACCCGCGCGCCGATGCGGCCCCCGACGGTGACCTGCGTCGTGGCATTGGCAGCCTTGCCGAACAGATTGCCGCAGACGTGGCGCGACGGCCGGGACATCGCGCCTTCATCGATGGCTATTGCCCGATGGCGGAGGCGGCGTGACGCAGGGGTGCGCCATTCGCAGCATTCTGGTGGCGGGTGGCGGGATCGTCGGCTGGCTGGCCGCGGCCGCCTTGAAGCGGCGTGCGCCGTTTCTGGCGGTGACGCTCCTCGATAGCGCGCCGTCGCCGAATGCGCTGGCCGATCGGATCACCTGCACCCTGCCTTCGCTCGCCGGTTTCCATGCCGATCTGGGCATCGGTGACGAGGACGCCGTGGTGCGCACCGGTGCCGGCTATCGGCTGGGCACGCGCTTCGTCGGGTGGGGACGCGACGACGCAGACTATGTCCATGCCTATGATCATTATGGCCAAGCGTTCGGCGCGACGGCATTTCACCTGCACTGGCTGCGCGCCGAGCGGGAGGGGGCGGTGCCGCGGTTCGATGCGTTCGCGCCCGCCGCCGCGCTCGGTCGGGCCGGGCGATACGCACCGCCGACGCCGGGGACGATCTTCGCCCGGCATCAGCCGGGGCTGACGCTGGACCTGCCGCGCTACACGCGGATGATCCGGGCCTTTGCCGCGCATGTCGGCGTGGACGTGGTGGCGGGAGAGATCGCTGACATCGAGAGGGACGGTCGTGGCGGGATCGCGGCGGTGGCGCTCGCCGATGGGAGACAGCTGGCAGCGGACCTGTACGTCGATGCGACCGGGCCCGAAGCGCGGCTGCGCGATGCGATCGACACCGCGCGCGACGATTGGAGCGCGTGGCTGCCGTGCGATCGGGTGATGCTGGCCGATGGGCCGCCGGCCGAGCCGCCGCTGCTGACGCCCGTCACCGCGCATGCGGCGGGCTGGTCGTGGGATGGCGGCACGCAGCGCGGTATCGTCTATGCGGCCGACCGGCTGGCCGATGACGATGCAGTGGCATTGCTGGGGACGGCCGGCGCGGCGCCCGTCACGATCCGACCGGGGACGCGCCGGGAGCCATGGCGTGGCAATTGCGTCGCGATCGGCGACGCCGCGACGGCGATCGATCCGCTGGAATGGTGCAATCTGCACCTGGCGCTGAGCGCGATCGATCGCCTGATCGCGATGCTGCCCGACCGGGACATGGCGCCGGTGGAGGCTGCGGATTTCAATCGCCAGACGCTGGCGGAGGCGGAACGCGTGCGCGACATGCTGGCGCTGCATTATCGCGCGACCGCCCGACCGGACCCGGTGTGGCGGGCGGTGGCTTCCACGGCGCCGCCGGATAGCTTGGCCCATACCCTACGCCAGTTCGAAGAGCGCGGGCGCCTGCCGTTCTACGAAGAGGAAACGTTCACGCGCGACGGCTGGGCGGCGGTACTAATCGGTCAGGGGATACGCCCGCGGCGGATCGATCCATTGGCGGACGCCGTGCCGCTGGCCGACGCGCATGCGGCGATGCACGGCGTCACCGACGCCATCGCGGCGGCGCTGCCGCACGCCCCCACCCATGCCGCCTGGCTGGCGGCGCAAGCGAGGCGCCTGGCCCGATGACCCTGCCCGTCCCCGACCATGCCATCCGCAATATCGTCATCGTCGGTGGCGGCACCGCCGGCTGGATGGCCGCCGCCGCGTTCTCGCGGCTGCTCAACACCGGCTATACGCGCGTCACGCTGATCGAATCGGATGAGATTGGTACGGTCGGGGTCGGCGAGGCGACCATCCCGCCGCTGCTGAATTTCAACCGGATGCTGGGGATCGACGAAAACGAATTCCTCGCGGCGACCGCAGGCACGTTCAAGCTGGGCATCGAGTTTCGCGACTGGGGCGCGATCGGCGATCGCTACATCCATCCGTTCGGCACGTTCGGCCAGGATTTGCAGGGCATATCCTTCCACCAGCTGTGGCTGCGCGAGCGCAGCCGTCGCGCGATTCCGGACATCACCGCCTGGTCGATGAGCGCACAGGCGGCGGCGCGCGGGCGATTCGGCCGGGCGCGCGAGGATGCGCGCTCGCCGGTGCGCGAGCTGTTCTACGCCTATCACTTCGATGCCTCGCTCTATGCGCGCTATCTGCGCGGTTACGCCGAGCGCGGCGGGGTGACGCGGATCGAGGGGCGGATCGCCGACGTCCGGCTGCGGGGCGAGGATGGCTATGTCGAGGCCCTGACGCTCGCCGATGGGCGGCAGGTGGCGGGCGACCTGTTCATCGACTGTTCCGGCTTTCGCGGGCTGTTGATCGAGGAGGCGCTGCACACGGGCTATGAGAGCTATGCGCAATGGCTGCCTTGCGACCGGGCGGTGGCGGTGCCGTGTGCGCTGCCCAATGATCGGGAGCCCGATCCCTACACCCGTGCCACCGCCCGGGCGGCCGGCTGGCAGTGGCGTATCCCGCTGCAGCACCGGATGGGCAACGGCTATGTCTATTGCAGCGATGTTCTGTCCGACGAGGCGGCGGAGTTCGACCTTCTCGCCAGCCTCGAGGGCGAGCCGCAGGGCGATCCCCGCCGGCTGCGCTTCACGGCGGGACGGCGGCGGCAGAGCTGGAACCGCAACGTCATTGCGCTGGGGCTGTCGAGCGGCTTCATCGAACCGCTCGAATCGACCAGCATCCATCTGGTCCAGGCGGGCATTCAGCGGATCGTCGCGATGTTCCCCGACACGCGCTTCGACCCCGCCGAACGCGACGAATTCAACCGCCAGCTGCACGATCTGTATGAGGACATCCGCGACTTCATCATCCTGCATTATGCCCAGACCCGGCGGACCGACACGCCGTTCTGGGATCGCGTCCGCACCATGCCGCTGCCCGACAGCCTGACCCGCAAGCTGGACCTGTGGCGCGGCAAAGGGCGGCTGTTCCGCGAAGGCTATGATCTGTTCAGCGTGCCGAGCTGGGTCGCGGTGTGCCTGGGCCAGGGACTAGTGCCATCGACCTGGGAGCCAGCCGCAGACGCGCTGGACGAAACGTTGGTCGCAGAGGCGATGGAGACGATGCGGCGCGGCTATGCGGACACCGCCGAGCGGCTGCCGACGCATGGCGATTTTCTGCGGATGGTGGCCCCCTCCCCGCTCGCCAATTGGGGGCAGGCGCGATGAGCAAGGCCTGGGCGCTGCTGTTGCCGCTGGCGCTGGCAGGCGCGGCGTCACCACCGCCGGCGGTGCATCTCAACCAGATCGGCTTTCGCCCCGATACGGCGAAATGGGCGATCCTGTCGGACGATGCCAAGGCGCCGCTGCCGTGGCGCGTCACCGATGCAAGCGGCAAGGCGGTGGCAGAGGGCAAGACCCGGCCGTTCGGCGACGATGCGGCATCGGGCGATCACGTCCATCAGATCGACCTGAGCGCCGTGCGGGTGCCGGGCACGTATCGGCTGACGGTGGATGGCGTGACCAGCCATCCTTTTACGATCAAGGCCGACACCTATGCGCCGCTCGCCCGCGCGGCGCTGAACTTCTTCTACCAGAACCGCGCCGGCATCGCGATCGACGCGCGCTATGCAGGCGGCCCGCAATGGGCGCGCGCGGCCGGGCATCCGCATGAGGTTGCGACCTGTTTTGCCGGGCGCGACACCGGCGGCACGGTCTGGCCCGGATGCCGCTACAAATTGGACGTGACCGGCGGCTGGTATGATGCGGGCGATCACGGCAAATACGTGGTCAACGGCGGCATTGCGCTGTGGACGTTGCAAAATCTGTACGAGCTCAATGCCGCGGCGCCGCCGTTCGCCGATGGCAGCGCGATGCTGCCCGAGGCCGGCAACGGCATCGACGACCTGCTCGACGAAAGCCGATGGGAGATGCGGTTCCTGCTGGCGATGCAGGTGCCGGATGGCACGCAACTGGCGCTGCCGGTTGGGCCGCAGCCTCGCCGGCCGATGACGCTGACCAGCGTCGATGCCAGCGGCATGGCGCATCACAAGGTCGCCGATCGCCACTGGACCCCGCTGCCGACCATCCCCGCCGAGGATCGCGAGGATCGATTGCTGTATCCGCCGAGCACCGCCGCCACGCTGAATCTGGCAGCCACCGCCGCGCAATGCGCGCGGATCTGGCGGGTGATCGACAAGGCCTTCGCGCATCGCTGCCTCGTGGCGGCGGGCAAGGCCTATCGAGCGGCGCTGCGCAACCCGGATATCTATGCCGCACAGGATTTCGAGGGCAGCGGCGGCTATGGCGACACGCACCTCGACGATGAGCGCTATTGGGCGACCGCGGAGCTGTACGGGACGACTAAGATGCCAGAGCTGGCCGAGGCGCTGCACCGCATGCCGCTGCATGGCGCACCGCTGTGGGGCGAAGCAGGCTGGGCCAATGTCGGGACGCTGGGGACGATCACGCTGGCTACCGCCGATGGCATCCCCATAGCCGAACGCGATACGGCACGGGCAAAGCTCGTGGCGCTCGCAGACGAATTCCTGGCGGAGCGGGAACGGTCGGGGTATCACCTGCCCTATGCGACCACCGACTATGTCTGGGGATCGAACGGCGCGATCCTGAGCCGCGGCATCGTGCTGGCGCTGGCGGCGCGCTTTACCGGTGAGGCGCGCTATCGCGATGCGGTGGTTGATACCGCCGATTATGTGCTGGGGCGCAATCCGCTGGATCAGAGCTATGTCACCGGCTTCGGATGGAAGCCGATGCGGCACCCGCACCATCGCTTTTGGGCGCATCAGTTCGACGCGCGACTGCCGGAGCCGCCGCCGGGCGTGCTGAGTGGGGGGGCGAACAATACCTCGTTTGCGGATCCCGTCTCGGCCTCGCTGAAGGGGCGATGCGTTGCGCAGCGGTGCTGGCTGGACGATTCGCGCGCATTTGCGGACAACGAAGTGGCCATCAACTGGAACGCGCCATTGGTCTGGGTCGCGGCGTATTTGGCAATGCCGCGCTAGGCATCGGGTTGAGAGGATCAGGCGGATGACGGCGGCATGGCGGGGCCGGGTACGGCGGACAACGATGGTGACGGGCGGCGCGCTGCTGCTCGCCGGCATGGCGGCCACGGGTTGGGCGCAGGGGCCGCGCTGGGTGCCCGCCTGGGGATCGGCACAGATGATCGCCGCCCAGGCCGAAGCCGACAAGCTGGCAGCGCTGGGGCCGGTGACGGTGCGGCAGATCGTCCATCTCTCGGGCGGTGGCACGATGGTGCGCGTGCGGCTGTCGAACAGCGCCGGCACCACGCCGCTCCGGATCGACGCCGCCGCGCTGGGCAAGGGCACGCCCGCGAGCGCCACCGTAAGCGGCAATGCGCGCCTGACCTTCTCCGGCGCGCATGCGGTCACCATCCCGGCGGGTGCCGACGTCTATTCCGATCCGCTGCCGCTTGCGACCAAGGCGGGTGACGATCTGACGATCAGCCTGTTCTTCCCGGACGCGCCCGCCCCACGCACCGGCCATCCCGGCGCCCGCGCGACGACCTTTGCCGCGCGCGGCGACCAGACCGCCGCGGCGACGTTGACCGACCCGCAGACGATCGGCGGATGGTGGAGCCTCGCCGATGTAGAAGTCGGCGGTGGCGGCACGACGGGGACGATCGTCGCGATCGGCGATTCGATCACCGATGGCCGCGGTGTGCGTGACGATGCGAACACGCGTTGGCCCGACGAACTCGCGCGCCGCCTGGCCGCGAACCGCTCCACCGCGGGCCTGTCGGTGGTCAACGCCGGGATCGGCGGCAATCGGGTGCTGCTCGATGGCGCCGGCCCCAATCTGCTCGCACGCTTCGATCGGGACGTGATCGGCCGGCCCAACGTGCGCGCGGCGATCGTTTTGGAAGGCGTCAACGATCTCGGCACATTGACCCGCGACCGACCCGTTGATGCCGCGACCCATCGCGCGATGGTTGCCGCCATCACCGCTGCGTACCGCCAAATTGCCGCGCGGGCTCATGCGCATGGCATCCGGCTGATCGGTGGTACAATCACGCCGCTGGTCGGCAACGCCAATTATCATGCCGGCCCCGAAACCGAGGCGGACCGGCAGGCGATCAATCGCTTCATCCGGACCTCCGGCACGTTCGATGTGGTGGTCGATTTCGACGCGGCGGTCCGCGACCCGGCGCATCCGGACCGGCTGCTGCCCGCGTATGATACGGGGGACCATCTTCATCCGAATGAAGCCGGCTATCGCGCGATGGCCCAGGCGATCCCCCTCTCGCTCTTCGCCGAGCGACGGATCGTTGGCGCCGCCGCCCCGATCACGGTCGGGCCGCGGCCCCCGTCGCCGCAGATCGCGCTGACCTACGACGACCTGCCTGCGCATGGTCCGTTGCCTATCGGGGACGATCGCCTGCGCATCGCGCAGCGCATCATCGCCGCGCTGAAGGCCGAACGCGCGCCCGCCTTCGGCTTCTACAACGGTGGCTTCGCCAGCGATGCGACCGCGCCCCAGGTGGTTGCGGCGTGGCGGCGTGCCGGGCTGCCGATCGGCAACCACAGCTGGAGCCACGGCAATCTGGCGACGATGACCGCCCCCGCCTTCCTCGCCGACGTCGTTCGCGACGAGCCGGCGCTGGCTGCGGTCGGCAAGGGCAGCGACTGGCGTTGGTTCCGCTATCCCTTCCTCAGCGAGGGCAAGGACATGGCGCAGGTCGGCGCGGTACGCGCAGGGTTGCGGGCCAAGGGCTATCGCATCGCCGCGGTGACGATGAGCTTTGGCGATTACGGCTGGAACGATGCCTATGCGCGCTGCGTCGCGAAAAACGACGCCGCCGCCATCACGAGCCTCGAAACCAGCTTCCTCGCCGCCGCACGCGCGCAAGCGCTCCGATCGCGGGCCTTGTCGCGAGGCGCGCTGGGGCGCGACATTCCCTATATCCTGCTGATGCATCTGGGGGCGTTCGATGCGCGGATGATGCCGCGGCTGCTGGCGCAATATCGCGAGATGGGCTTCACCTTCACGACGCTGCAACGCGCGGAGGCGGACCCCTTTTACGCGGCAGCGACCGATCTGGCTTTGCCGGGCCCCAGCCCAACGCTGGAAGCGGCCACGGCGGCGAAGGGGGTCCCTATTCCTGCCGACGCCCCGCTGCCGCCCGCCACGCTCTGCACATGACCGGGCGGCGCACGCGTCAGACCAAGGCGTTGCGGCGGATCAGTTCCTTGTACCACAGAGCGCTCAGCTTCGGCGTCCGCTTCTGCGTCGCGAAGTCGACGTGGTGGATGCCGAAGCGCTTGCCATAGCCATCCGCCCATTCGAAATTGTCCATCAGGCTCCAGAGGAAATAGCCCTTGAGCGGATAGCCTTCGGCGGCCGCGCGGCGGAACTGGCCCAGGTAATTGCGCAGGTACATGATCCGGTCGGAATCATCGACCAGCCCGCTCGCGTTGACGGGATCGTCCGCCGAACAGCCGTTTTCGCTGATGTAGATCGCCTTGGGCTTCCACAATTCGCTGACCGCCCGCACGCCCCAATAGGCGACCTCCGGTCCCACATACAGCCAGGGCGATGCCATCCGCGGTGACGAGGGGAGATGCGGCAGCGGCGTATAACCGCGCGGCACCGACGGATCGGCCTTCACATAGGTCGGCGTATAGATGTTGAGCGCGACGAAATCGATCGGACTGCCGATCACCGCCATGTCGCCTGCCTGCACCTTGGGCGCGTCGGCCCCGGCGGAGGCCAGATAGCTCTCCGGATAGGCCCCCTCCATGATCGCGGTCAGGAACATGGCATTGTCGTCGCGCAGCGCCTTTTTCGCCGCCTCGATATGATCGGGCATCTCGATGACGGGGACGAAGATGTTGGCGTTGTCGGCAAGGCCCACCTCAGTCCCGGCCCGCGCGCTGGCGCGAATGGCCTGCACCCCCAGACCATGTGCCAGCACGCCATGATGGCGGACCTGATTGACCTGTCCCTGGGGCAGCTTCAGCCCCGGCGCGTGGATACCAACCATATGGCCGAGATCGGTGAAGCAGCGCAGCTCGTTGACCGTCATGAAGTGGTGGACGCGGTCGGACAGCTTGCCCGCCATGAAGCCCGCATAATCGGCGAAGGCCTGGGCCGTATCGCGGTTCTGCCAACCGCCGGGCAGCGCTTGCGGCAGATCCCAGTGGAACAGGGTGACGTTGGGCTGGATCCCCGCCGCCAGCAAGCCGTCGATCACGCGGTTGTAATAGTCGATGCCCTTCTGGTTCGGCTTGCCGCGACCGTCGGGAAAGATGCGCGACCAGGCGATCGACAGGCGATAGGCCTTTACGCCAAGGGCCTTCAGGAGGGCGATGTCGTCCTTGTAGCGGTGATAGCTGTCACAGGCGACGTCGCCGGTGTCGCCATTGGCGACCTTGCCCGGCGTATGCGAGAAAACGTCCCAATTCGTCTGCCCTCTGCCGTCCTCCTTCACCGCGCCTTCGATCTGATACGAGGCAGTGGCGCAGCCCCACAGGAAATCCTTGGGAAAGCTGAGGTCTTGCGGCTTCATCGGATCGGCGCCCGCGACTGTCGCGAAGCCATTCGCCGCCAAGCCGGCCGCGCCGCCCAACATGCCCCTCGTCAGAAAATCGCGGCGATCCATGCTCCCTCTCCCATCGTGATATCGTTAGCATGCAGGTGTGTCAGAAGATTCGCCCGATGGGAAGCGGGCAACCGTTCGTCTGACTGTAGCCTTTTCTCGCTCCGATGATGGCGTTACCATTGCCGAAAGGGCGTCACCGTCGAGCGCCGATTATTGAGGGGGCCTGTCATGAAACCACTGTTTACCTTGCTGCTGACCGCCACGAGTGCCGCGGCCGGTGCCGCGCCCCGGCTCGATGGCGTCCTGACCGACCATGGTGTGATCCAACGCGGCCAACCCGTCGACCTGTCGGGCGATGCGGCACCCGGCGAAACGGTTATGGTGACGCTCGCCGGGCACAGCGTCACCGCCCGCGCCGACCGCAGCGGCCGCTTCGCTGCTCAGCTTCCCGCGCTGCCCGCCGGCGGCCCCTATGACCTGACCATCGCCGCTCCGAGTGGCGCCGTGGTCGTACGCGACCTGCTGGTGGGCGATGTGTTCCTCTGTTCGGGGCAGAGCAATATGGAGATGACGGTCTCGAGCGCGCAGGACATGATCGCCGACGCGCATGCCCCCGCCGACGACAGACTGCGGCTACTCACCGTAGCGAAGGTGTCTTCCGCGACGCCTCTGGCCCGCTTTGCCGACCAGCCCCGCTGGGTCGCGGCGACGCCCGAAAGCGTACCCGGCTTCTCGGCCGCCTGCTATTACATGGTGCAGGCGCTGCGCCGCACTGCCGACGTGCCGATCGGCGCGATCCATTCGAGCTGGGGCGGGTCGCGGATCAGCGCGTGGATGAGCGACGCCGCGCTGCGCCGTGCCGGCATGGCGGATGCTGCCGATCTGCTGGCGCTGTACGCGCGCGATTCCGCCGCGGCCAATGCGCGCGCGATGGCTGCGTGGGAGGCGTGGTGGCGGAAGGGATCGGGCGATGCCGCAGGACACGAGCCTTGGCAGCCGGGGGCGCGGCTCGACTGGCGGTCGGTGCCGTCGATGACCAACTTCGAACAGTGGGGGGTGCCCGAACTCGCCGATTATAACGGCATGCTCTGGTATAGCCGCGACATCGACGTCTCGGCCGAGCAAGCGCGGGGCGCGGCGACGCTGACGCTGGGCGCGATCGACGATGCGGATCGGACCTGGGTGAATGGCAAGGGAGTTGGCGGTAGCAGCCTGGCATCGCAGATGCGGGTCTACGCCTTGCCCGCCGGTACGCTGGCCGCTGGACGCAACGTCATCACCGTCAATGACGACGACGTCTATGCGCTCGGCGGGATGACCGGCCCGACCGAGGCGATGCGGATCACCTTTGCCGATGGCAGCAGCATTCCGCTGGGCTCTGGGTGGCGTTACGCGATCGCCAAGCGATTGAACGGTGCGGCGCCGCGCGTGCCCTGGGACGACATCAACGGTGCGGGCACGCTGTACAACGCAATGATCGCGCCGTTGGGGCAGACGCACGTCGCGGGCATCGCCTGGTATCAGGGTGAATCGGATACCGGCATTCCGGGATACGACCGGCGCCTTGCCGCCCTGTTTGCCGACTGGCGCACGCGGCTGGGCAGCCCGCAGGCGGCATGGGGCGTCGTGCAGTTGTCGTCCTACGGCGCGGTCCCTAGCGCGCCGAGCGAGAGCGGCTGGGGTGAGGTGCGCAATGCGCAACGCGTGGTTGCCGAGCGCGACGGACGTGCGGGCATCGCGGTATCGCACGATATCGGCGATCCGCTCGATATCCACCCCGGCGAGAAGCATGCCGTGGGGCAGCGGCTCGCCCGCGTCATGCGCGCCATCGTCTACAAGGACGCGATCGGCGCGTCCGGGCCAGCCATCGCGACGGCCCGTGCGAGTGGCACCGGCATGGCGTTGCGGTTCACTGGCGTGACCGGGGCGCTGCATGCGCGGGGCGCCGCGCAGGCGATCGGCTTTGAACTGTGTGACGCTGGCCCGGGCACGTGTCGCTTTGCCGCGGGCACGGTGGGTAACGACGGCGTGATGCTGTCGGGCGACGGCAAGCCCGTCACGCGCGTGCGCTACGCATGGGGGGACAGTGCGATCACCAACCTGACCGACGATGCCGGGCTGCCGGTCGGGGCGTTCGAGATACCGGTGTCCTGAACGCCGGTCCGCCATCCCGTCATTCGCACGATTGATGGCCCTATCGTCAATTCGGATTTGCGATTGGTGGCGCGAGCGGCTTTATCGGCGCGATGGATACTTCGACGACCAATCCGCTGCTCGATACCGATGCGCTGCCCCGTTTCGCCGAGATCACGCCCGAAATGATCGCGCCTGCGCTGGACGTCGCGCTGGCCGAGCATCAAGCGACGGTCGCCGCAATCAAGGCGGCGAAGCCCACCGATTTCGCGTCCGTATGGCTCCCCTATGAGCGGGCGAACACGCGCATCGACGCGATCTGGTCTGCGGTGTCGCACCTGCACGGCGTCGCCGACACGCCCGACATTCGCGCGGCGCACGCCGAAGCGCAGCGTCGGCTGACCGAACATAGCATCGCCGTCGGGCAGGACCGAGACTTCTATGACATCCTCGTCGGCCTGACGACATCGCCCGATTTCGCCGCCCTGCCGGTGGCCGATCGTGTCGCGGTAGAGCATGCGGTGCGCGATTTCCGCTTGTCGGGCGTGGCGCTGGATGCCGGGGATCGCGACCGCTTTCGCGACATCTCGGTCGAATTGTCGGCGCTGTCCAACGCCTTCGGCAGCGCGGTGCTGGATGCGACCGAAAGCTGGAGCGAGCACGTCACCGACGCGGCGCTGCTCGATGGCGTGTCGGACGCGGACAGGACGATGTTTGCCGCCGCCGCAAAGGCCAAGGGGCTCGACGGCTGGCTGGTCACGCTGCAGCAACCCAGTGTCAACGCCATCCTGACCTTCGCGACGAACCGCGATCTGCGGGCGCGCGTCTATCGCGCGTCGGCGACGCGCGCTTCGGATCAGGGGCCGGATGCCGGAAAGTTCGATAATTCGCCGCGCATCGCCCGCATCCTGGAGCTGCGGCATGAGGCTGCCCGGCTGCTGGGCTATGCCGATCCCGTCGAATGGTCGCTCGCCACCAAGATGGCACCCAATGCGGGCGAGGTGCTGGCCTTCCTGCGCGACCTGGCGCGCCGGGCCAAGCCGGCCGCGGAGCGGGACCTTGCCGAGTTGAGGGCGTTCGCCGCCGCGGAGCTGGGCATCGCCGACCTGCAGCCCTGGGACGTCGGCTTCGCCTCGAACAAGTTGCGCCAATCGCGCTATGCCGTCGACGAGCAATTGGTGCGCGCCTATTTCCCGGTCGAACGCGTCGTGGCTGGGTGGCAGGCGCTGCTGACCCGGCTGTTCGGCGTTACGCTGGTCGAGCGTCATGACGTGTCGCTTTATCACCCGGACGCACGCTACTTCGACGTGATCGACGAGGGCGGCACGGTGCTGGCGGGGATGTACCTTGACCTCCACGCACGCGCCGGCAAGCGGGGCGGCGCCTGGATGAGCGAGGCACGGCCGCGGCTGCATGACGGCAATACGATCGCCAATCCGGTGGCCTATCTGGTGTGCAACTTCCCGCCGGCGAGCGAGGGGGCGCCGGCGCTGCTAAGCCACAACGACGTCACCACCTTGCTGCACGAGACGGGCCACGTGCTCCACCTGCTGTTCACGCGGGTGAACCGGCCGAGTATCGCCGGCACCAACGGGTTCGAATGGGACGCGATCGAGCTGCCCAGCCAGCTGATGGAAGATTTCGCCTGGGATGCCGATGTGCTGACCGGCATGTCCGGCCATGTCGCGACCGGCGAGCGCCTGCCGCAGGACCTGTTCGACCGGATGGTGAAGGCGCGGCATTTCCAGGCGGGGCTGTTCATCGTCCGCCAGGTCGAATTCGCGTTGTTCGATCTGCTGCTCCACCTTGGCACGATGGGCTCGGACCCGATTGAGGTGATCGAGGCGGTGCGCGACGAGGTGGCGGTGATCCGCCCGCCGGCGTGGAATCGCTTTCCGCATGCGTTCAGCCACATCTTCGCGGGCGGCTATGCCTCGGGCTATTACAGCTATCTGTGGGCAGAGCTGCTGGCCGCCGACGGCTTCGACCGCTTCCGTGAGGCGGGCCTCGTCGACCGCGCGACCGGGGACCTGTTCCGCGAGGAAGTGCTGGCGCGTGGCGCAACCCGGCCGGCGGCGGACAGCTTCCGCGCGTTCCGTGGTCGCGACCCCGATCCGGTCGCGATGCTGGTGCGGCACGGCCTGCAATGATGCGGACGCGGACCGACCGAACCTGGCTGGCCGAGGCGGTGCGGAGGATCGAGGCGGACTTCAACCGCTCCGCCGATACGCATCTGATCCGCGTCGACCTGCCGCGCTTTCCGGGCATCACGCTGTATCTGAAGGACGAAAGCTCGCATCCGACCGGCAGCCTGAAGCATCGGCTGGCGCGTTCGCTGTTCCTCTACGCCCTGTGCAACGAGTGGATCGGGCCCGACACCTGCGTGATCGAGGCGTCGTCGGGCTCAACCGCAGTGAGCGAAGCCTATTTTGCGCGGATGCTGGGGCTGCGGTTCATCGCGGTGGTGCCCGCCAGCACCGCGGCGCCGAAGCTTGATGCGATCCGCTTCCACGGCGGCGAAATCCATACGGTCGACGACCCACGTGCGATCTACGAGGCATCGCACCGGCTCGCTGCGGAAACCGGCGGGCATTTCATCGACCAGTTCACCTATGCCGAGCGCGCGACCGACTGGCGTGGCAACAACAACATCGCCGAATCGATCTTCGCGCAGATGGCGGCGGAGGAGCATCCGGTGCCGTCCTGGGTGGTGTGCGGCGCGGGAACGGGCGGCACGTCGGCGACGATCGGGCGCTTCATCCGCTATTGTCGCTATGACAGCGAATTGTGCGTCGCCGACCCCGTGCATTCGGTCTTCCACCGCCATTTCGCGGATGCCACGGTAACCGCCTTGCCCGAAGGCTGCGGTTCGCGGATCGAAGGGATCGGCCGCCCCCGCGTCGAGCCGAGTTTCGTGCCGAGCGTCATCGACCGTATGATCGCGGTCGAGGATGCGGACAGCATCGGCGCGATGCGTGCGCTGTCGGATCGGCTGGGGCGGCGGGTCGGCGGATCGACCGGCACCAATTTGATCGCCTGCATGACGTTGATCGACGACATGGCGGCGGCGGGCCGCACCGGCAGCGTCGTCACATTGCTGTGCGACGGGGGCGAGCGGTACGGCTGCACCTATTATGACGATGCATGGCTCAGCGCCCATGGTGTCCATTGGGAAGCCGCAGCGGCGCGAACCGCTGCGTTCCTGGGGTCGTAAGGCGGCTTACACCTTGGCGGCGCTCGACCCGCCTTCGGCGTACAAGCTGGCATAGCGGCGGGTGATCGTCGGCAAAGCGTCGTCGATCCATGCCGCCATCCGCTCTTCCTCGCCGAGCGATTGCGACAGCAAGCTCGTCGCAGCGCTGAACCCACCATCGTCGGCGAGGGTCAGCAGCGACTTGTACGCTGCGATTTCGAAATGTTCGAAGGCGTAATTGGCGAAGCTGTTCTTCAGGATCTCGTCGCCCGCCGGAACGTGGGCGATCGCCGCCATGGTGCCGGACAGGCTGAGCGCCGCCTCCTTCAACAGCGAACCGCTGGTGTCGAACCCTTCGAGCAGTTCGTCGAGCCGGGCGATCTGCTGGTTGGTTTCCTCGATATGGCGGCGGAGCTGGTCGGCGATTTCAGGATAATGTTCGATGCGGCTGACCTGCGGCGTCATGATCGACAGCGCTTGCTTTTCCACGGCGTGCGCATTGCGCAGGCCGACGATGAAGAGGTCGCGCAGGCGGTCCGACTGGGCTGTCATGGCGTGCTGTCTTTCGATCGTTGAAGGGAACGATCGATCAACGGACGGATGCAGCCTAAGTCCCGGCGCGATATAGGTTTTTCTAGTTGATCAGGATCAGGACGGCGCCAGCAGAACCTGCCCGGCGCCGTCCCGAAAGCCTAGGCCGCGACCGGAGCCTCAGTCAGCGCCGCGCGGATCGCATCGACCGCGTCGGCGGCCTTGCTGCCATCGGGGCCACCGCCCTGCGCCATGTCGGGACGACCGCCGCCGCCCTGCCCGCCGAGCACCGCCACCGCCTTACGCAGCAGGTCGACCGCGCTGACACGCCCGACCAGATCGTCGGTCACGCCGACCGCGATCGAGGCGCGGCCATCGTTCACCGCGACCATCACCGCGGCGCCCGACCCGCCGAGGCGCTGCTTGGCCTCGTCGACCGCTCCGCGCAGCCCCTTGGCATCGAAGCCGTCGAGCACCTGGCCGATGAAGGCGACGCCGCCGACCTGCTCCGGCCCCGCCGGGCCACCGGCACCGCCGCCCATGGCGAGCGCCTTCTTCGCCTCGGCCAGCTCACGCTCCAACCGGCGTCGTTCGTCGAGCAGGGCTGCAACGCGGGCGGGCACCTCGTCGGGCGTGGTCTTGAGCGTCGCCGCCGCCTCGCGCAGGCGTTCGTCGCGGCCGACCAGATAGGCGCGCGCCGCCTCGCCGGTCAGCGCCTCGACTCGGCGGACGCCGGACGACACCGCGCCCTCGCCCACCACCTTGAACAGGCCGATGTCGCCGAGCGCGTTGACGTGGGTGCCGCCGCACAGCTCGATCGAATAGGTCTTGCCGCCATCCTCGGTGCCCATCGACACGACGCGGACTTCATCGCCATATTTCTCGCCGAACAACGCCATCGCGCCTTCGGCGATCGCCTCGTCCGGGGTCATCAGCCGCGTGGTGACGGTGCCGTTGCCGCGGATCTGTGCGTTGACCGCGGCTTCGGCGTCGGCGAGTTCGGCCGGCGTCATCGCGACCGGGTGCGACACGTCGAAGCGCAACCGCTCCGGCGCGACCAGCGAGCCCTTCTGCGCGACATGCGTGCCGAGACGCTGACGCAGCGCCTCGTGTAGCAGGTGCGTCGCCGAATGGTTGGCGCGGATCGCGGCGCGGCGGGCGACGTCAATCTGCAGCTTCACCGCATCGCCGACCGTGATCGACCCGGCCTCGACCACCGCATGATGGACGAAGATCCGGCCCAACTGTTTTGACGTTTCGCTGACGGTGGCGCGCAGCCCCGCATCGGTCGAGATCGTACCGCTGTCACCGACCTGGCCGCCGCTCTCGCCATAGAACGGCGTCTGGTTGACGATGATCGCGACGGTGTCGCCCGCATTCGCCGTGTCGACGCGTGCGCCGTCCTTGACTAGCGCGACGACTTCCGCCTCGCCGATATCGGCCGAATAACCGATGAATTCGGTCGAGCCGGTTTCCTCGGCGATGTCGAACCACAGATCGTCCGACGCCTTGGCGCCAGAGCCCTTCCATGCCGCCCGCGCCGCGCGCTTCTGCTCGGCCATCGCCGCATCGAAGCCCGCGCGATCGACGTGCAGGCCCTGCGTGCGCAGTGCGTCCTCGGTCAGGTCATAGGGGAAGCCATAGGTGTCGTAGAGCTTGAACGCAGTTTCACCGGCCAGCGTATCGCCCTCGCCCATGCCCGCGGTCGCCTCGTCGAGCAGCTTCAGCCCCTTGTCGAGCGTCTTGCGGAACTGCGTTTCTTCCTGGCGCAAGGTCGCCTCGATCAGCGGCTGGGCGCGGACGAGCTCGGGGTAGGCCGCGCCCATTTCGGCGACGAGCGCCGGCACCAGCCTGTGCATCAACGGCTCCTTGGCTCCGAGCAGATGCGCGTGGCGCATCGCACGGCGCATGATCCGGCGCAGCACGTAACCGCGCCCTTCGTTTGCCGGCAGCACGCCGTCGGCCACGAGGAAGCCCGACGAGCGCAGGTGATCGGCGATGACGCGATGCGACGCGCGCCGCTCGCCCTCGGCATCGGTGCCGGTCAGCGAGGTCGATGCGGCGATCAGCGCCTTGAACGTATCCGTGTCGTAATTGTCGTGGACGCCCTGCAGCACCGCGGCGATCCGCTCCAGCCCCATGCCGGTGTCGATCGACTTCTTGGGTAGTTCGCCAACGATCTCATTGGCGTCCTGCTCATATTGCATGAACACGAGGTTCCAGATCTCGACGAAGCGGTCGCCGTCCTCATCCGGGCTGCCGGGAGGGCCGCCGAAGATATGGTCGCCGTGATCGTAGAAAATTTCCGAGCACGGGCCACAGGGTCCGCTGTCGCCCATCGCCCAGAAATTGTCCTTGGTGGCGATGCGGATGATCCGCTCTTCGGGCAGGTACTTCGTCCAGAGGCCGTACGCCTCGTCGTCGGTATGATAGACGGTGGCGGTGAGCTTTTCGGCCGGAATGCCCCAGACGCTCGTCAGCAGCGTCCAGGCGTGGTGGATCGCCTGTTCCTTGAAATAGTCGCCGAACGAGAAATTCCCGAGCATTTCGAAGAAGGTGTGGTGCCGTGCGGTGTAGCCGACATTGTCGAGGTCGTTGTGCTTGCCGCCGGCGCGCACCGACTTCTGGCTGCTGGTCGCCGTGACGTAGGGGCGGGTTTCCAACCCCGTGAACACATTCTTGAACGGCACCATGCCGGCGTTGACGAACATCAACGTCGGGTCGTTCTGCGGCACCAGCGGCGCGGATGGCACGACGGTGTGGCCCTGCGACGCGAAGTAATCGAGGAAGCCGCGGCGAATATCGTTGGTCGAGATCATAGGCGTCGTGACTTAGGCGAGAGCGCCCCTCCCCTCAAGCATGATCGGCGGCCCAGCGCAGGCCGCCGGGCAGATCGATCGCGGCAAAGTCCATCTGCAAGACGCGGCGGCGAAGGCCGGGCGCGCTGCGCGCCGACGCGTGCAGAATCGGTGTGGCGTAGAACCAGACCCTGCCCGCCTCTGCGAGGCACGTCGCAGTGCCGCATCGGGCAACGACGTCGGAAACCGCGTCTTCGGCGACAAACCCCAGCCGGTGCGATCCCGGAGCGACCTCCAGCGGTGCATTGTCGGGCCCGACGGGATCAAGGTGCACGCGTACGGTCAGCATCGTGTCGAGCACATCGATCGGTGGCGAGACATGCAGCCGACCCTGTTTGACCGTCCATGGCCCATAGCCGGGAACATCGAGGCGCTCGGCAACCTCGATCGTGCGATCCTGATGCCAGCCGAGCGCCCAATTGCTCGCGTCGCGCTTGTCGAACAGCAGCGCCCGTACCGGTCGCGCCGCGGAACCGATCAAACGCCGGACATCGTCGTGGATCGCGCGGCAGGCGCTCAAGCGGGCTGCGTCGTCCGGTGCGATGCGCAAACCCGGACGATCGGCAGGCATGGCGTCGAACAGGCGCTCCAGTTCGGCGAGCGACGCAGCGTCGAGCCGTCCGGGCCATAGGGTGAAACCCTGCTCTGCCAGCGCCTGCTTCATCCGAACGGCTGCTCGATCGCGTGGGGCGGCGTGCTGAACCAGCGGGGGCCGTCGGTGGTCATGTGGAAGCAGTCTTCCAGGCGGACGCCGAACTTCCCGGGGAGGTAGAGGCCCGGTTCGTTCGAGAAGCACATGCCGGGTGCGAGGCGGGTCGTTTCGCCGCGGACCAGATTGACGGGTTCGTGGCCATCCATGCCGATGCCGTGGCCGGTGCGGTGCGACAGGCCGGGCAGCTTATAGTCGGGGCCGTAGCCCAGGCTGGTGTAATAGCGGCGGACGGCGTCGTCGACGCTGCCCGCGGTGGCGCCGAGCTTCGCGGCGGCGAAGGCGACCTGCTGGCCGCGGGCGACCTGATCCCACACCTTTCGGTGGTCTGCGCTGGGCGATCCCTTCGGCACCCAGGTGCGCGAGACGTCGGACTGATAGCCCTGCACGGTGCAACCGCAGTCCATGAGCAGGATTTCGCCCGGCGTGACGCGATATACCTCGCGGCTGCCGTGGGGCAGTGCCGCGGCAGGGCCGATCAGGGCGAGGGCGAATTCGGGATCGCCGCCCAGTTTCCGCGTCGCGGCGTTCATCAACGCGCCGATCTCCGTACCGGTCATGCCGGTTTCGACGCGGGGCGCGAGCCAGCGATAGGCCGCCAGCGTGACGTCCGTCGCGGTCTGCATTAGCGCGATCTCGGCCGCGGTCTTCACCATGCGGCAACCGCGGACGATTGGGTTGGCGCTGACTTGCCGTGCGGGGGGAGCGAAGCGGGCAAGGTCGGCGGGGATGAAGCTGCGGACGGTCTCCTCGATGCCGATCCTGGCGTTGGCGAGGCCGCGCTCCTTTAGCCAACCGGCGACGATGGCGAGCGCGTTGCCGTCCTCCTGCCAGACGCGCACCTCCGCGGGGACGGCGAGCGTCTGACGCACCGAGGGTTCTTCGAAAAACGGCGTGACGATCAGCGGCTGGCCTTCGCGGGGCAGGATAGCGAGCGTCGGCCGCTCGCTGCGACCCCAGCGCACGCCAGTGAAGTAGATCATTGAGGATCCCGGCTCGATCAGGACGGCGCCGATGTCGTTCTGCGCCATCAGCGCCTGAGCGCGGGCCAGGCGGCGGGCGCGCTCGTCGGGGCCGATCGGCTGGGCGCCGGTGGTGATGTCGCGGAGCGCGGACAGGTCGGGTTCGGCGGCGCGGAGGATGGCCGACGAGAGCAGCGGCGTAGCGGCAGCCGCGGCGAGAAACGTGCGGCGCGAAGGGGTGAAGGGCATCGCGAAACGATACGGCGCTTGACCCGGCGCTCGCAATCCCCTTCCCTTAAGCGCGAATCCGGGAGGGAATGAATGGCCAAGCGGCTGACTGTGTTTATTGTTATCGGCCTGTTGCTCGGCATCGTTACCGGCCTGGTTCTGAACGGCTGGCTGGACGACGGCACGCCGGAGGCCGCGGCGCGGCTGAAGGCGATCGCCGGCTATTTCACGATCGGCACGACGGTGTTCCTGCGGCTGATCAAGATGATCATCGCGCCGCTCGTCTTCGCGACTTTGGTCAGCGGCATTGCGCAGATGGGCGATACCGCGGCGCTGGGGCGCGTCGGGGCGAAGGCGATCGGCTGGTTCATCGGCGCGAGCCTGGTGTCGCTCGGCCTCGGCCTGGTGCTGGTCAATGCGATCCATCCGGGCGTCGGCATCAACCTGGCGCTGCCGCCGGCCGGCACCGATGCGGGTGTCGCGACCGCGGCATTCAGCCTCGACAAGTTCATCACGCATATCGTCCCCGCATCGATGATCGAGGCGATGGCGACCAACGAGATCCTGCAGATCGTCGTCTTTTCGATCTTCGTCGGGGTCGCGCTGACCGCGGTCGGCGAGCGGGGTGCGCCGCTGGTGCGGGCGGTCGACGGCCTCGTCGCCGTCATGCTGCGGATCACCGACTATGTGATGCGCGTCGCGCCGGTGGCGGTGTTCTGCGCCGTGACCGCGACGCTCGCCGAGCGCGGTGCCGGGGTGATCGGGCAGCTCGCCTTCTTCATGGGCAGTTTCTATTTCGCGCTCCTGTGCCTGTGGGCGGTGCTGCTCGGCGTCGGGTTCCTCGTCATCGGGCCGCGGATCAAGGATCTGATCCGCTACGTTCGCGAGCCGCTGCTGGTCGCCTTCACCACCGCCTCGTCGGAAGCGGCCTATCCGCGGATGCTGGAGGCGCTCGACAAGTTCGGGGTGCCGCCGCGGATCGCGAGTTTCGTTCTCCCCTTGGGCTATTCGTTCAACCTCGACGGGTCGATGATCTACATGACGTTCGCGTCGCTGTTCATCGCCCAGGCCTATGGCATCGACATGCCGCTGGGGACGCAGGTAGCGATGCTGCTGTTCCTGATGATCTCGTCCAAGGGCATTGCGGGCGTGCCGCGGGCCAGCCTGGTGGTGATCGCCGCGGTGCTGCCGGTGTTCGACATTCCGGAGGCGGGGCTGCTGCTGATCCTGGCCATCGACCATTTCCTCGACATGGGCCGCACCGCGACCAACGTAATCGGCAATGCGGTGGCGGCATCGGTGGTCGCCAAGTGGGAGGGCGGCTTCGACCCTCGCGAGCCGGCCGAGATCGACCCGGCGGTGGCGGAGGGGCCGGCGTTGCCGCCGGCCACCAGCTTCAGGCACTAAACGCCAGGATCAGGCGTAGGCGTAGGGCCCGCCCTGCGCCAGCGCGGCCTGGTAGGCCGGGCGGGCATGCACCTTTTCCAGCCAGGCGATCGTCGCCGGGCGAGCGGTATCGAGGCCGGCGCGGCTGCGCGCCGCCTCCAGTGGGAAGCTCATCATGATGTCGGCGGCGGTCATCGCGTCGCCGGCGAACCAGGGGCGCTGCTTCAGCTCCGATTCGACATAGTCGAGGTGGACGTCGATCATCGGCTGGATGCGCTTCATCGCGGGCTTGCCCATCAGCGGCACCTTGCTGAGGACGAGCTTCAGCAGCAGTGGCGGCATCAGCGAGCCTTCGGCATAATGCAGCCAGAAGCGGTAGCGGAGCGCCGAGTCGCGATGCGCGGGCGCTCCGAGGCGGCCGTCGGCCTTCTCGACCAGATATTCGACGATCGCACCGGTTTCGGCGATGACGTTGCCGCCGTCCGTATCCTCGATGACCGGCGACTTGCCCAAGGGGTGGACCTGCTTCAGCTCGGGCGGCGCCAGCATCGTCGTCTTGTTCCGCTCGTAGCGCTTGACCTGATAGGGCAGGCCCAGTTCCTCGAGCATCCACAGCACGCGCTGCGACCGGCTGTTTTCGAGATGGTGAACGATGATCATGGCTGTTCCCCTGTTGCGGTCGCGCGCCAGATCCAGGCGGAGGCCGGGAGCGCGACGATGCCGTCGGCTGTATAACGCTGCAATGCCGATTTGAGCCGATCGTCGAGCGATGGATCGGCGGCGTCCTTGAGCGCCGAGGCGAGCGGGCCGATGTGGTGGAAGAAATCGGCGGCATCGGCGACCGGATCGGGGCCGGCCCCGGCGACATATGCGAAGTCGATGCGGGTGGCGCTGTCGACGCTCCAGCCCGCCTGGGTGAGGATCGCGGCCGTGGCGGTCCGGTCGGCGAACCCGAAGGGTCCAGGGGCGTAACCGGCGGCGGATTGTGGGCGGGTGCCGGTGACCTGCTCGATCAGATCGGACGCCCAGACATTGTCACTGCGGTCGCGGAAGCAGGAGAAGACGAGGCGGGCGCCGGGGTTGGCCGCGGTGCGGAGCGTGGCGAAGGCGGCAACGGGATCGGCGAAGAACATGACGCCGTGGCGCGAGACGATGAGGTCGGCGGGTGGGAGTTGCGGGGTCATCGCAATGGCGTCGCCATGATGGAAGGCGACGGTGCCGCGGTCGCCGGCGCGGGTGCGCGCCGTCCGGATCAGGTCGGCGGACAGGTCCAGGCCGGTGACGGTGGCGTCGGGGCGGGCGTCGGCGAGCGCGAGGCTGGTGGCGCCGGCGCCGCAGCCGATGTCGATCGCGTGGAAGGGGCCGGCGGGGGCGGCGCTGCGGATCGCGGCGTCGAGATGCGGGGACAAATTGGCGAAGGAACGGTCGGTGCGCTGCCATTCGGCGGCCCAGGTGCGGCCGACGCGGCCGGTCCAGTCTGTGGCGGTGGTCATGGGGTGGGTCCGGTTTCGATGGGTTGGCTCTAGCTCAGTGACGCGTCGCCCTCACCCTTCCCACCCGGCTGCGCCGGGCGGGCCCCTTCCCTCTCCCAATGGGAGAGGGAGGGAGGCGCGAAGCGCCGGAAGGGTGAGGGTGATGCCATGATTGTTATCGCCGTCGTCCTTCTACCCACCCAACCCATTTCCGCCAAAACGAGCGTGGAAGTGGACGAAGTGGAGGATACGTCATCGTCCGAAGCGCCCCCATGCGAAAGGGGCCCGCCGTTGCCGGCGAGCCCCTCTCGTAGCATCCGATCGGATGGCGCGGCGATCACAGATCGTCGTCGGCTTCCGGGCCGGCCATCATTTCCTCGGCGACCTTTTCGGTGCGCTGACGGATCGCCTTTTCGAGGCGGTCGGCCATTTCGGGATTCTCGCGCAGGTAGTTCTTGGCGTTCTCACGCCCCTGCCCGATCCGTACCGAATCGTAGGAGAACCAGCTGCCCGACTTTTCGACGAGGCCCGCCTTCACGCCGAGATCGAGGATCTCACCGATCTTCGAAATGCCCTCGCCGTACATGATGTCGAATTCGACCTGCTTGAACGGCGGGGCGACCTTGTTCTTCACCACCTTCACGCGCGTGGTGTTGCCGGTAACTTCCTCGCGGTCCTTGATCGCGCCCGTGCGGCGGATGTCGAGGCGGACGGAGGCGTAGAACTTCAGCGCGTTGCCGCCCGTCGTCGTTTCCGGATTGCCGTACATCACGCCGATCTTCATGCGCAGCTGGTTGATGAAGATCACCATGCAGCGCGAGCGGCTGATCGAGCCGGTGAGCTTGCGCAGCGACTGCGACATCAGGCGCGCCTGCAGGCCGACGTGGCTGTCGCCCATCTCGCCCTCGATTTCGGCGCGGGGGACGAGCGCGGCGACCGAATCGACCACGAGCACGTCGATCGCGTTCGAGCGGACGAGCGTGTCGGTGATTTCGAGCGCCTGTTCGCCGGTGTCGGGCTGCGACACGATCAGTTCGTCGATGTTGACGCCCAGCTTCTTGGCATAGACGGGATCGAGCGCGTGTTCGGCGTCGACGAAGGCGGCGGTGCCGCCGTTCTTCTGCGCTTCGGCGATGACATGCAGCGCAAGCGTCGTCTTGCCCGACGATTCAGGGCCATAGACTTCGATCACGCGGCCGCGCGGCAGGCCACCGACGCCGAGCGCAATGTCGAGGCCGAGGCTGCCGGTCGAGATCGCCTCGACCTGCATCGTTTCCTTCTGGCCGAGCTTCATCGCGCTGCCCTTGCCGAAGGCGCGATCGATCTGCGCGAGGGCGGCGTCGAGCGCCTTTTGACGGTCTGCGTTTGCGGTTGCCATGCCGGTGTCGATCACTTTCAGATTGGCGGCCATCGGGAGGGTTCCTCGCTAGAGCAAGCGCGCGGCATGAGCAACGCGTCTGTTCTGTATGTACGATGTTTGTTCCATGAGAACAAGAGGGGAACTTTGGTTTTGGGCCATGGGGTTGGTGGATATGGTTCGCGCGAAGACGCGAAGACGCGAAGAGGTTTTGCGCGCGGAGGCGCGGAGGACGCGGAGGGGTTGCGCTTGTGGCAGCGGCGGCTTTTCGCAGCCTTTGGCGTCACCCCAGCGGAGGCTTGCGTCTTTCTCGGCGCTGGTGGCGCGCTATAAATATAAGATCCCAGCCTGCACTGGGATGACGGTTGGAGAGCGGGAGGGATAGCCCTTTTAGGTAAGGGTCGTGGCGAGGGTCCACCAGCCTTTGGCTGCCGCCGCGTCGCGGGCGGCGTCACGGGTCGTGTCGTCCGCGAACAAGGCGAAGCAGGTGGCGCCGCTGCCGGACATGCGGGCCAGATGGACGCCGGTTGCCCCTTCGAGAAGCGACAGGACGTCGGCGATGACGGGGGCGAGTGCGAGCGCGGCGGGTTGCAGGTCGTTGCGGCCGGCGGTGGCGCGGGTGAGAAGGTCGCCCTCCCCTGCAATGCCGCCGCGGTCGGTGCCGTCCCAGCGGGCGAAGACCGCGGCGGTGCTGACCGCGACGCCGGGGTTAACCAGAAGCAGCGGCATGCCGGCGAGGCCAGCGATGGGGATCAGCGCGTCGCCCTTGCCCGTGCCCAGGGTGGTGCGGCCATCGAGGCAGGCGGGCACGTCGGCGCCGAGCGTTTCGGCGAGGACGAAGAGGCGCGGGTCCTGCGAGGCGACGCCATGCAGGCGGGCGAGCGCGCGCAGCGTCGCGGCGGCGTCGGCCGATCCGCCGCCCATCCCTGAGGCGATGGGGAGATGCTTGTCGAGCGTGATCGCGTGATGCCCGGCGATGCCGAACGTCTCGCGGAAGGCGTCGGCGGCTTTTTGCACGAGGTTCGGGCCGGATGCCGTCTCGAGTGCCGCGGCGAACGGGCCGGTGATGGCGAAACTGTCGGTGTCGGCGGGTACGACGGTCACCGTGTCGCCATCGGCTGCGAAGGCGAACAGCGTTTCGAGCGCGTGATAGCCGTCCGGCCGGCGATGGCGGACGTGGAGCGCGAGGTTGATCTTGGCGGGGGCGGCTTCGACGATCATCGGGCGGGCGGGCCTTGTGCAATCCGGGTGGCGAGCGCCGCGGCGTCCTGGGCCGGAGCGGTCAACGCCGCGGCGCGCCACGCGTAGCGGGCTTCGTAGCGGCGGCCCAGCGCCCAATAGACGTCGCCGAGATGTTCGGCGATTTCGGCATTCGTCGGCTCCGCCTCGGCGGCGCGCTCGATCAGCGGCAGCGCGCGCGCGGTGTCGCCGTTGACGAACAGCGCCCAGCCAAGCGAATCGGCGATCGAGGCATCGTCGGGCTTGGCGGCGTGCGCGCGTTGCAGCATCGCGATCGAGGCAGGCACGTCGACGCGGCGTTCGGCCTGCGCGTAGCCGAGGTAATTGAGCGCGAGCGGCTCGGCAGGGGCGAGCGCAACCGCCTTTTGCAACGCGGCGCGGGCGGCGGGCCAATCGCCCGCCTGCTCCAGCGCGCCGCCATATTGCAGCCAGGCGTTCCACGCGGCGGGCTGCGCCTCGGCGATGCGGCGATACCAGCGGGCGGCTTCGGCGTTGTTGCCGGCGGTGCTGAGCTGATCGGCGTAGAGCTGCCAGGCGGCGGGGCCGGCGTCGGCGCGCTCGGCGTCGCGGCGGGCGAGTGCGAGGGCGTCGGCGGTGCGATCGGCGCGGGCGAGGATCGATATGCGCGCGGCAACGGCGGTGGAGGCAAAGGGGCTGGACGCGGGCACGGCGTCGAGCGTGACGAGCGCCTGATCGGTCGCATCCTCCCCCGCGAGCGCCTGGGCGAGCAGCAGGCGGGCGCGATCGTTGGCGGGCGAGGCGATGAGCGCGGTGCGGGTGAGCGCGATCGACAGCGGCGCGACGTCCTGATCGACGAGGTCGCCGGCGACGCGGGCGAGCAGGCGCGAGACGCCATAAGCGAGCGTCGGCTTGGCGGGGGAACCCTGGCGGAGGGCGGCGAGTGCGGGGTCGTCACCGGCGAGCAGCGCGCGCGCCTCGTCGGCATGGCCGGTGCCGAACAGCAATTGCGCGGCGGACAGGCGCAGATCGACGGGGGAGCCGGTTTCGCGGAGCGCCTGCACCCCGCGCAGGCCGCCCTGCACGTCGCCCATCGCGATTTGGAGCAAGGCCGCAGTCTCGGCCGCGAGGCGCTGGGCGACGGGCGTGCTGCCGACATTGGCGGCGACGATCGGGGCGCTCGGATTTCCGCCGCGGCTGTAGGCGATCCACGCTCTGAGTGCCGGGACCATCACCGACAGCGGCGTGCGGGCGAGCGCCTGTGTCGCGGCCTCGGCGCCTGCCGCGTCGTTGCGCGCGGCGGCGAGCGCGAGGGGGAGCAGCGCGAGGTCGGCAGGCGCGCCGGGCTGGTCGCGCAGCACCGCGGCGGCGCGGGTGGCGAGCGGGATATCGCCGGCCGCGAGCGCTTCGCGATACGCCCTCAGCGCCACCGTCGTATCGGTGGGCCGGGCGGCGAGCGCACGGGCGTAGCCGGCGATCGCCGTCGCCACATCACCGTCAGCATCGGCGACGCGGGCCTGCATATAGTCCGCGACCGGATCGGCACGGCGTGCCGCATCGGCCTGAGCTGGCGCGGCGACCGCGACGCTCAGAACCGATGCAAGGAACAGACGCTTACATATTGGGATAATTGGGGCCTCCACCGCCCTCCGGCACCACCCAGTTGATGTTCTGCGTGGGGTCCTTGATGTCGCACGTCTTGCAGTGGACGCAATTCTGCGCGTTGATGACGAACTTGGGATCGCCCGTCTCCTGCCCGACGATCTCGTAAACGCCGGCCGGGCAATAGCGTTGCGCGGGCTCGTCGTAGAGCGGCAGATCGTATTCGACGGGGACGTTGGGGTCCTTCAGCGTCAGGTGGACAGGCTGGTCCTCCTCGTGGTTGGTGTTCGACAGGAACACCGACGACAGGCGGTCGAAGGTCAGGACGCCATCGGGCTTCGGATAGACCGGAGCCTTCACCAGATCCTTGCGCCACAGCGTTTCGTGATCCGGGTGGTGCTTCATCGTGAAGGGCATCTTGAGGCCGAAATGTTCGAGCCACATCGTGATGCCGGCGAGGCCCGACCCCAGGAAATCGCCGAACTTCTTGACCAAGGGCACAACGTTGCGGACGATCGACAGCTCCTTCTTCACCCAGCTGTGCTCGAACGCTTCGGGGTAAGCGGCCAGTTCGTCATGCTGGCGCTGCGACAGGATCGCGTCGGCCGCGGCTTCGGCGGCCATCATGCCGCTCTTCATGGCGGTGTGCGTGCCCTTGATGCGCGGCACGTTGAGGAAGCCGGCGCTGTCGCCGATCAGCGCGCCGCCCGGGAAGACGAGCTTCGGGATCGACTGGAGCCCGCCGTCGCTGATCGCGCGCGCGCCATAGCTGACGCGCTTGGCGCCCTTCAGGATCGCGGCGATCTCGGGGTGGGTCTTCCACTTCTGCATCTCCTGGAACGGCGAGATGTAGGGGTTGGAATAGTTGAGCCAGGTGACGAACCCGAGGCTGACCTGGCCGTTCGCCTGATGGTACAGCCAGCCACCGCCATTGGCGTCGTCGCCCAGGGGCCAGCCCTGCGTGTGAATGACGCGGCCGGGCTGATGCAGCTCAGGATCGATGTCCCACAATTCCTTGACGCCCAGGCCATAGACCTGCGGGTCGCTGTCCTTCGCGAGGTCGAAGGTGCGGATCACTTCCTTTGTGAGGTGTCCGCGACAACCCTCCGCAAAGAAGGTATATTTTGCGTGGAGTTCGAGGCCGGGCTGATAATCGGGCTTGTGCGTGCCGTCGCGCGCGACGCCCATGTCGCCGGTCGCGACGCCCATCACCCGGCCCTGATCGTCGAACAGGATTTCAGCGGCGGCGAAGCCGGGGAAGATTTCGACGCCGAGTTCCTCGGCCTTGCCCGCGAGCCAGCGGCACAGGTTGCCGAGGCTGCCGGTATAGGTGCCCTTGTTGTGCAGGAAGGGCGGTGTCAGCGCGTGCGGCAGGATCGACTTCTTCTTTTCCGTCAGCACCCAGTGCAGGTTTTCGGTCACCGGCACTTCGGCGAGCGGGCAGTCCTGGCGCCAGTCGGGCAGCAGTTCGTCGAGGCTGCGCGGATCGATCACGGCGCCCGACAGGATATGCGCGCCGACTTCCGAGCCCTTTTCGAGCACGCAGACGCTGAGGTCCGCGCCCTTTTCGGCCGCCACCTGTTTGAACCGGATCGCCGCCGACAGGCCCGCCGGGCCGGCGCCGACGATCACCACGTCGTAAGGCATCGATTCACGTTGCGTCATTGTCATCCACTCCCGGATACGGTTGCGGTTGTCGGCGCCGGGGGATAGCGGTCAGGCGCAGGCCGACAACGTCTCGTCTCTGAACCGCGATCGGACAAGTTGACGAAAACGTCAACCTACAGAAAGAGAGAAACGTGGGGGCCGATCAGCATCACAGTTGGAATGAGAGCCTCGCGAGCGCGCTCGACTGGTGGCAGGAGGCGGGCGTCGACACGCTTGTCGAGGCGGATCCGCGCGACTGGCTGACCCAGCCGATGGTCGCGCCGGTCTTCGCGCGGGCGCCCTCCCCCGCCGCGCCGGTGGAGCTGGCCCCGGCGATGCCCGCCGAACTGGCCGACTTCATCGCATGGCGCGGCGGCGATGCCGTGCCCGAAGTGGCGTGGCGCGGCGTGTCGATCGCCGCGACCGGCCCCGCGGATGCCGCGGTGATGGTGCTGGTCGATTGCCCCGACAAGGACGACGATGCCGCCGGCATCCTGATGAGCGGCGAGACGGGGCGGCTGTTCGACCGCATGCTCGCCGCGATCGGCCTGTCGCGTGAGACGATCCATCTCGCCTCGGTCTGCGCGAAGCGGCCCGTGGCGGGGCGGATGCCGCGCGAGGTGGAAACGCAACTGGCCGATATCGCCAAGCACCACATCGGCCTCGTCGCGCCGAAACGGCTGTTGCTGATGGGCAATGCGGCGAGCCGTGCGATTTTGGGGGCAGAAATGCCCGGGACGCGCGGGTCTTTACACGCGTTTAACCATAGACGGGGAAAGACAGGCGTGGTCGCCAGCTTTCATCCGCGCTTCCTGATCGAGAAGCCCGCGGCGAAGGCGGAGGCCTGGAAGGACCTGCAATTGCTGATGGGGAATTTGTCCGCATGACCCGTATGCTGGCGCCAGGACTAGCGGCACTGGGGATGGCCGCGATCGTCGCGCTGACCGTGCCGCAGGCCGCTTCGGCCGCCGAGCCCGGCACATCCGCAGGCGGCGACGCCCGGATCACCGCCGCCAGCCGCAACGATCGCATTCCCGACCAGCTGGATAGCGCGCAGCGCGAGGGATATCGCGCGGTGTTCCAGGCGATCCGCGACGGCCGCTGGCAGGATGCGCAGATGGGCCTCGACGCGATGAAGCCGGGTCCGCTCCACGCCATCGCCCGCGCCGAACTCTATACCGCCAAGGGATCGCCCAAGGTCGAACTGGAGCCGCTGGTCGCGCTGCTCAACGAAGCGCCCGAGCTGCCCGAGGCCGCCGATCTGGCCCGGCTGGCCAAGGTACGCGGCGCGAGCGAGTTGCCGCCGCTGCCCGTCGCGCAACGGCTGATCTGGCAGGATGGCGCGCCGCGCCGCGTGCGCGCCAAGACGACCCGCAGCGACGAAATCGCCGCCGAGTTGGCGGTGAAGATGCAGCCCTATATCAAGGGCGATCAGGGCGCCGAGGCGCAGGTGCTGCTCGAATCGACCCCGGGCCTGACGCCCGAGGCGCAGACCGAATGGCAGGCGAAGATCGCCTGGATGTATTTCCTGACCGGCGACGACCTCAACACGCGGGCGATGGCGGCGAAGGCCGCGAACGGCGTGGGCGACTGGGCGGTGCAGGGTCGCTGGACGGGGGCGCTGTCCGCGTGGCGGCAGAATGACTGCGCCGCTGCGGGCACCGGCTTCGAAGGCGTCGCCGCGCGTGCGACCGACGTCGATCTGCGCGCCGCCGCGCTCTATTGGGCGTCGCGCGCGGACATGGTGTGCGGACGGCCCGACAAGGTGCAGCCGCGCCTGCAGAATGCCGCGCAATATTCCGAAAGCTTCTACGGCCAGCTGGCGCGGCAGGCGCTGTTGATCCGCGACAAGGGCCGACCGCAGACGCAGGTGGTCGCCGCCGACTGGGCACGGCTCGACAAGCGGCCCAACCTCCGCGTCGCCGCCGCGCTGACCGAGATCGGCGAGACCGACCTGGCCGACAGCGTCGTGCGCCAGCAGGCGCGGATCGGCGATCCGTCCGAGTTCGGCAGCCTGGTGCGCGTGGCGGAAGCGTTGAGCCTGCCGGCCACCACCGTATGGCTGGCACACAACTGCCCGCAGGGCGTCGTCGCCGCCGCCGAGGCGCGCTATCCGACGCCGAACTGGACGCCGACCAGCGGCTGGCGCGTCGACAAGGCGCTGGTCTATGCCCATACGCTGGAGGAAAGCGGCTTTCGCAACAAGGTCGTCAGCCCCGCCGGCGCCTATGGCCTGATGCAGATCATGCCGGCCGCCGCGACCGATTATATGCGCGAGAGCGGCTATACCGTCGACAAGAGCGCGCTGACCAAGCCGGCGACGAACATGGACATCGGCCAGCGCCATCTGGAGCGGCTGCGCGACATGGCGGGCGTGACCGGCGGACTGCTGCCCAAGGTGATCGCCGCCTATAATGCGGGCCCGCGCCCGGTGGGCGACTGGAATGCGATCGTCCACGATAACGGCGATCCGCTGCTCTATATCGAGAGCATCCCCTATTGGGAGACGCGCGGTTACGTGACCACCGTGCTGCGCAATTACTGGATGTATGAGGCGCAGGGCGGTCGCAAGGCGTCGGTGAGCCGGTCCGCGCTGGCGCAGGGCATGTGGCCGCGCTTCCCCGGCCTGCCCGGCGCCGCGGCGGTGCGAATGAACGCGCGGCCCGCGACGGCGATCGCGGTGAACGGGCGCGTGTCACCGCAGTCGACGACGGTGTCGGGGAATTAGGGTCTGCGGGGTCCTCCCCCGCCGGGGGGAGGTGGCGCCGCGTTAGCGGTGACGGAGGGGGCGGTACGCGGTGCGCTCGGTTAGGGGGGGCGTTGTTGCCGCCGATCTTTTCGGCTGACGCCAAACGGTTTCCCGGACGGGGTAAGACTTGCCATGCCTTGGCCGCAGCTATGCCCCGTCATCCCTGCCTAAGGCCGGCATCCCGCTTTCGCAGACGGTGTTAGCGGGACCCCGGATCAAGTCCGGGGTGACGGATATGTTGGGTGGCCATCGCCCCACCCCGCCCGTCGCCGGCAATTCTTCGTCACATCGGCCATCTTGCCCTCGCTCCTGTCTCGGGTATGGTCCGCTTCGGCAAGAGGCGCACGGATGTGCACGGACTGAGAGGAGCCACGGATGCTGGGCGGCATGCAGGATTTCGAACTCAGGGTATCGACGCTGCTGGATCACGCGGCGCGCGAACATCCCACACGCGAGATCGTGACGCATTGGGCGGACGGCAGGCAGACGCGGACCGACTGGCAGGGCGTCGCGCGCGACTCGCGGCGGTTGGCGCGGGCGCTGGAACGGCTGGGCATGCGCGCGGGCGACCGGATCGCGACGCTGGCGATGAACCATGCGCACCACCTGATCGCCTGGTACGGCACGATCGGCATGGGCGGCGTGGTCCATACGATCAACCCACGGCTGTTCGACGATCAGCTGGTCTATATCGCCAACCATGCCGAGGACCGGGTGCTGTTCTACGATCGCGCCTTCCAGCCGATCGTCGACCGGCTGCGCGGGCAATGGCCAACCATCGAACATTATGTGGTGATGGATGGCGACGGTCCGGACAGTTTCGCCGCGCTGATCGCCTCGGAAGACGACGACTATGCCTGGGCGACCGGATCGGAGCGCGACCCATGCATGCTCTGCTATACCAGCGGTACGACGGGTAACCCCAAGGGCGTGCTGTACGAGCATCGCTCGACCGTGCTGCATGCGATGCTGGCGTCGTCGCCGGCGGTGCTGGGATTGTCGTCGGCCGACGTGCTGCTACCGGTGGTGCCGCTGTTCCATGCCGCCGCCTGGGGCACGCCGTTCGCGGCGCCGATGGCGGGGACGAAGCTGGTTTTTTCCGCGGTCAATGACCCCAAGGTGCTGTGCGGGCTGATGAACGAGGAGCGCGTGACGATATCGTCGGGCGTGCCGACGGTGTGGCTGGCGATGTTCGCCTATGCCGATGCGACCGGCGAGAGCCCGCGCCATCTGCGCATGGCGACGATCGGCGGGTCCGCCGCGCCGCGCGCGATGATCGCGCGGCTGATGGGCATGGGCGTCGACGTCAAGCATCTGTGGGGCATGACCGAAACCTCGCCCGTCGCGACCGCCGCGGCGCCGCCGCCCGACTGGGACGACTGGTCGGAGGATGCCAAGCTCGACGTGCTGACCAAGCAGGGGCGCATCCCCTATGGCGTCGAATTGGCGGTGATCGACGACGAGGGGCGGCATCTGCCGCGCGACGGCGCCAGCGCCGGGCGGCTGCACATCCGCGGGCCGTGGGTGGTGAAACGCTATTATGGCGCGGAAGCGGATGCGATCGACGCAGACGGCTGGTTCGACACCGGCGACGTCGCGGTGCTGCATCCGGACGGCACGATGCAGATCACCGATCGGTCGAAGGACGTGATCAAATCAGGCGGTGAGTGGATCAGCTCGGTCGAGCTGGAAAATGCCGCGGTCGGCTGTCCCGGCGTGGCCGAGGCGGCGGCGATCGGCATCGCGCATCCGAAATGGGACGAACGCCCGCTGCTGGTCGTGGTTCGCAAGCCGGGCAGCGAGGTGAGCGAGCGCGAGATCGTCGAGCATCTGAAGTGCGCGGTGGCGAAATGGTGGCTGCCGGATGCGGTGGTGTTCGTCGACAGCCTGCCGCACACCGCGACGGGCAAGCTGCTGAAGACGGCGCTGCGGGAGCAGTTCAAGGATTTCAAGCTGGCGGCGTGAGGGGGGCCTCCTCGTCATCCCGGCGAACGCCGGGATCCATGGAGGCGGGCGGCCGACGATGCGCGCGACTCCGGCGTCATCGTGTCCATGGATCCCGGCGTTCGCCGGGATGACTAATGAGGGGGAGTGGCCTCCTGCCCTCACCCAACCGTCATTCCCGCGAAGGCGGGAATCCATAACCTTTGACGTTGGCGATGGAGCCTCACGGCCAGCCAGTCTGGATTCCCGCCTTCGCGGGAATGACGGCTTTCTTGGGAGGGGCGCAGCGCCAGAATGACGATATGTTGCCGGATGGTAGAAACGCCATCCGGGGGCTGACAAATGGCCCACGGTCCCTACAGTCGCCCTTATGGCGATCGGACTGGATAATGCGGGGTTCAGCGACGCGCTGGTGATCCTGGGGGCGGCGGGGCTTGTGATTCCCGCCTTTGCGCGATTTCGGGTGAGCCCCGTCATCGGCTTCATTCTGGTTGGGATGCTGGTCGGGCCGTTCGGGCTGGGGCAGCTGACCACACAGGCGCCGTGGCTGTATTATCTCACCATATCCAACCCGCATTCGATCGAGCCGTTCGCCGAATTCGGCATCATCCTGCTGCTGTTCTCGATCGGGCTGGAGCTGTCGTTCAAGCGGCTATGGGCGATGCGCGCGCAGGTGTTCGGCACCGGGCCAGCGGAGCTGATCGGATCGGCGGTGCTGATCGCGATCGCGGTGCATCTGCTGGGGCAGGATTGGGCGGGCGCGGCGGGGCTGGGCCTGGCGCTGGCGCTGTCGTCGACCGCGCTCGTGCTGCCGCTGGTGGGCACGACGAGCCCGGTCGGGCGCGGCGCGTTCGCGATGCTCTTGTTCGAGGATCTGGCGCTGGTCCCGATCATCTTTGCCCTCGGCGCGATGGCACCGACCGCGAGCGCGGAAGGCTGGGTCGGCATCGCCGGCGTCGCGCTGCGCGGGGCGGCGACGGTGGTCGTGATGTATTTGGGCGGGCGGCTGGTGCTGCCGCGCCTGTTCGCGCAGGCGGCGCGGACGAAGAGCCCGGAGCTGTTCCTCGCGGCATCGCTGCTGGTCGTCATCGTCGCCAGCGTCGCGACGACCGCGGCGGGGCTGTCGCCGATCGTCGGCGCGCTGCTCGCCGGGCTGCTGATCGCCGAAACCGAATATCACACCGAGGTCGAGGTGATGACCGCGCCGTTCAAGGGGCTGGCGCTCGGCGTGTTCCTGATCACGGTCGGCATGAGCGTGAACCTACGCGAGGTGCTCGACAATTGGCCGGCGCTGCTGACGGCGGTCGTTGCGGTGGTGGGCGTGAAGGCGGTCGTCACCTTCCTGCTGCTGCGCGTTGCCCAGACCGGGCGCGGGATCGCCGCCGAGACGGGGCTGCTGATGGGCAGCCCGTCGGAGACGACGCTGATCGTGCTCGCCACCGCGGCGCAGGCGCAGCTGATCCTGCCCTCGACCGCCGCCTTCTGGCAGACCGTGACCGCGATCGGGCTGACGATCACGCCGCTGCTCGCCAAGGCCGGACAGCGGCTGTCGCGCGGGATCGATCGCGCGCCGATCGACGCGGGGCCGATCGACGATGGCGAGGGGCCGGGGACGGTAGTGATCGGCTTCGGCCGCGTCGGGCGGATGGTCGCGGACATGCTGAAGATCCACGGCCAGCGCTATCTCGCGGTCGATGCGGACATCGACAATGTCGCCGATGCGCGGCGGGCGGGGCATCCGGTGCTGTTCGGCGACGTCGCGCGCGCCGAGCTGATCGACCGGCTCGACCTCGCCCGTGCCCGCGCGCTCATCCTGACGATGGACGATCCGGTGCTGACGGTGCGGCTGGCGCGGCGCATGCGCGCGCTGGCGCCCGAGCTGCCGATCATTGCCCGCGCCCGCGATCCGCAGCATGCCGCAGAACTGTACCGCGCCGGGGTAACCGACGCGGTGCCCGAGACGCTCGAAAGCTCGCTGCAATTGTCGGAGGCGGTGTTGGTCGATCTGGGCGTCGCGATGGGCCCGGTGATCGCCTCGATCCACGAAAAGCGCGACGAACTGCGCCAGTCGATCAAGGCCGAAGCGGAGATCGACCGCGAACCGCGCATCCGGCGGGTGAAACGGCTGCGGGAGGCGACGTAGCCTCAGGCGTAGAGATCGACCACCTCTACGCCCTCGCCCACAGCGTCGAGCAGCAAGGTGCGGTGGCAGTGGGTCGGTTCGCGTTCGTAGCAGAGGAGGGCGCTGGGCTTCTCCTGGGCGAGGTCGAGCATCTGGGCTGCCGCCGCCTGGGCCTCGGGGAGCGCGAGCTGGTCGTCGTAGACGGCGGTGAGGGTTGCGACGTCGCCCTTCTTGGCGGCGTCGCGGCCGCGCTTGGGGGTGCCGAGGGCTTTGAGATGGACGTAGTCGATGCCGGCCTCTTTCAGACTGGCGGCGAGCGAGGTTTTGGAGAAGCCGGGACGGCGCGATAGCGGCAATGCGCGGACGTCGATGACGCGCTTGACCCCCGCCTTGGTGAGCGCGGCGAGGAAGTCGGCCATGGTCGTCGCTTCGTAGCCGATCGTGTAGATGGTCGTCATGGCGGGACAACGCATGGAGCCCCTCCCGCGTTGCCCCACTGCCCGCTGCGGCCTAGAGGCATGGCGCATGACTCATGACATCCATATCGTCGGCGGCGGGCTCGCCGGATCGGAAGCGGCGTGGCAGCTGGCCGAGGCGGGGTTTCGCGTGCGCCTGTCCGAAATGCGCGGCAGCGGCGAGCGCACGCCGGCGCACCAGACCGATGGCCTGGCCGAACTCGTGTGCTCGAACAGCTTCCGGTCCGACGACGCGGAGGCGAATGCGGTGGGGTTGTTGCATCAGGAGATGCGGCGGCTGGGGTCGCTGATCATGGCGCAGGCGGATGCACATCGCGTGCCGGCGGGGTCGGCGCTGGCGGTGGATCGCGACGGCTATTCGGACGGCGTGACGCAGGCGCTGGCTAACCATCCCAACGTCACTTTGGTGCGCGAGCGGGTGGATGCCTTGCCGGAAGGGCCGGCGATCCTGGCGACCGGGCCGCTGACCGCGGCGTCTCTGGCACAGGAAATCGGCGGGGCAACGGGGGCGGAGGCGCTGGCGTTCTTCGACGCGCTCGCCCCGATCGTCCACTTCGACACGATCGACATGGATATCGCGTGGAAGGCGTCGCGCTGGGACAAGGGCGAGGCGGATTACATCAACTGCCCGATGGACAAGGAGCAGTATCTGGCCTTCCACGCCGCGCTGCTGGCGGGCGAGAAGACCGAGTTCAAGGAATGGGAAAAGGACACGCCCTATTTCGACGGCTGCATGCCGATCGAGGTAATGGCGGAGCGCGGTATCGATACGCTGCGCTATGGACCGATGAAGCCGGTGGGCCTCGACAATCCGCGCACCGGGCGCTGGCCCTATGCGGTGGTGCAGCTGCGCCAGGACAATCGGCAGGGCACGCTGTGGAACATCGTGGGCTTCCAGACCAAGCTGAAGCATGCCGAGCAGGTGCGATTGTTCCGGACGATCCCGGGCTTGCAGAATGCCGAGTTCGCGCGGCTGGGCGGCCTGCATCGCAACACCTTCATCCGATCGCCCGAACTGCTGGACGAGACGCTGCGGCTGAAGAATCGGCCGAACCTGCGCTTCGCCGGGCAGATCACGGGGTGCGAGGGCTATATCGAGAGTGCGGCGATCGGCCTGCTCGCCGGGCGCTTCGCCGCGGCCGAATTGCGGGGCCAGACGCTCAGCCCCCCGCCGGTGACGACCGCGCTCGGCGCGCTGCTAGGGCATATCACCGGCGGGGCGGAGGCGGAGACGTATCAGCCGATGAACGTCAATTTCGGGCTGATGCCGCCGATCCCCGGCCGCACGAAGAAGGCGGATCGCAAGCGGATGTACACCGACCGCGCGCGCGCCGCGTTCGAGCCGTGGCTCAGCTCTCTTCCGACGGAGCCTGCTGCGGCGGCGGACATTTCGCGCGAGACGGTGCCTTCCGCTTGACGGCGGTGGTGGCGAATTCGGCGGCGGTCATCGCGCCGGAGGCGTCCTTGTCGGCGGCGGCGAATTTGGTCGTCGCCTTGATCGCCCATTCGTCGAAGCTGAGCCGGCCGTCGCCGTTGGTGTCGAGCTTGGCGAAGGCCTTGCGGCGGGCGGCGAGATATTCGTCGCGGGTGATGCGGCCGTCGCGATCCTTGTCGTAGCGGTTGAAGCGTTTCTGTTCGCGCGTGGCGGGCGCGGCCTCCGGAACGGGCGCGTCTTCGGCGTCGGCGGTGGTCTGCGCGGCGGCCTGCTGGACCAGCGGTTGCGCGGGTAGCAGGTCGGGCTGGCCGCGATGCCCGGCGATTAGCACCCCTGCCCCGACCGCCGCTGCCAGCGCTCCGCCACCCGCCAGATATCGCCACATCGCCCGATCTCCCGATTGCGGCGGGAGGCTATCATGCGATGTAGCGCAGGCAATGCCGCTATCGCCCCGTGAAGCGGAAGCGCGCGACGCGCCACGCCTTGGCGAGCGGCGTGCCACCCTCCAGATCGAGCGATGCGAGCAACGCAAGGACGCCGACGGCTCGCACCGGCGCCGGCCATGTTGCGGTGAAGGCTTGCGAAAGCATGGCGCGGGCCTGCGCCGACGCGTGATCGGCCAGCGCGGCGACGGTAAGCTGGCGGGCGAGATCGGCATGGACCCAGCCCTGCCCCGCGATCCGCAGAACAGTGGGCTCGGCGCCGAGCAATCGTCCCGCCAGCGCGAACAGCGTGCCCCCGCGCGAATCGGCATGCCGCGCGAGCGCCTGATCATTGAGCGGATCGGTGACGACCAGCTCTTCCCACCCGTCGGTCATCGCCGCGAGCGCCGCGCCGCTCACGCCCCGCGGCAGCAGCAGGCGTGCGACATCCTGGAGCAGGGGTTCGGCGGGGGGCGCCGCGGTGTCGAGCCGCTCCAACGCATCGTGCCACCAGACGAGCCGCATCTGGCCGACCATCGGTTCGCGGGTCGTCCGGACGATTCCCGCGAGCCGATCGTCGAGGTCGAACAGCGTGCGCAGCGCATCCCGCACTGTCTGCGGGGCGGCGGCGAGCATCAGTTCGCGATCGGGCGGCGGGGCGGTGGAGGGATCGGCCATGGTGGCGGACCGCTGCCCGTCCGCATCGCGACTTGCAACCCCCGCGACCGCGTCTGGCGGATGAGGCGATAGGACCGGACCGGATACGGCATTTACGTAATCGTCAGTATTAAGCGCTTAGAATATCAGTCGATTATGGACAGGGCTCGCGCGGCGTGACGATCGATCGGCAACTGACGGATACCCACGGCCAGCCTTCGTTCCTGTCCCGCTTCGCCCGGGCGAAGGGCGGCAATACGCTCGCGATGCTCGCCGCCTTCCTGATCCCGATGTCCGCACTCACCGGATCGGCTGTCGATTTCGGACGCATGTATCTGGTGAAGGTGCGGTTGCAACAGGCGTGCGATGCGGGCGCGCTGGCCGGCCGCAAGGCGATGGCCGACAGTAGCAGCAGCACGCTGGACGCAGCCGCGGCGGCGACGGCGAAGACGTTCTTCGCCAACAACTTCCCCAGCGGGATCATGGGGACGCCAGCCTATACCAACGCGACCGTGCCCTTCACGCCGACCAAGACGAGCGACAATCAGGTCGCCGGCACCGCCTCCGTCCGGGTGCCGACGACGGTGATGAAGATGTTCGGCATGCCGGCGCGGACGATGACCGTGACGTGCGAAGCGCGCTTCGATGTCGCCGATTCGGACGTCATGTTCGTGCTCGACACGACCGGGTCGATGGCCTGCACGCCCGCCAACAGCTGCACGAACCAGACCAGTACCTACACCCGTCCCGATGGGACGACCGGTTATTATGCGGTCGAGGCGGATGGATCCAAGATTTCAGGCCTACGATCGGCGGTGCTCAGCTTCTACGACACGATGACGGCGAATGCGGATACGTCGACGCACGTGCGCTATGGCTTCGTCACCTATACGTCGACAGTCAATGCCGGGTTCGCGCTGCCATCGAGCGCGATCGTCGACAGTTGGACCTATCAGTCGCGGCGGATCGTCGGCGAAACCAACAATGGCGATGATACGTCGAGCACCAGCTACAATGTCTCGCAGAGAAACTGCAACAACCGCGCGACGGGACGTTCGCCGCAGAACGTAATCAACCCCGACGGATCGGTCGCGACGTACGTGTTCCGCGCCGACGGCACCGCGGAATATGTCACGTCGAGCTGGTCTAGTTATTCCGGCGGCACCTGCACCGTCACCACCGATCCCAAGATGCCGGTCTGGCAATATCAGCCGGTGTCGTATGACGTCAGCCAATTCAAGCTGGGCAATGCGGTGCCCGATCCCAGCAAGGTCACCGGGCAGACCGCCAAATGGCAGGGGTGCCTGGAGGAGCGCAATACCACCTACGGTGCGCTGAGCTTCGACCAGGGCAACCTGCCGCCCGACCTCGATCCCGATGCCGTCGCGGCCAGCGATGCGACGCGCTGGCGGCCGATGTGGCCGGAGGTCGTCTATTATCGCGGCTCGACGTCGAACCCCAATGCCGGCAATACCGCGCGGCCCTATTCGCCGACTTCGCCCTTCGTGTACGGCGACGTGTCGACCACGACGACCAACGCCACGGCGACCTGGACGTCGCTCGCCTACACCGCGAACCTGCGGGCGGCCTATGTGTCGTGCGGCAAGCCCGTGCGCCGGCTCGGCGTGATGACCCGCAGCGACGTGTCCGATTACGTCAACGCTGTCGATTTCAAGGCGCAGGGCGGCACCTATCACGACACGGGCATGATCTGGGGCACGCGGCTGCTGTCGCCGACCGGCCTGTTCGCGACCGATACCGCCGCCTGGCCGGGGCGTCAGGCGCCCAATCGGTATATCGTGTTCATGACCGACGGCGACATGGCGCCCAACCCGATGATCTACGGCATGTACGGGCTGCAGGCCTATGACGGCCGGGTCGCGAGCACCGGTACGGATGCCAATGGCCTGATCCCCTATCACAATGCCCGCTTCCTCGCCGAATGCACCGCGGCCAAGGCGCGCAACATCACCGTGTTCGTCATCGGTTTCGGCCAGACGCTGACGCCGCAGCTGACGCAATGCGCCTCGCCCGGCCAGGCCTTCTACGCCAGCGACAATGCGTCGCTCGACGCGGCCTTCCGCCGGATCGCGAACCAGGTGGCGCTGCTGCGGGTGTCGAAATGAGGATTGGCCGCGGACTGCTGTCGCGACTGGGTCGCGACCGGCGCGGCGTCACCCTCGTCGAGTTCGCGATCATCTTTCCGGTGATGGCGCTGATGATGATGGGTCTCGGCGACATGCTGTACCAGATGTACGTCAAGCAGCTGCTGTACGGCGCGATCCAAAAGGCGGCGCGCGATTCGGGGATCCAGGGCGGCGCGCAGCAGACCGCGACCATCGACGCACGCGTGCTACAGATGATGACGGGCGTCATGGCGATGCCGACCGCGTCCTGCGCCACCACGCCGATGCCGGGAACCTATTGCTCGACGCGGCTCAGCTACGCGACGTTCAGCGCGGTCGGCCCCGAACCGTTCGAGGATACCAACGGCAACAACCAGCGCGATCCGGGCGAATGCTATCGCGACATCAACGGTAACGGCAGCTGGGATGCGGAGCCGGGCACGACCGGCCAAGGCGGCGCGAACGACGTGACGCTGTATCGGATCCGTATCACCTATCCGCGGATCTTTCCGGTCGCGCCGCTGATCGGCGCCTCGCCCTATCAGACGGTGACCGCCGAGACGCTGCTGAAGAACCAGCCCTATGCGACGCAGGCGGCGCCGACGGTGAATCGTCTATGCAATTGACCCCCCAATACCAGACCCTGTGGCGGCGGCTGGCGCGCAACCGCCGCGGCGTGGCGATGATCGAATTCGCCTTCGCCGGGCCGGTCGTGCTGGCGCTGGGCCTGTATGGCGCGGAGATGGGCAATCAGGCGCTGACGCATATGCGGATCAGCCAGATCACGCTCGCCCTCGCCGACAATGCCTCCCGCATGGGGCAGATGGGGGCGAACAACATCGAGCAGATGCGCGACGGGGACATGAACGACGTGCTGCAGGCGGCGCGGTTGCAGGGTGCGCCGCTGAAGCTCGGGACGTACGGCCGGGTCACGATCTCCAGCCTGGAATATATCCAGCAAAGCTATGACAGCGCGCGGGTGCAGCGCATCCACTGGCAGCGATGCATGGGGATGAAGCGCGGGCCGGGATATGAATCGAGCTATGGCACGACGTCGGCGACCGCCGGATCGACCGCGACGTCGTCGGACGCCGGCACCTTGGCCCCCAACGGCATGGGCGATCCCGGCCGCATGGTCAGCGCGCCCGCGGATACGGGCGTCATCTTCGTCGAGGTGAATTACCAGTATCAGCCGCTGGTCAGCGCGTGGCTCGCGAAGCCGTTCCGCATGCATTACGTCGCGTCGATGATCGTCCGCAACAATCGCGACTTCCGGCAGATCTACAATCCGCTCAATTCGGCCCAGCCGTCGACCTGCGACCTGTTCGCGGCGTAAGCGGTCGAAGGGGACGGCGCAGCCGCCCCCTTCCCGTCCGTATCAGACGATCTTCTTGACGGTCGCGACGATCTTGGCGGCGTCGATCAGCGCCTTCTTTTCGAGGTTCGCGGCATACGGCAGCGGCACGTCCTCGTTGGTGACGCGCAGCACCGGCGCGTCGAGGTCGTCGAAGCCCTGTTCCATCACCACCGCGGCGATCTCGCTGGCGATCGAGCAGGTCGGCCAGCCTTCCTCGACCACGACGAGGCGGTTGGTCTTGGCGAGGCTCTTCAGCACCGTCTTGGTGTCGAGCGGACGCAGCGTGCGCAGGTCGATGACCTCCGCCTCGACGCCGTCCTTCGCCAGCGTCTCGGCGGCTTCGAGCGCCAGGCCGACGCCGATCGAATAGCTGACGAGCGTGACGTGCTTGCCTTCGCGCATGATCCGCGCCTTGCCGATCGGCAGGACGTGATCGTCCAGCTTCGGCACGTCGAACGAGCGGCCGTACATCAGCTCGTTTTCGAGGAAGACGACGGGGTCTTCGCTGCGGATCGCGGCCTTCAGCAGGCCCTTGGCATCGGCCGCGTCATAGGGCGCGATGACGATCAGGCCGGGGACGGATGCGTACCACGGACCGTAGTTCTGGCTGTGCTGAGCGCCGACGCGGCTCGCTGCGCCGTTCGGACCGCGGAACACGATCGGGCAGCGCATCTGGCCGCCGGACATATAGTTGGTCTTGGCCGCCGAATTGATGATGTGGTCGATCGCCTGCATGGCGAAGTTGAACGTCATGAATTCGATGATCGGGCGCAGGCCGCCCATCGCCGCACCGGTGCCGACGCCGGCGAAGCCATATTCGGTGATCGGCGTGTCGATGACGCGCTTGTCGCCGAATTCGTCGAGCAGCCCTTGGGTGACTTTGTACGCGCCCTGATACTGGGCGACTTCCTCGCCCATCACGAACACGCGCTCGTCGCGGCGCATTTCCTCGGCCATCGCGTCGCGCAAAGCCTCGCGGACGGTGGTCTTCACCATCTCGGTGCCTTCAGGGATCGCCGGGTCCTGCTTGCCCTCGTTCTCGGCCGCTTCGAACATCTGGCGCGTGCCGGTCTCGACCTTTTCCTGCGCGGGGTGAGCCGAATCCTCGACCTTGTCCGCCGGCTTGGCCTCGTCCGCCTTGGGGCTGTCGCTCTTCGTCGTGGCGACCGAATCGGCGCTCTCGCCGTCTTCGAGCAGCACGGCGATGACTTCGCCGACCTTCACATTATCGGTGCCTTCGGCGACGACGATCTTGCCGATCGTGCCTTCGTCGACGGCTTCGAATTCCATCGTCGCCTTGTCGGTTTCGATCTCGGCCATGATGTCGCCGGACTTCACCGTGTCGCCTTCCTTGACGAGCCACTTGGCGAGCGTGCCCTCTTCCATCGTCGGCGACAGCGCCGGCATCTTAATCTCGATCGCCATCTCAGTAGGTCTCCACCAGCACGTCGGTATACAGCTCGGCCTCTTCGGGCTCGGGCGTGCTTTCGGCGAAATCGGCGGCTTCGTTCACGATCTTGCGGATATCCTGTTCGAGCGTCTTGAGATCGGCCTCGGTCACACCGTGGCCCTCAAGCAGCTTCTTGACGTGGTCAATGGGGTCGGACTTGTCGCGAACGCCCTGCACTTCCTCGCGGCTGCGATACTTGGCGGGGTCGGACATCGAGTGGCCGCGGTAGCGATAGGTCTTCATCTCGAGGATGACCGGCCCCTTGCCCGCGCGCACCCAGGCGAGCGCTTCCTCGGCGGCGCCGCGGCAGGCGAGGACGTCCATGCCGTCGACCTGGATGCCGGGGATGCGGAAGCTTTCGCCGCGGCGATAGAGCTGGTCTTCCGACGAGGCGCGGTTGACGCTGGTGCCCATGGCGTACTGGTTGTTCTCGATCACGAAGATGATCGGGAGCTTCCACAGCTCCGCCATGTTGAAGCTTTCGTAGACCTGGCCCTGGTTGGCCGCGCCGTCACCGAAATAGGCGAGGCAGACGCCGCCGTCGTTGCTGTACTTGTGGCCGAAGGCGAGACCGGTGCCGAGCGACACCTGCGCGCCGACGATGCCGTGTCCGCCGTAGAACTTATGTTCGGTTGAGAACATGTGCATCGAGCCGCCCTTGCCGCGGCTGATGCCGGCGGCACGGCCGGTCAGTTCGGCCATGATCACCTTGGGATCAATGCCATAGGCGAGCATGTGGCCGTGGTCGCGATAGCCGGTGATCACCGAATCCTTGTCGCCGTCCAGCGCCGACTGCAGGCCGACCGCGACCGCTTCCTGGCCGATATACAGGTGGCAGAAGCCGCCGATGAAACCCAAGCCATAGAGCTGGCCCGCCTTTTCCTCGAACCGGCGGATCAGCAGCATCTGCTTGTAGAAGTCGAGCAGTTGCTCCTTCGTCGCCTCGAACGGCTTGGGATCGGCGGGACGCTCGCGATTGCTGAGCGGTACGGCGGGAGGAGCAGGCGATTTGGCCACGTATTACCTCAACGGTCCTGGGGATGTGACCGAGCCTATAGGCCGGGTTCACGGGGAACATCAATTCCCTGGGGTAAGATGGCTGTGACGTAGCGTTTCTGGTGGCTTCTTTCGTCATCCCGGCGCACGCCGGGATCCACGGACACGCGACGCTCGCGATGGCGCATCACCATCAGCCGCCCGCAACCATGGATCCCGGCGTCCGCCGGGATGACGAAGAGTGGGCAGAACATGAGGGGCACCAAAGCGCAACTATGTTGCCCTTCCCCTCGGCCCGCGCCAAAGCTCGTCCGACATGAGCACGCGCCCCGTCCATCCGTTCCGCATCGCCAACTTCCGCGCCTATTGGCTGTCGCGGTTCAGCGGGACGATCGCCGTATCTGCGATGTCGATCGTGATCGGCTGGCAGGTCTACAACCTCGCGCGTGTGACGATGGACGTGCGGCAGGCGGCGTTCATGCTGGGCATGATCGGCTTTGCTCAGTTCGTGCCGCTGTTCCTGCTGACCCCGGTCACGGGCCTGGTGGCCGACAGCGTCGACCGGCGTTGGATCGTGCGCAGCACCACCGCGCTGCTGGTCGCGACGGCGGGAATGCTGTGGTTCATGACCTGGTCGGGGCGCCTGACGCTGATCGCGCTGTTCGCCGCGGCGGTGGCGTTCGGCGTGGCGCGGGCATTTTCGGGTCCCGCCTATTCGGCGCTCGCGCCCAATCTGGTGCCGCGCGAGAGCCTGCCGACCGCGATCGCGGTCAGCTCGATCGCGTGGCAGGTGGGCACGATCGCCGGCCCCAGCGTCGGCGGGCTGCTCTACGCCATCCACCCCGAGGTCGCCTATGGCGTCGCCACCGTGCTGTTTGCAGTCGCGTTGACCTTCATGTTCCTGATCGGCCCCGTGCCGCAGCCGCCGTCGCAGCCCGACCACCGGCCGCTGGCGCGAATCGCAGAGGGCTTTTCCTACGTCCGCCGCAACCGGCTGGTGCAGGCGGCGATCACGCTCGACCTGTTCGCGGTGCTGCTCGCCGGTGCGACCTCGCTGCTGCCCGTCTATGCGCGCGACATCCTGCATGTCGGGTCGCAGGGGCTGGGCGTGCTGGCCGCGGGCATGGGGATCGGTGCGGCGACCACCGCGATCTGGTTCTCGTTCAAGCCGATGAGCACCAACGTCGGCGTCAAGATGCTCGCCGCGGTCGTTGTGTTCGGCCTGTCCATCCTGACCTTCGGCATCGCGAGCCATGTCACGGGCGCACTCGGCCTGGCGACGCGGACGGTTCAGCTCGGCAGCGTCGCGGTGTTTGTCCATCCGGCGTTCCTGCTCAGCCTCGTCGCGCTGATCGTCGCGGGCGGGGCGGACATGGTGTCGGTGTACGTCCGCCAGTCGCTGATCCAGCTCCACACCCCCGATGCGATGCGTGGGCGGGTGAGCGCGGTGTCGCAGCTGACGATCTCGGCGTCCAACGAACTGGGCGAATTCGAGAGCGGGGTGATGGCATCGCTGCTCGGCCCGGTGGGCGCGGTCGTGTTCGGCGGGCTGGGCGCGATCGGTGTGACCTTGCTGTGGGCGCGGCTGTTTCCGGAACTCGGCGCCGCGCGAACCTTTGACCCGCCAGAGATCCTGCAAACCGAACCTAGCCACGGAGACGCCAAGCCATGAAGGCCAACACCATCCTGGAAACGATCGGCAACACGCCGCACATCCGCGTGTCGAAGCTGTTCCCCGATTCGGAGGTCTGGATCAAATCCGAACGGTCGAACCCCGGCGGATCGATCAAGGACCGTATCGCGCTCGCCATGGTCGAGGCGGCGGAGGCGAACGGCGACCTGAAGCCCGGCGGCACGATTATCGAACCGACCAGCGGCAACACCGGCGTCGGCCTCGCGATGGTCGCGGCGGTGAAGGGCTATAAGCTGATCCTCGTGATGCCCGAATCGATGTCGCTGGAGCGGCGGCGGCTGATGCTCGCCTATGGCGCGACGTTCGATCTCACCCCGCGCGAGAAGGGCATGAAGGGCGCGATCGAGCGCGCGATCGAGCTGGTGCATGCGACGCCGGGTGCATGGATGCCGCAGCAGTTCGAAAATGGTGCGAACGTCGACGTGCATGTCCGCACGACGGCGCAGGAAATCCTGAACGACTTCCGCGATTCGCCGATCGACGTCATCATCACCGGCGTCGGCACCGGCGGCCATATCACCGGCGTTGCCGAGACGCTGAAGAAGGCATGGCCGAACCTGAAGGTCTTCGCGGTCGAGCCGGCGGCGTCGCCGGTGATCGCAGGCGGCCAGCCCGGGCCGCACCCCATCCAGGGGATCGGGGCGGGCTTCATCCCACGCAACCTGCATACCCAGGCGTTGGACGGGGTGATCGAGGTGGATGCCGCGGTCGCCAAGGACATGGCGCGACGCTCGGCGCGCGAAGAGGGCATTCTGGTCGGAATTTCGTCGGGCGCGACGCTGGCGGCGATCCTGCAGAAGCTGCCGGACCTGCCGGATAACGTGCGTGTGCTCGGGTTCAATTACGACACGGGCGAGCGCTATCTGTCGGTGCCGGACTTCCTGCCGGAGCAGTAAGCTCTCCCCGTCATTCCCGCGCAGGCGGGGATCCAGACTGGCTGCCCTGTCGGCTCGATCCGCCACGGTAGCGTGTCTGGATTTCCGCCTTCGCGGGGATGACGGACAAGGGGGAGCCGGATTGCCTAATGCGGCAATCGCAACCACACACAGCCGTAATGACTTCGGCGAATCACGGCGGCGCGGCCCCCTACCCCCTTTGGCTACGCCCCGTGCTGGCCGTCACCGCCTTGCTCGCGATCGGCGTGCCGGCGTGGGTGGTGGCGCACCCGCCGACGATCCCGAAGGCGCATAAGGCGGTCCGGCTTCCCCCGCGCCACGTCGTGCCTGCCGCCGAAGTGCCGGACGTCGAGCCGGTCGCGTTCGTCGACCTGTCGGCCGAGGATGCCAAGGCGTACAATGACGCCATCCCCTTCTCCACCCTGCCCAATCCCGCCGCGCGGCCGTTCCGCTTCGCCGGGGGCGCGGAAGACCGGGCGCGGGCGCTCGACTGCATGGCGGCAGGGGTGCTGTACGAGGCGGGCGACGATGCCGAGGGCGAGCGTGCGGTCGCGCAGGTGGTGCTCAACCGGCTGCGGCATCCGGCGTTTCCGAAGACGATCTGCGGCGTGATCTTCGAAGGGCAGGAGCGCAGCACCGGCTGCCAGTTCAGCTTCGCCTGCGACCATGCGCTCAGCCGCTGGACCCCGACCGCCGACCAATGGCGGCGCGCGCGCAGCGCGGCGAACGCCGCCCTATCCGGCGCGGTCTATCGGCCGGTGGGCTATGCGACGCATTACCACACCGACTGGGTCGTCCCCTATTGGCAGGCGAGCCTGGACAAGGTGGTCGCGGTGCACAGCCATCTGTTTTTCCGCTGGACGGGATGGTGGGGCACGCCGCCCGCGTTCAACCGGCAGGTGAGTTCCGCGGAGCCGGTGATCGCCCAGCTCGCCTCCGTGTCCGATGCGCACAAGACCGGCGCGGCGCTCGCCGAAGCGGATACGGCGCTGCTCGATGCGGCGGAGGCATTGGGGATGCTGGGCGACGATGGTGCGGCCGCGACGGTCGCAGCGACGACGCCGGTGGCGGACGGGACGAACGAGACGATCCTCGCGACGCTGCCCAAGGGCGTGATGCCGGACCTGTATCCCGCGGTGGCGATGAAGGCCTGCGGGGAGCGCAAGACCTGCCGTTTTTCGGGCTGGACCGAAGCCGCCGCGACGCCCGCCGCGACGCCGCTGACGACCGAGCAAGTGGCGGCGATGGCGTTCAGTTACTGGCGCGATCGGGATGCGGGGATTGAGCGACCGTTGTGGAATTGTGCGCTGACCAAACGCGCGGACCGGCGGCAGTGTATGAAGCAGCAGGTGTTGCTGAGCGCCGTGCCGGTGACTGCGGCGACGACGGTGCCTGTTCCAGCCTTGAAGGGGCCGGAGGACCTAGGCGGCGTGCGGCGCAAGGGTGATGCCGTGTCGGGCGGCCGGTAGGCATCCGCAAACGCGCCGTCACCCCGGACTTGGTCCGGGGTCCACCGGGCCGCCAGGGGTCGGCTAGAGCCTCTTGCCGTCCCCCCGGCCGCGAAGTGGACCCCGGACCGAGTCCGGGGTGACGGGGAGTGGTGGGGCAGCCGCAGTGCATGAATTAGCAGGCCTTGCAGGGCGCGGTGCCATTGGCTGCGAGGACGGCAGTGTGGGTGCTGGTTCCCGTGGCGAAGGGGCCGGAAGATCTGGGCGGCTTGCGGCGTAAGGGGAACGTAGCGGGCCCGTGATAGGGGTCCCCCCCCCGTCACCCCGGACTTGGTCCGGGGTCCACTGGGCCGCGGGGGGTCGGCTAGAGCCTCTTGGCATCCCCCCAGCCGCGGAGTGGACCCCGGAACAAGTCCGGGGTGACGGGTGAAGTGGGGCGACGTTCGCGCGCCTCTAGCACTTACCCTCACTTATGCCCGCGGATCGCCTTAATCAGCGCGGGCTTGTCCATCGTCGATCGGCCTTCGATGCCGATCTCGCGGGCTTCCTTCATCAGGTCGGCCTTGGTGCGATCTTCCAGGTGTGTCGCCTTGTGGTCGAGCGATCCGTTCGCCTTGGCATTGGCGATGCGCGCGGCCTTTTCCTTCGAATTGCCCTGTTTGCGAAGCTCTTCGTACAGGCCGTCGTCCTTGATCTGTGCGCCGTGATCCTTTGCCATCGTCCGACTCCACTCCCGAAAGCGCCATAACGAGCGGACGGGGGAAACGGTTCGATCGGTCATGACAAATGCGCGACAAAGCCGGATTGCGCTCCTATATGGCCACCCGCCGTCATGTGAGCCCCCTCCCCATGCTGACTACCAATCCGTTCGAAACCACGACCGAAGACGGCGATACGCTGCGCGAGGAATGCGGCGTGTTTGGCGTGTCCGGCAGCGATAGCGCCGCGGCGCTGGTCGCGCTGGGGCTGCACGCCCTGCAGCACCGCGGACAGGAAGCCGCCGGGATCAGCAGCTTCGACGGCACGCTGTTCCACACGCATCGCGCGATGGGCCATGTCGCGGGCAATTTCGATCGCGACGACGTGATCCGCGCGCTACCCGGCACCACCGCGGTTGGCCACGTCCGCTATTCGACGACCGGCGAGACGGCGCTGCGCAACGTCCAGCCGCTGTACGCCGACCTGTCGACCGGCGGCTTTGCGGTCGCGCACAATGGCAATATTTCCAACGCGATGAAGCTGCGGCGTGAGCTGGTGCGGCGTGGATCGATCTTCCAGTCGACCAGCGACACCGAGACGATCATCCACCTGGTGGCGACGTCGAACTACCGTACGCTGCTCGACCGGTTCATCGATGCGCTGAAGCAGGTCGAGGGCGCCTATAGCCTGGTCGTGATGACGCCCGAGGGCATGATCGCCTGCCGCGATCCGCTGGGGATTCGGCCGCTGGTGATGGGGCGCCTGGACGGCGCGGTGATCTTCGCGTCCGAAACCGTGGCGCTCGACGTGTGCGGCGCGACGTTCGAACGGCAGGTGGAGCCGGGCGAACTGGTGATCGTGCAGGGTACGGACATCCGATCGATCAAGCCGTTCGAAGCGGTGGCGCCCCGGCCGTGCATCTTCGAATGGGTGTATTTCAGCCGCCCCGATTCGATCGCGGGCGACCAGTCGGTCTATTCGGTGCGCAAGGCGATCGGCGCGCAGCTGGCGATCGAGGCGCCGGTCGAGGCCGACCTCGTCATCCCGGTGCCCGATTCGGGCGTGCCGGCGGCGATCGGCTATGCGCAGGAATCGGGCATTCCGTTCGAGCTGGGCATCATCCGTTCGCATTATGTCGGCCGCACCTTCATCCAGCCGGGCGACAAGGTGCGCCATCTGGGCGTGAAGCTGAAGCACAACGCCAATCGCGCGCTGATCAAGGGCAAGCGCATCGTGCTGATCGACGATTCGATCGTCCGCGGCACGACCAGCCTGAAGATCGTGCAGATGATGCGCGATGCCGGCGCGGCCGAGGTGCATATGCGCATCGCATCACCCCCGACGCGGCACAGCTGCTTCTACGGTGTCGACACGCCGGAGCGGGCCAAGTTGCTCGCGGCCAAGCATGACGTCGGTGGCATGACCGACTTCATCCATGCCGACACGCTCGCCTTCGTCTCGATCGACGGCCTGTACAAGGCGCTGGGCGAGGAACAGCGCGCGTCGCGCCTGCCGAAATATTGCGACGCCTGCTTCACCGGCGACTATCCGACGACGCTGACCGACCATGACGACGTGGCGGACGTCGACCAGTTCGCGATGCTCGAAGAGCGGGTGAACTGATGGCCAAACCACTCGACAACCAGCTCGCGCTCGTCACCGGCGCCAGCCGCGGCATCGGCGCCGCGACCGCCATCGCGCTGGCGGCGGCGGGCGCGCATGTCGTGCTGACCGCGCGGACGGCAAAAGACCTGGAGGCGGTTGAGGAAACGATTTTCGACGCGGGCGGATCGGCGACGATCGCCCCGCTCGACATGACGCAGACCGACAGCATCGCCCGGCTGGCAAGCGCGGTCGGCGAACGCTGGCAGGCGCTGGACGTGCTGGTTCTCAACGCCGGCATGCTGGGCACGCTGGCGGCAGTGCCGGCGATCGATCCCAAGGAATTCGCGCAGGTGCTGACGCTGAACGTTAGCGCGCAAGTGGCGATGATCCAGGCGTTCGATGCGATGCTGCGCAAGGCGCCGGCGGCCAAGGTGATCGGCGTTACCTCCAGCGTCGGGCGCAACCCGCGTGCCTATTGGGGTGCCTATGGCGCGTCCAAGGCGGCGTTCGAGACGCTGATCGGCGCCTATGGCGACGAGACAAGCGAGATCAGCGGCATCCGAACGGTGATCCTCGATCCCGGCGCGACCCGGACCAAAATGCGCGCGCGCGCCTATCCGGGCGAGGCGCCGGAGTCGGTGAAGCCGCCGGAAGTGGTGGCGGAGCGGATCGCGGCGCTGGCGATCGCGGGCTTCCCGGCGGGGCATCGCGAGCGGGTGGGCTGAGGCTCCCCGCTTCGCGACGGGAAACAAAGCCTTTCTGCGGCTGTGCTTGATCCGCAGCCGCACGCGGTCCACATGGCCCCCATGCTGATCGAGACCGAAGCCACACCCAATCCGGCGACCCTCAAGTTCCTACCGGGCCGCATCGTCATGGACGCGGGCACGCGCGATTTCGCGACGCCCGAGGAAGCGGAGGCGAGTCCGCTCGCCGAGATGCTGTTCGCGCTGGGCGATGTGACCGGCGTGTTCTTCGGCCGCGACTTCGTGTCGGTGACAGCGGCGCCGGGCGTCGACTGGGTCGGCCTGAAGCCTGACGTGCTGGCGATCCTGCTCGATCATTTCGCCGCCAACATGCCGCTGTTCCGCCAGGGCAGCGCGGGCTTCAGCGTGCCGGCGGGCGACAGCGACGAAGTGACGACCGACGATCCCGCCGATGCCGAGATCGTCGCGCAGATCCGCGAGCTGATCGACACGCGCGTGCGCCCGGCGGTGGCGAACGACGGTGGCGACATCGTCTATCGCGGATTCGACAAGGGCAAGGTGTACCTGCGCATGCAGGGCGCCTGCGCCGGCTGCCCGTCGTCCAGCGCGACGCTGAAGAACGGTATCGAGCAGCTGCTGAAATATTATGTTCCCGAAGTCACCGAAGTGAGGGCCGTCTGATGAGCGAAGCCGTGAACGACGCCGCGCTCGACACGCTGTTCCGCACCGCACGCACCTTCAACGGCTATACCGATCGCCCGGTGAGCGACGAGCAACTGCGCCAGATCTGGGATCTGATGAAATGGGGTCCGACCTCCGCCAACCAGCTGCCCGCGCGGCTGGTCTGGTGTGTCAGCGACGAGGCCAAAGCGAAGCTCGCCGCCTGCGCATCGGAGGGCAATCGCGACAAGATCCTGAAGGCGCCCGTCACCGTCATCATCGGCATGGACGTCGAGTTCCACGAGCATCTGCCCGAACTGTTCCCGCATACCGACGCCAAGTCTTGGTTCGACGGCAATACCGAATTGCGCGTCGCGTCTGCGTTCCGCAATTCGTCGTTGCAGGGCGGCTATCTTATCCTGGCGGCACGGGCGCTGGGGCTGGATACCGGGCCGATGTCTGGCTTCGACCAGGGCGCAGTGGACAAGGCGTTCTTCGCCGACCAGCCGGGCGTGCGCAGCAACTTCATCGCCACCTTGGGCTATGGCGATCCCGCCAGCCTGCACCCGCGCTCGCCGCGGCCGGCGTTCGAGAAATTCAACACGGTCGCGTAAATCCGTCGCCGATCGGGGATTGTGAGCGTCCTTCCGCATATCCGTCGTCACCCCGGATTTGGTCCGGGGTCCACCATCCCGCGGGGGTGGAGCTGGAGCCTCTTGCCGTTCCCCTCGCCGCAGAGTGGACCCCGGACTAAGTCCGGGGTGACGGGGGGCATGTGGTAACCGCCACTCGCATCTTGCCCCGGCGCGCGGGCTGCCGCAAAGCAGGCGCTTCATCATGACTGCCCGCACTCTCGTCATCGACACCGCCACCGCCGCCTGCTCGATCGCGCTGATCGAAGGCGGGCAGGTCATCGCCGCCGAGCATCGCGAGGTCGGGCGCGGCCATGCCGAACAGTTGCTGCCGATGATTGCCGCTTTGCCCGATGGCGGACGCGCCGGGCATATCCTGGTCGACGTCGGCCCCGGCAGCTTTACCGGCCTGCGCGTCGGCATCGCCGCGGCCCGGGCGCTGGCGCTTGGCTGGGGCAGCACCGTCGCCGGCTATTCCAGTCTGTCGCTGCTCGCCGCGGCCGCCTTTGCCGGCGGGCGTGAGGGCCAGATCGCCGCGATGCTGGAGGGCGGGCATGGCGAGGTGTTCGTGCAGAGCTTCGCGGCCGGACCGGTGCCGCTCGATGCACTCGCCTCGCTGAAGCCGGAGGCAGCAATCGCCGCTTTGGGCGAACGCTATCCGGTCGGCAACGGCCTGCGCTGGCTGCAACAGGTCGCCCCCGACCTCACCGGCCAGCCCGCTTTGCCCGATGCGCGCGACGCTCTGCTGCTGCCCGAGGCGTTGCAGACGCTGCCCGCGCGTCCGGTCTATGGCCGTGCGCCCGATGCCAAGCTGCCCGGCGGCCGCGTGCCGGAGCCGGCGGCCTGATGGCGACGCACCAGATCCTGCTGCGCACCGGCGACCCGCGCGACGTCGCGACGGTCGACGCGCTGATGACCGCCGCCTTCGACCCACGCTATGGCGAGGCGTGGACCCGCAACCAGTGCCTGGGGGTGCTCGCGATGCCGGGCGTGCGACTGACGCTGGCGCTGGTCGACGATCGGCCCGCCGGATTCGCGATGGTGCGCAGCGTGATGGAAGAGGCGGAGCTGCTGCTGCTCGCGGTCGATCCCGCCTTTCGTCGGCGGGGCATCGGCACCGCCCTGCTGCGCGCGGTGATCGCCGAGGCGCAGATGAGCGGCATCGCGGACCTGCATCTGGAGGTGCGGGCGAACAATCCTGCGGTGGCGCTGTATACCGAGCAGGGCTTTGCCAAGGTGGGCGAGCGGCGCGGCTATTATCGCGGACGTGGCGGCGAGGCGTTCGACGCGCATACGTATCGGCGGGCGGTGTAAGGCGACCGGGCTCGATCGATCGTCGCACCCGATCACTGTTGCGAGTCGGTTTCGCTTTTCGCAACAAGCGCACTGTTCTACACGGTGCTCATGCCTCGCAAGATCGACCTCGAAGCCCTGTGCAATCAAAAGGGCCTGCGCATCACCGAACAGCGTCGCGTCATCGCGCGCGTCCTGTCGGAAGCTGAAGACCATCCCGACGTCGAAAAGGTGTATGAGCGCGCGTCGCTGATCGATCCCGGCATTTCGATCGCCACCGTCTATCGCACCGTGCGCCTGTTCGAAGAGGCCGGCATCCTGGATCGCCATGACTTCGGCGACGGCCGCGCGCGCTACGAACCGTCACCGGAAGCGCATCACGATCACCTGATCGACGTCGAGACGGGCAAGGTCATCGAATTCGTCGATCCGGAACTGGAGCAGCTGCAAAAGGCGATCGCCGAGAAGCTGGGCTTCCGCCTGGTCGATCATCGCATGGAATTGTACGGCGTCAGCCTCGATCGCAAGGCATAAGCGCGGGCGCGTGATCGCCAACCTGCGCCTCGCGATCCGGTTGGCGACGCTGGTGATCGCCCTGATCGCAGCGCTCTGCATCCACGGCCTGTGGCGGGTGTTCCGCCTGCCCTCGCCCTGGCCGCGGCTGTTCCTGGGCAGCGTCGCGTGGATCGTCGGTGCGCGCGTGCGCGTGATCGGCCGGCCGCTGAAGCGCGACGTCGTATTCCTGGCCAATCATTTGAGCTGGATCGACATCCTCGCCATCGCCGGCGCGACCGGCAGCGCCTTCGTCGCCAAGGCGGAGCTGCGCGCGGCGCCGCTGGTCGGCTGGCTGTGTACGCTGAACCGCACGATCTTCGTGACGCGCGAGGACCGGTTGCAGGTGTCGGCGCAGATCGCCCGGCTGCGCGATGCGCTGGCCGAAGGCTGGGCGGTGACGATCTTTCCAGAAGGCACGACCAGCGACGGCACGACGCTGCTGCCGTTCAAGGCGGCGCTGCTCGCCGCGCTCGATCCGCCGCCGCCGGGTGGCCGCGTGCAGCCGGTGCGGGTCGATTACGGTCCGGCGACCGCCGAGCTTGCGTGGGTCGGCGACGAACCGGGACAGGTCCATGCACTGCGCGTGCTGCGGCGCCGCGGCACGTTTCCGGTGACGCTGCATATGCTCGATGCCTTCGACCCGGCCGAGATCGGCGGCCGCAAGGCGATCGCCGCGCGGGCGCGGGAGGCGATCGGCGCGGCCTGACCGTCAAGCGGGGGGCGCTAGCGACGCCGAGCCCATTCCTGTATGGCCCGCGGCCATGACCCCCGCCGACAGCCCCAAGCCTGCGCCCAAGACCTTCCACGTCAAGTCGTTCGGTTGCCAGATGAACGTCTATGACGGCGAGCGCATGGCCGAACTGATGACCGCGGAAGGCATGACCGCCGCCGCCGACGCGGCCGACGCGGACCTGGTCGTGCTCAACACCTGCCATATCCGCGAAAAGGCGACCGAGAAGGTCTATTCGGACATCGGCCGGCTGCGCAAGGACGCGCGGCTCGCCGAGCGGGCCGCGCCGATGATCGCCGTCGCCGGCTGCGTCGCGCAGGCGGAGGGCGAAGAGATCGTCCGCCGTGCGAACGTCGATGTCGTGGTGGGGCCGCAGGCGTATCACAACCTGCCGGGCCTCGTTGCGCAGGCGGCGAGCGGCGCGCCCGGGCTCGACACCGACATGCCGTTGCTGTCGAAGTTCGGTGCCTTGCCCGCGCGGCGTCGCGTCGGGCCGTCGGCTTTCCTGACGGTGCAGGAAGGCTGCGACAAATTCTGCACCTATTGCGTCGTGCCCTACACGCGCGGCGCCGAGGTGAGCCGTCCGTTCGCGGCGGTCGTCGACGAAGCGAAAGCGCTGGTGGATGCGGGTGCGCGCGAGATCACGCTGCTGGGCCAGAACGTCAACGCCTGGGACGACGACGGGCGGGGCCTGCACGACCTGATCCGCGTGCTCGACCGCATCCCCGGCCTCGCACGGATCCGCTACACGACCAGCCATCCCAACGACATGGCGCAGGGCCTGATCGACGCGCACGGCGACGTCGAGAGCCTGATGCCGTTCCTGCACCTGCCGGTGCAGGCGGGCAGCGACCGGGTGCTGAAGGCGATGAACCGCAGCCACGATTCCGACAGCTACCTGCGCCTGCTCGACCGCGTACGCGCCGTGCGCCCCGACATCGCGCTGTCGGGCGACTTCATCGTCGGCTTTCCGGGTGAGACCGAGGCGGAGTTCGCCGAGACGCTCGCGCTGGTCGATGCGGTCGGATACGCGCAGGCCTATTCGTTCAAATACAGCCCCCGCCCCGGCACCCCCGCCGCCGACATGGCCGGCGCCGTGCCGCCGGAGGTGATGGACGAACGGCTGCAGCGCCTGCAAGCCGCGCTGGGCCGCGACCAGCAGGCGTTCAACCAGGCGAGCGTCGGCCGGACGTGCGACGTCCTCATCGAGCGCAAGGCCAAGCTGCCCGGCCAAATGCTCGGCAAGTCGCCCTGGCTGCAATCGGTGCACATGATGACCGACGCGGCGATCGGGGACATCGTGACGGTCGACCTGCTGTCCGCCGGCCCGGTCTCGATGGCAGGCGCGGTGCGGGTGAAGCAGGCCGCATAGATCGGCACGTTTGCCGCTTCCCTTTCGCGCGCGGGCATCCCACATTCGGTGCATGCCATTTCGGCACGAAAGGATTGCATGAGTCGCAAGCCCGTCCCCGCCCGCTCCGGTGAACGCAGCCGGGCGGAGGTGTTGTTCGACAAGCCGCAGCTGCTCGCCACGCTGTTCGGCCAATATGACCAGAATCTGGTGGCGCTCGAAAACCGGCTGGGTGTCTACATCACCGCACGCGGCAACCGCGTCGGGCTGGAGGGCGCCGCCGAGAATGTCGCGCTGGCGCGCGACGTGTTGCAGGACCTGTACCAGCGCATCCAGCGCGGCGAAGAGATCGACACCGGTTTGGTCGATGCCTCGATCGCGATGGCGGCCGAACCGACGCTCGACGGCATCGTCAGCACCGAACGTAGCGCGATTCCGTCGATCATGATCCGCACGCGCAAGAAGACGATCGTGCCGCGCACCCCGGCGCAGGCGCATTACATGCGCGAATTGAGCACGCACGACATGATCTTCGCGCTGGGGCCCGCGGGTACGGGCAAGACCTATATCGCCGTCGCCCAGGCGGTGTCGCAGCTGATCACCGGCAGCGTCCAGCGGCTGATCCTGTCGCGCCCCGCGGTCGAGGCGGGCGAGAAGCTGGGCTTCCTGCCCGGCGACATGAAGGATAAGGTCGATCCCTATCTGCGCCCGCTCTACGATGCGCTGCACGATTGTCTGCCTGCCGAGCAGGTCGAGCGGCGGATCGCGAGCGGCGAGATCGAGATCGCGCCGATCGCCTTCATGCGCGGTCGCACGCTCGCCGATGCCTTCGTCATCCTCGACGAGGCGCAGAATACGACGCCCGCGCAGATGAAGATGTTCCTGACCCGCTTCGGACAGAACAGCCGGATGGTGATCTGCGGCGATCCCAACCAGACCGACCTGCCCGGCGGCGTCGCGGCAAGCGGCCTGGCCGATGCGACGATGCGGCTGGAGGGCGTCGAGGGTATCTCGATGACGCGCTTCAGCAGCGCCGACGTCGTCCGCCATCCGATTGTCGGGCGGATCGTCGAGGCCTATGAGGGGGCCGGTTGACGGAAGCGTATATCCTCGCCACCTTGGCGGGATATACCGGAGGTGACGATGGCGTCGCTCTACATCAAGAATGCGGACACCGCCGATCTGGCGCGCGAAGTCGCCGAGTTGCTCGGTACGAGCAAGACGGCGGCGGTCCACGATGCCCTGCTCCACCGCAAGCGTGAGCTGGAGCAGGAGCGTCGGTCCCCCGGCGTGCCGCTGCGCGAGCGCATGAAAGCCTGGCGCGAGGCACATCCGCTGGGTCGCTCGACCGGCCTCGTTGCGGACAAGGCGTTCTACGATTCGCTCAACGACGAGAACGACGATTGACCATCTTCGTCGACGCCTCGGCGATCGTCGCGATCGTCTATGGCGAACCCGAGGCCGACGACTTGGCCGATGCGATCGAGGCGCATAACGACCGGCTGTATTGTGCGGTCGGCGCGTGGGAAGCTGCCCACGCCATCGCCCGTCTGCGGGAGGTGAGGCTGCACGAAGCAGCGGAAGCCGTAAGCGGTTTTGCCTATGAGGCCGGCTTGCGCGTCGTGTCGATCGGCGAACCGGAACGGGATGAAGCGATCCGTGCGGCGGCGCGTTACGGCAAAGGCTCACGCCACCCCGCCCGCCTCAACATGGGCGATTGTTTCGCTTATGCCTGTGCCAAGACCAATGACGCCCGCCTGCTGTACAAGGGCGACGATTTCTCGAAGACGGACCTTGCATGATCCACATCGAACTCGCCCATGAGACGCCCTGGCCCGACGCCACCGATTGGGACGCGCTCGCCGTCCGGGCCGCGCGCGCGGCGATCGAGCGGACGCCGCATGGCGAATTGCTCACCACGCCCGCGACTGTCGAGATCAGCGTCCGTCTGACCTCTGATGACGAGGTCCACGCGCTTAACCGTCAGTATCGGCAGAAGGACAAGCCGACCAACGTCCTGTCCTTTCCGATGGTGCAGCCGGATCTGATCGATACGGTCAGCCAGAATAGCGACGATGGCGAGCTGTTGCTGGGCGATATCGTGCTTGCGCATGGGGTATGCGAACGCGAGGCGGCCGAAAAGGGCGTTGGCGTCGAAGAACATGCCACGCACCTGCTGGTACATGGCACGCTGCATCTGCTAGGCTACGACCACATGGGGGACGACGAGGCCGAGGCGATGGAGGAGATCGAGCGTCAGGCTCTGGCCACGCTCGGCATCGCGGACCCTTATCTCGTGCGTGAGGACTGACACAGACTGCCATGGCAGAGGACCGAAGTAGCGCCGGTTACGGCGACTCCAACGAATCGAGTATCTGGCGCGGGCTGCGCACGCTGATCTTCGGCGGCGGGCAGGAGGAATCGCTCCGCGACCAGCTGGAAGAGGCGATCGACCGGCATGAGGACGATCCCGGTCCCGACGCCAAGGGCGACCTGACACCGCTGGAACGGCAGATGGTGCGCAACCTGCTGCATTTCGGCGAGCGCGACGCGGGCGATGTCGGCGTGCCGCGTGCGGACATCATCGCGGTCGAGGAAAACACCACCTTCGCGCATCTGGTGCAGATCTTCGCGGAGGCGGGGCATAGCCGCCTGCCCGTCTATCGCGGGCAGCTGGATACGATCATCGGCATGGTCCACATCAAGGATGTGTTCAACATCCTGGCGACCGGCGCCGACCATCCGACGAGCATCGCCGGACTGATCCGCGAACCGCTGTACGTGCCGATGAGCCGCGGCGCGCTGGACCTGCTCGCCGACATGCGCCAGCGCCATGTCCACCTCGCCATCGTGCTCGACGAATATTCGGGCACCGAAGGCCTGGTGACGATCGAGGATCTGATCGAGGAGATCGTCGGCGAGATCGAGGACGAGCATGACGAGGCGCCGAGCGCGCTACTCGTGCCGATCGACGGCGGCGCGTGGGACGCGGATGCCCGCGCCGAGCTGGAAGATGCGGCCGAGCTGATCGACCCTCGCCTGGGCGAAGCCGAGAGCGACGTCGATACGCTGGGCGGCCTTGCGGCGGTGCTGGCGGGGCATGTGCCGCACGTCGGTGAGTGCGTGGATCACCCGTCGGGCTGGAAGTTCGAAGTGCTCGATTCGGACGAGCGGCGTATCCATCGCCTGCGGCTGCATCCGCCGGTGGCACGCGAGGTGGAAGACGCCTGAGGGTTGGGCCGAGCTTTGGTTCGGGCTGATCGACAGTCTGGACAGCGCGTTATTCCTCCCCCTGCCAGGGGGAGGAGGCGGTGACGGGGGCGGACAGCAGATCCTCCATAACAGGGCGATACCCTGACCTCCCCTCCGTCATGCCTGCGGCATGCCACCTCCCCCTGGCGGGGGAGGACTTTGTCTAGCTCTGCTTGACCAGCGTGACCTGCGCGACGTCGATGCCGCCGCCGCGGAAGCCGCCTTCGCAATACATCAGGTAATAGCGCCACAGGTCGCGGAAGCGGGCATCGAGCCGTTCGGGCAGGCGGCCCGCCTTGTCGGCATTGTCGAACCGTTCGCGCCAGTGGCGCAGCGTCTGCGCATAATCGAGGCCGAAGGCGTGGTGATCGGTCCAGGCGAGGCCGCGCGCTTCGCACAAGGCGCGGAAGCGGCTGTCCGACAGCAGCATGCCGCCGGGGAAGACGTATCGCTGGATGAAATCGACGCTGGAGGCGTAGCGTTCGAACACGTCGTCGGCGATGCTGATATATTGGATCGCGGCGCGGCCACCGGGCTTCAGGACGCGGGCGAGCGTGTCGCAATAGGCGGGCCAATAGGCCTGGCCCACCGCCTCCACCATCTCGATGCTTGCGACCGCGTCATAGGTGCCGGTGATGTCGCGATAATCGGTGAGCGAGACGGTGACGCCGGGAAGCGCGCGGGCGTCGACCTCCGCTTTTTGCTCGGTGGACAGGGTGAGGCCGTGGACGCTGCGGCCCGCCGCCGATGCCGTGGCGGCAAAGGAGCCCCAGCCGCAGCCGATTTCTAGAATGGTGTCGCCGGGCACGGTGCCGGTGCGGTCGAGGATTGCCGTGAGCTTGCGGCGCTGGGCCTGCGCCAGCGTATCGCCCGAACCGTAGATGCCGCTGGAATAGGTGAGGCTGGGGTCGAGCCATTCGCGGTAGAAATCGTTGCCGAGATCGTAATGGTCGGCGATGTTGCGGCGCGAGCCCTTGCGGTCGTTGCGCCGTAGCGCGTGCCAGCCGCGTAGCAGCAGCTTCGGGATACCGCCGGCGCGAGCGACATTGGCGAGCGGCACGCGGTTGCGCATGAACAGGTCGAACAGCGGCACCGGATCGGGGCTGGACCAGTCGCCGTCCGCCCAGGCTTCGTACCAGCCCACCGAACCGCCGGTGGCGAGGCGCACGAGCGCGCGCCAGCGGTGAATGGTGACGAGCGGCACCGGCCCCGGCTTGCGCCCGCCGAGCAACCGATGCGTGCCATCGGGCAGCCGCGCCTCAATCCCACCGCGCACCAGCCCGGTGTCGATCCGGTCGAGAAAGCGGTGAAATGCGGGCGCGAAAAGGCGTTGCTGAAATGTGTCCCCGGGCATGTCGGGCGCGCTCATGCCGCAGCTTGGCCGCAGTGGAAAGGGGTCAGACGATCGCGGCTCCGCGCGCCATCGCCTCGCCCAGGGTCAGGATCGCGGTGACGTGGCGGCGAGCGATCTCCAACGTGTCGTCGCCATAGCCGCCACCGACGGTGCTCGCGAGCGGCACGCCGTCCGCAAGGCGGGCGATCAGCCGTTCGCGCGCGACCAGCCCATCGAGGCTGAGCGACAGGCGCCCGAGCCGGTCGCCGACAAACGGATCGACGCCTGCCTGGTACAGGATCAGCTGCGGCCGGTGTTCGGCGACAAAGGGCGCGAGCGTCGCCTCCAGCGTGGCGAGATAGCCGGCGTCATCCACGCCATCGGCGAGCGGCACGTCGAGCGTCGAGCGCGCCTTTCGGGCGGGGAAATTCTTTTCGGCATGGATCGAATAGGTGGCGATCCCTGGTCGCCCGGCGAGCAAGGCCGCGGTGCCGTCGCCCTGATGGACGTCGCAGTCGACCACGACGAGGCGTTCGACCGTGCCCTCGTCGATCAGACGCACGGCGGCGAGCGCGAGATCGTTGAACACGCAATAGCCGGCACCGGTATCGGCGAGCGCGTGGTGGCTGCCGCCCGCGGTATTGGCGGCAAAGCCGTGGCGGAGTGCAAGCTGCGCGGCGAGCCACGTACCGCCGGGCACCGCCGCGGCACGGGCCGCAACTTCGGGGGTGATCGGAAAGCCGATGCGGCGGGCCTTGGGCGCGGGGACGCGTGCTTCCAGCACCTCGGCGACGTAATCGGGATCGTGGACTGCCTCCAGCCAGCGCCGGGGCATCGCTTCGGGTTCGTGCCACGTCACGAAGTCACCCGCCTCGCGCAGCAGGTCGCGGATCAGGCCATTCTTGTTCCAGCGGTAGGTGGAGCGCGCCGGTGCGGGCGCGACATAGGCGGGATGATGGACGACGGCGATCACGCTGCCTAGGTAGGAGCGATCGAGCGCCGCCCCAAGCGGTGCGGCGCCGGAGAGAGCCGAATGACCGAAGCGACCGCCGACCCTACTCCCGCCGACCCTACTCCCTACGTCCGGCCGGACGTGCGCGGATTCCTGGACTATCTGAACGCGATGCCGGGGCCGCGCACGCACCAGATGACGCCCGAGGCGGCCCGGCAGGTGTTCACCGCGATGAAGGACGTCGCCGATCTGCCGGTGGGCGAGCTGGCGGTGATCCGCGACCTGTCGATCCCCGGACCCGGCGGCACCATTCCCGCGCGACTGTTCGACGCACGCGAGACGCGCCAGCCGGGGCCGGCGCTGGTCTTCTACCATGGTGGCGGCTTCGTGATCGGCAATATCGACACGCATGCGGGCTTCTGCGCCGAGATGGCGCGGGTGCTCGACGTGCCGGTCGTCTCGATCGACTATCGGCTGGCGCCCGAACATCGCTGGCCCGCCGCGCCCGACGATTGCGAGGCGGCGGCGCGTTGGGTGGCGGAGAGCCCGGCTGAACTGGGGCGCAGCGTTACCGGGCTGATCCTATGCGGGGACAGCGCGGGCGGTACGCTGACGATCGTCGCGGCGATGGACCTGCGCGACCGGCCGGCGGCGGTGCCGGTGATCGTCCAGGCGCCGATCTATCCGGCGGCCGACTCGTCGCGGCCCTATCCGTCGTTCGACCAGTTTGCCGACGGCTATCTGCTGACGCGCGACACGATGCTGTGGTTCGTTGACGCCTATGCCGCCGACATCGCGCATAGCCGCGGATCGCCGCTGCTCGGCCGGCTGGAGGGCCTGCCACCCGCGGTGATCGTCACCGCCAGCCTGGACCCGATCCGCGATCAGGGCCGGGCCTATGCCGCCGCGTTGATTCAGGCGGGTGTGCCGGTGGTGTTCCGCGAGGCGGTGGGGACCGTCCATGGCTTCATCACGCTGCGCAAGGCGATCCCGTCGAGCCAGGGGGACGTCGCCGGCTATCTGGCGGCGCTGAAGGACATGATCGTCGAGGCGGAGGCGACGCGCGTCATGGCGCAGGCGGCGGGACAGGAGGCCGTACGATGACCGATCCCAGCACACTGCCCTACCGCCCCTGTGCCGGCGTGATGCTGCTGAACCGCGAGGGCAAGGTCTTCGTCGGGCAGCGGATCGATACGACGCTGGAGGCGTGGCAGATGCCGCAGGGCGGGATCGATCCGGGCGAAGAGGCCTATGACGCCGCGGTGCGCGAACTGGGCGAGGAAACCGGCGTCGCGCCCCACCATGTCGAGCTGATCGTCGAGGCGCCGCAGGACTTTCTGTACGACCTGCCGCCGGACATGATCGGCAAGGTGTGGAAGGGCAAGTGGCGCGGGCAGCGGCAACGCTGGTTCCTGTTCCGCTTCCTGGGCGACGACCGCGACATCGATATCGCGACCGAGCATCAGGAGTTTCGCGCCTGGCGATGGAGCGACCCCGCCGACCTGCCGACGATGATCGTGCCGTTCAAGCGCGCGCTGTACGAGGACGTGCTCGCCGCGTTCGCGCCTCATCTCGCCGCAGTGGGCCCGCGCTGACCCGCGTTGGGGGGTGTCAGGCGCGCGACGAACGGCTAGAGCGCCGGATGTGCGCGCTACCTTGCTCCTCTCGCTGTGCCTTGCCCCCCTGCTGATCGCCAATGCGCCGGTCGCCGATGGCGGCCAGCCGGACGACACCAAGGTGCCGATCCCCGCGGCGATCCGATCGATGCTGGATGCCGCGATCGAAAGCGGCAACGACGGTGACGTGTCGGTGGTGGTCAAATATGCGCGGCTGGCCGATCCGGCGAGCGCCGATGCGGTGCTCGCCATAGCGCAGAAGTGGCGCAACGATCGGGCGCAGGCGCGACAGACCACGATCAGGCAGGCGAGCATATTCGACCTGTGGAGCGGCCGGGCGGAACTGGGCGGCTACATCACCACCGGCAATACCGACAGCAAGGGCGGGTCGGCGATCCTCGACCTGACGCGCGAAGGGCTGCAATGGCGCCACAAGTTCCACGTGCAGGCGGATTATCAGGAAAACGCCAACATCACGACGCGCGAACATTACCTCGCGAGCTACGAACCGAACTACAAGATCAACGACCGTCTGTATGCCTATGGCGCCGCGCAATATGAATCGGATCGGTTCCTGGGCTATTACAACCGCTATTCGGCGTCGGCGGGTGCGGGCTATAGCGCGATCAAGAGCCCCAAGGTGCGGCTCGACGTCGAGCTTGGGCCAGCGTTCCGGCAGACGCATTTCACCGACGAAACCCGGCAGAGCAATATCGCCGCGCGCGGGACGCTGGCGTTCAACTGGCGCGTGCTGCCCGGCCTTTCGGTGACGCAGAACGCCTCCGCCTATGTGCAGAGCGCCAATTCAACGCTGAGCGGCACAAGCGCGCTGAATGCGAAGCTGATCGGGCCGCTGTCCGCGGCGTTTTCGTATAATGTCCAATATGAAAGCGAGCCGCCGGTGAAGTCCAAGAACACCGACACGATCGGCCGGGCGTCGCTGGTCTATACGTTCTGAACCTGGTTTCATCGGAGACCATATTCGACTAGCCTCCCAGGTATGAGAGGGATGTCGAACGACGAACGCGCCTTGGTCGAGCAGATCGATCAGGCGGTGATGCTGGCGCAGGTCGAGCGCTGGGCGGCGGTGAACAGCGGCACGCGTAATATGGCCGGAGTCGGGAACATGGCCGCGCTGCTTGCCGATGCCTTTGCGGTGCTGCCCGGCGAAATCGTGATGGTGGAGCCGGAGCCGGTCGAGGCGGTGGCGGCGGACGGCTCGGTCGCCGCGCTGACGCATGGCCATCACCTGCACTTGCGGGTCCGGCCAGAGGCGCCCGTTCGCATGCTGTTCACCGGGCATATGGATACAGTCTATCCCGTCGATCATCCGTTCCAGACGCTGACTCACCGCGACGACGGCACGATCAACGGGCCGGGTACGGCGGATATGAAGGGCGGGCTTGCCGTGATGCTCGCCGCGCTGACCGCCGTGGAGGCGGCGGGCGCCGATAGCTTCGGCTATGACGTCGTGATCAATTCGGACGAGGAGACGGGGTCGCTCTCGTCCGCCGGCTTGCTCGCGACGGCGGCACGGGGGGCGGTCGCGGCGCTGACCTACGAGCCGGCGCTCGCCGATGGGACATTGGCCGGCGCGCGGGGCGGCACGGGCAACTTTTCCATCGTGATCCGCGGGCGGAGCGCGCATGCGGGCCGCAACCCCGAAGAGGGGCGCAATGCGATCGTCGCCGCCGCCGCGCTGGCGGTACGGTTGGCGGAGGCGGGCGGGCCGGGCCTATCGGTCAACCCGGCGCGGATCGATGGCGGTGGGCCGAACAACGTCGTGCCCGACCTCGCCATCCTGCGCGTCAACTTCCGCCCTGCCGCCGCGGATGCGATCGCGCGGGCGCAGGCGGCGATCGACGACAGTGTCGCCACCGTTGCGGCGGCGCACGATGTACGGATAGAGGTGCATGGCCGCTTCAATCGCCCGCCCAAGCCGATCGACCCCGGTGCCGAACGCCTGTTCGCCTGCGTCGCGGACGCCGGCACGGATCTGGGCCTCAGCATCGGCTGGCGCGCCACCGGCGGCGTGTGCGACGGCAACAACATCGCCGCGGCCGGCGTGCCGGTGGTCGACACCATGGGTGTGCGCGGCGGGGCGATCCATTCGGCGGACGAATTCATGATCGTCGACAGCCTCGCCGAGCGCGCGGCACTGTCGGCGCTAACCATCAGTCGTATCGTACAGCGGGGACGGCCATGACCTTTCGCATTCGGGCCGCGCGCGCCGACGACTTGCAGCATCTCTATGAAATGGCGAAGCTGACCGGCGGGGGGTTCACCAACCTGCCCCCCGACCGCAAGGCACTGCGCACGAAGCTGGACCGCAGCGGCGAGGCGTTCGCGCGCGACGAGGGGGCGATCACCGACGAGCTGTTCGTGCTGATGCTGGAGAATGGCGAGACGGGCGAGGTCCGCGGCACCTGTCAGTTGTTCACGCAGGTGGGGCAGAAACACCCCTTCTACAGCTATCGGCTGGGCACGCTGACGCAGCACAGCAAGGAGCTGGAGCGTACGTTTCGCGCGGAAATGCTGGCGCTGACCACCGATCTGGAGGGCGCGTGCGAGGTCGGTGGGCTGTTCCTGCATCCGGGGGAGCGCGCGGGCGGGTTGGGCCTGTTGCTGGCACGCAGCCGCTATCTGTTCATCCGCGCGCACCGGGCGCGCTTCGCCGATCGTATCCTCGCCGAATTGCGCGGCATCATCGACGAGGCGGGTGGATCCCCGTTCTGGGACGGTCTGGCGGGGCGCTTCTTCGGGATGAATTTCCAGGACGCCGACCAGTTCAATGCGACGCACGGCCACCAATTCATCGCCGACCTCATGCCGAAGCATCCGATCTACACCGCGATGCTCTCCGAAGCGGCGCGCGCGGTGATCGGCCTACCGCATCCGAGCGGCCGGGCGGCGATGCGCATGCTGGAGAATGAGGGTTTTCATTATGAAAACTACATCGACATCTTCGATGGCGGACCGACGATGACGGCGCGGACCGACCGGGTGCGCACGATCGAGAGCGCACGCGACTGCCCGGTGATCGCGATCGACGACGATGGCGGGGACGAGGCGCTGGTCGCAACGGGACGGCTGCAGGACTTCCGCTGCGCCTTCGGACATGTCCGCATGGTGGGCGACGGCGTGGTGCTGTCGTCCGATTGCGCGAAGGTGCTGGGCGTGCAGCCCGACGATCGCGTCCTGTTCGCATCGCGGTGGTGAGCATGCTGACCGAAATCAACTTCGACGGGATCGTCGGGCCGAGCCACAATTATGCCGGCCTGTCGGCAGGCAATCTCGCCGCGACCGCGCATGCGGGGCAGGTGTCGCAGCCGCGCGCGGCGGCCTTGCAGGGCCTCGACAAGATGCGGCGCAATCTGGCGCTGGGCCTTCGCCAGGGCGTGCTGCTGCCGCATCGCCGGCCGGACCATCGCTGGCTGGCGAGCCTGTCGACCGACTATGCGGGCGCCCCTGCCCTGTTGCAGGCCCAGGCGATGTCGGCGTCAGCGATGTGGGCGGCCAATGCCGCGACCGTCTCGCCTGCGCCGGATACGGCGGATGGGCGCTGCCATCTGTCGGTCGCCAATCTGATGACGATGCCGCATCGCAGCCATGAATGGCCCGAGACGCTGGCACAGCTGCGCACCGCCTTCGCGCACGACGCCTTTGCGGTGCACGGGCCCGTGCCCGCGCCGTTCGGCGACGAGGGCGCGGCCAACCATATGCGGCTGTGCGCGAGCTATGACGCGCCGGGCGTCGAGGTGTTCGTCTATACGCTGCCCGGCGGCCCCTTCCCTGCGCGCCAGCATCCGACGGCCAGCGAGGCGATTGCGCGCGCGCACGGCCTATCGCCCGAGCGGACGCTGTTCGTGCAGCAGTCCGCCGAGGCAGTAGCAGCGGGCGCGTTCCACAACGACGTCGTCGCGGTCGCCAACGAACGTGTACTGTTCGCGCACGAGCTGGCCTTTGCCGACAAAGACAGCTTTTACGCCGACCTGCGCCGCCTGCTGCCCGAAGTGGAGATCGTCGAGGTGCCGGCCGGCGAGGTGAGCCTGGCCGATGCCATCGCTTCCTATCTGTTCAACGCCCAACTCGTCACGACGGCGGACGGGCCGACGCTGGTCGTGCCGATGGAGGCGCGCGCCAATGCCGCGGTCTGGGGCTGGCTGGAGCGGCATCAGGCCGGCAACGGGCCGATCCGCCGCGTCGAGACGGTCGATGTCACGCAGTCGATGGCGAACGGCGGCGGGCCGGCATGCCTGCGGTTGCGCGTGGTTGCCGATCCCGCGACGGTCGATCCGCGCTTCCTGGTCGATGCGGCAAAGCTGGATGCGATCGAAGCGGTGGTGCGGCGCTGGTGGCCGGAGGCGATCGACCCGGCCGCGCTGGGGGATGCGGCGCTGGTGCGGGAGGCCGAAACCGCGCACGAACGGCTGCTGGAGGCGCTGGACCTGTCGGGTTACTTGACGGTTAACCACGCCCCTTAACCCGCGATCGACGGAAATCCGCCATTGGCGCGCGGCTTGCTTAACCTTTCGGCATGTGGACCCGCATCAGACGCCTCTTCACCATTAAGACCAAGTTCGAGGCGTTCGTCATCATCTATGGCCTCGCCATGGGGGCGGTGGAGCGCGGCATGCATTACCTGCAGCAATATCCCGGTTGGCAGGGCTGGATGCTGTTCTGCTGCTGTCCGATCGCGGTGTTCATGGTCGGCGGCGTGCTGATCGATTCGGTCGAGCGGCGGCGCGAAGAGTGGGGCCAGCCGGAATAGGGGCGCCCCAAGGATAAGTTGGTCGCATCGCGCGAGCGGAGGCTTATCTGAAAGCCCCATGAGCGGGCTTACCCATTTGCAGCGGCTGGAAGCCGAAAGCATCCACATCATGCGCGAGGTCGTCGCCGAGGCGGAGCGGCCGGTGATGCTGTATTCGGTCGGCAAGGATTCAGCGGTGATGCTGCATCTGGCCAAGAAGGCGTTCTTTCCGGCGCGTCCCCCCTTCCCGCTGCTGCATGTCGATACGACGTGGAAGTTCCGCGCGATGTACGCGCTGCGCGACAAGGCGGCGGCGGATGCGGGGATGGAGCTGATCGTCCACAAGAACCCGGAGGCGGAGGCCGCGGGGATCAACCCGTTCGACCATGGCAGCCGGCATACCGATCTGTGGAAGACCGAAGGGCTGAAGCAGGCGCTGAAGTCGGGCGGCTATGACGTCGCCTTCGGCGGAGCCCGCCGCGACGAGGAAAAGTCGCGCGCGAAGGAGCGCATCTTTTCCTTCCGCTCGGCGAGCCAGGGCTGGGATCCCAAGGCGCAGCGGCCCGAACTGTGGAACCTGTACAATGCCCGCATCCATCGCGGCGAGAGCATCCGCGTCTTCCCGCTGTCCAACTGGACCGAGCTCGACATCTGGCAATATATCCTGCGCGAGGGAATCGAGATCGTACCGCTCTATTTCGCCGCGCCCCGCCCGACGGTGGAGCGTGACGGCATGCTGCTGATGGTGGACGACGATCGCTTTCGCCTCGCGCCTGGCGAAGTCCCGGTGGAGCGGTCGATCCGTTTCCGCACCTTGGGCTGCTATCCGCTGACCGGCGCGGTGGAGAGCGAGGCGGCGACGCTGCCGCAGGTGATCCAGGAGATGCTGCTGACCACGACCAGCGAACGCCAGGGCCGCGCGATCGACCACGATCAGGCCGCGAGCATGGAGAAGAAGAAGCGCGAGGGGTATTTCTGATGGCTGCCGTCACGACATTCTTCCCCCGACAGGGGGAGGTGGCAGCGAAGCGCACCGCGGGGGAGGACAGCGGCGGCTTCGGCGTGCGCGGAAGCGCCCCCTCCACCACCGCTTCGCGGCGGTCCCCCTCCCCCGCTGACGCGAGGGAGGACTTTGCGGCGTGACCATGTCTACAGGCAGGATATTTCCGATGCTCGCACTCTCTCCGGTCCTCCCCCGCCAGGGGGAGGTGGCGCGGCGAAGCCGTGACGGAGGGGGAGGATACGGCGAGGCTCACGTGTGCGGCGACGCCCCCTCCACCACCCGCCTGTGGCGGGCGGTCCCCCTCCCCCGCTGCGCGAGGGAGGATGTGCTCGCATGACCGCTTATACACCGGATGCGCTGATCGCCGCGGATATCCATGCCTATCTCGACACGCATCAGACCAAGTCGATGCTGCGCTTCATCACCTGCGGATCGGTGGATGACGGCAAGTCGACACTGATCGGGCGGCTGCTGTACGATTCCAAGACGATCTTCGAGGATCAGCTGAGCCAGCTGGAAGCGGACAGCAAACGCGTCGGTACGCAGGGGCAGAATATCGACTTCGCGCTGCTGGTCGACGGGCTTGCCGCCGAGCGCGAGCAGGGCATTACGATCGACGTCGCCTATCGCTTCTTCGCGACCGAAAAGCGCAAATTCATCGTCGCCGATACGCCGGGCCACGAACAATATACCCGCAACATGGTGACGGGCGCGTCGACCGCCGATTGCGCGGTGATCCTGATCGATGCGCGCAAGGGCGTGCTGACGCAGACGCGGCGGCATTCGTTCCTGGCGCACCTGATCGGCATCCGCCAGATCGTGCTCGCGGTGAACAAGATGGATCTGGTCGGCCATGATCAGGCGACGTTCGACGCGATCGTGGCGGACTATGCCGACTTCGCACGCGGGATCGGGATCGACGCGTTCACCGCCATACCGCTGTCGGGGCTGACCGGCGCCAATATCACGACCCGGTCGGATGCCATGCCGTGGTATAGCGGCCCGGCGCTGTTGCCGCATCTGGAGGCGATTCCCGTCGACAGCGATCGCGCCGCGGCGGGCCCGTTCCGGCTGCCGGTGCAATGGGTCAACCGGCCCGACCTCGATTTCCGCGGCTTTGCGGGGACGATCGCCGGCGGTCGCGTCGCGGTGGGCGATGCGGTGCGGATCGTGCCCTCGGGCAAGACGACGGAGGTCGCACGGATCGTGACGTTCGATGGCGACCGTGAGGCGGCACAGGCCGGCGAAGCGGTGACTGTGGTGCTGGCGGACGAGGTGGATTGCTCGCGCGGCGACGTGATCGCGGCTGCCGATGCACCACCCGAAGCGGCCAATCAGTTCGAGGCGACGATCGTCTGGCTGTCCGACACGGCGCTGGTGCCCGGCCGCGGCTATTGGCTGAAGATCGGCCCGCGGACGGTGGGCGCGAGCGTGCAGGCGCCGGGATATGTCGTCGACGTCAACACGCAGGCGCATCTCTCCGCGAAGACGCTGGAACTCAACGACATCGGTGTCGCCGAGGTCTTCACCGACGAAGGCATCGTGTTCGAGCCCTATGCGCAGAGCGCGACGCTCGGCGGCTTCATCCTGATCGATCGCGAAACCAACGCGACGGTCGCGGCCGGGCTGATCCACCATGCGCTCCGCCGGGCGCAGAACGTGCATTGGCAGTCGGTGGATATCACGCGCGAGGCGCATGCGCGGCAGAAGGGACAGTCGCCGCGGCTGTTGTGGTTCACCGGCCTGTCGGGATCGGGCAAGTCGACGATCGCCAATCTGGTCGAAAAGAAGCTGCATGCGCTGGGGCGGCACAGTTTCCTGCTCGATGGCGACAATGTGCGGCATGGCCTGAACCGTGATTTGGGCTTCAGCGACGCCGACCGGATCGAGAATATCCGCCGCGTCGGAGAGGTCGCCAAGCTGATGACCGATGCGGGGCTGATCGTGCTGACCGCCTTCATCTCGCCGTTCCGTGCCGAGCGGCAGATGGTGCGCGGGATGCTGCCGCCGGGCGAGTTCGTCGAGATTTTCGTCGACACGCCGCTGGCGGAGGCGGAGGCGCGCGACGTGAAGGGCCTGTACGCCAAGGCGCGGCGTGGCGAGATCGCCCATTTCACCGGCATCTCGAGCCCCTATGAGGCGCCGGATGCTCCCGATATTCGTATCGACACGACGCGCGAGAGCGCCGAGGATGCCGCCGAACGGATCGTCGAGCATGTGCTGGGCGTGTGGAGCTTCGAATTGTGACCTTGCCCGCCGTGTCCGACGTCGACCTCGCCCGCAGCGTTGCGCAAGAGGCGGGCGCGCTGCTGCTCGCCATCCGCGCGCGCGGCGGTACGAGCGGCAAGGCGCTGGGCGATGCCGGCGATGCGGAGGCGAATGCGCTGATCCTCGACCGGCTGCGCGCCGCGCGACCGGACGATTTCATCCTGTCCGAAGAATCGCTGGACGATCGGGCGCGGTGTGCGGCGGAGCGGGTGTGGATCGTCGATCCACTGGACGGCACGCGTGATTATGCCGAGGGGCTGGACGATTGGGCAGTGCATATCGGCCTGGCGGTCGGTGGCCGGCCAGCAGTGGGCGCGGTGGCGGTGCCGGCGACGGGGCGCGTCTATACGACCGCCGAGGCGTGCTCGCGCGCGATCGTCTGCGGCGCGCCGCCGCGGATGGTGGTGAGCCGGACGCGGGCGACCGACATGGTCGAGCGCGTCGGCGTGGCGCTGGCGACGACGCGGGTGGGCATGGGATCGGCGGGCGTCAAGGCGATGGCGGTGGTTGATGGCCGCGCCGACATCTACCTGCACGACGGCGGGCAATATGAGTGGGACAATTGCGCGCCCGCGGCGGTGGCGCTGGCGGCGGGGCTGCACGCCTCGCGGATCGACGGCAGCCCGCTGGTCTATAATTGCGAGAACCCGCTGCTGCCCGACCTGCTGATCTGTCGGCCCGAGCTGGCCGATCAGGTGCTGGCGGCGGTCGCCGCGCTACGCTGAGACGGCTTCGGCCTCGGCTAGGCTTGCGGCATTCGCGTAGCGGCGGGCGATGATCGCGCAGGCTATCAGCTGGATCTGGTGGAACAGCATCACGGGCAACAGCACCGCGCCGACCTGCGCTGCCGGGAACAATACGCCCGCCATCGGCACGCCCGACGCGAGGCTCTTTTTCGAACCGCAGAACAGCAGCACGATCTGGTCTTCGCGCGTGAAGCCCAGCGCGCGGCCGGCAAGCCAGGTGAGGACCAGGACGATCGCGAGCAGCGCGACGCAGGCGGCGGCGATCAGCGCGAGATCGGCCGCGGAAACGCGGTGCCACAGCCCCTCGACCACCGCGGCACCGAAGGCGGTGTAGACGACGAGCAGGATCGAGCCGCGATCGACGATGCCGACCAGCCCCTTGTGCCGGCCGATGAACCCGCCGATCCACGGGCGCAGCAGATGCCCGGCGACGAACGGCACCAACAATTGCAGCACGATCGATTCGACAGCGGCAAGACTGATCCCCGCCTGTCCGCCGACGCCGCTCATGGTCAGCGCGACCAGCGCGGGCGTCAGCACGATACCGATCAGGTTCGAAAAGGACGCGCTGCACACGGCCGCGGCGACATTGCCGCGCGCAATGGCGGTGAAGGCGATCGAGGATTGTACGGTCGAGGGCAGCAGCGTCAGGAACACCATGCCCGCCGCGACCGGTGCGGCGAGGCCGGGCAGCCGTCCGAATGCCAGCCCCAGGAGCGGAAACACCGCGAAGGTCGTCGCGAGGACGGCGAGGTGCAGCCGCCAGTTGCGCGCGCCCTGCCAGATCGCCTCGCGCGACAGCTTGGCGCCGTGCAGGAAGAACAGCAGCACGATCCCCACATCCGCGACGATCCCCGCCACCCGCGCCCATTCGCCGCGCGCGGGCAGCACGCTGGCCAGCACGACGGTGCCGAGCAGCATGAGGATGAATGGTTCGACGAAGCTGAGGATACGGCGGATCATGCCGGCCGCCCTAAAGCGCGTTTCGCTGCGCCACAAACGATAACCCCCGCCACATCAGTGATGTGAGCGGGGGAAATCCTGGCGCGCCCGGAACGATTCGAACGTCCGACCCTCAGATTCGTAGTCTGATGCTCTATCCAGCTGAGCTACGGGCGCGCATTGGAGGCGCGCTGATAGCAGACGCTTCGAAACGCGCAAGTGCGTTGCGCCATTTTCTTGCACCCCCTACAGCCGAGCCCCATGAAAGTCGCTCTGTCGCTCGCCGTTGCCCTCGCCTCGCTGTCGGCCTGTTCGCGCGACACGACCCGCTATCCCTCGCTGGCGCCGCGGGCGGTGGAGAAGCTTGGCTTTGCCGAGCCCGAGGTGCCGGTGGTCGAGGCGAAGCCCGATCCGGCGCTGGATGCGAAGATCGCCGAGTTCGGCGTAAAGCTCGACCGCTTGGCCAAGGGCTTTGCCGGCGACGCCGCCGAGGCAGATGCCGCCGCGTCGAAGGCAAAGGGCAAGGCCGTCGGCAGCGATGCGTGGCTGGATGCGCAAACCGCGCTCGCCCAGCTCGACGACTGGCGGGCGCAGACGTCGTCGCTGTTGAGCGATATCGACGTGATCGCGGCCGATCGCGCGGCAAAGCTGGAGCCGGCCTATCCTGCGCTCGCCACGATCCGCGAGCGGATTGCAGCGGAGGCTGCCAAGCAGGCGGCGACGATCGACCGCATCCAGGCATCGCTTCCCGCCGCCTAAGGCCCCCATTTCAGCAGCGGCAGGATCGTCGAATAATCGTCGGTCCACGGGGTGAGGCCGGCGCGCGGCGTCAGCGGTTGCCACTGGCCGCCCCGTTTTGCGAGGGCGGATAGCGTCGCGGGGTCGCGAGACAGCGCGATCCATTGGCTGGCCGAAGCGATCGCGGTGTAGCGGGGCGGCTGATAGAAGAGCTTCGCCGCATGCCAGCCGCCGTCCCGCGCCAGCGCCGCGACGACGGGTTCGAGATCGAGGAACCGGTTCGAGATGTGGACGAGCAAGAGCCCCTTGGGCTGCAGCACGCGGGCGTAGGCGCGGAACGCTTCGCGCGTCATTAGGTGCGCGGGTATCGCATCCGATGAGAAGGCGTCGAGCGCGAGTAGATCGAGGCTGTCGGGTGCGTCCCGCTCGAGACTGAGGCGCGCATCGCCGATGCGGATCGTGGGGTTGGGCAGGCAGTTGCGCAAATAGGTGAACTGGCCGGTGTCGCGCGCGATATGCACGACGACAGGATCGATCTCGTAGAAGCGCCAGCGCTGGCCCGGCTGCGCGTAGCAGGCGAGCGTGCCCGTCCCGAGCCCGACGACACCGACGCGTGCGTGCGGTCCATACAGCGGATCGAGCGCGCTCATCGCGCGGCCGATGCCGGAGGGCGGCGCATAATAGGTCGTCGGTAGGCGTTCGAGGATCGGGTTGCCGATGAACTGGATGCCATGGACGGTCGTGCCATGGTCGAGCTCGCGCACGCCGGGACGGTCGCGGACGGTATAGACGCCGAAATAGCTGCGGGTGCGCGCACCCTGTTCCAACGACAGTTCGACCGCACGCCAGCCGCCAAAGATCACCAGCGCCACGGCGAGGGTCAGCGCATAGGCCGGACGCGCCCCGATCGCGATCACGCCGATCAGCGCGATGACGATGAAGGTCAGGCCCTGATGGCCATCGCCAAACAGATCACTAGGGCCGCGGAAGGTCAGACCCGCCAATACCACGAGCAGGACGGTGACCACCGCATAGGCCAAAAGGCGACGCCGCGGCGTGGTCCACAGCGACCGGACAGCGCGCGTCAGGTACAGTTGCGGCACAAGAAGCCCGGCGGCGAAGATCAGGATCGGATATTCGTACGTCCAGTCGAACACGACCGGTGCGATCAAGGCCGCGAACACGCCGCCCAAGGCACCGCCCACCGCCATGGCGAGGTAGAAGCCGGTCAGACGATCAGGCGCGGGGCGCAAGCGATAGAGCTGTGTGTGCAACGCGACCGAGGCCATGAACAACAAGGTCAGCGCGATGGCGAGATTGACCAACGGCGATTCATTGAACCCGCCAACCATCACGCCGCCGAACAGCAAGATGGTGATCGGCGCGATCCGCGTCAGCAGGTCGGCGAGGAACCGGTCGGTGGCGAAGGCGACGGAAAAGCTCAGCAGATACAGGCCGAGCGGCAGGACCCACAGCAGCGGCATCGCGACGATATCGGTGGTGATATAGGTGGAGGTCGCGAGCATCAGCCCCGAGGGCACCAGCGCGAGCGCGATCCAGTGGGCGATACGGCGACGGGTCGCGGGTTCGCTTGTCGGGCGCGCCGCGGCCTTGCCCTCCCCGCGCGGCAGATGCCAGGCACAGCCGACGACGAGCGCGATCAGCAGGACGTAGCCCGCGCTCCAGACGAGGCTTTGCGTGCGCAGCGTCAGCAACGGCTCGACCACGAGCGGATAGGCGATCAGGCCGGCGAAGCTGCCGAGGTTCGACGCGGCGTACAGCGCATAGGGATCGCCCCCACGGCTCGCCATGCTGAACCAGCGTTGCACCAGCGGCGCCTGCGCGGAAACGGCAAAGAACAGCGGCCCGATCGATGCGCCAAGCAGCCACGGCACCCAGACCGCCAGCGACACGCCGGCAGGCCCCGCCCCCAGCGCCAGCCCGATCGGCAGCCACGCCCCCGCGACGAGCAGCACGCCGAGATGCACCGCCGCCTGCGCCATCGGCCGGATGCGCCCCAGCGCATGGGCATAGGCATAGCCGGCGAGCAGCAGCGTCTGATAGACGAGCATCGCCGAATTCCACACCGCCGGCGCCCCGCCCAGCCGCGGCAACGCCATGCGCGCCACCATCGGCTGAACGAGGAACAGCAGGAACGATCCCGTCAGGATCGTCGCGACGAACAGCAGGCGGCCGCTACGGCCGATGGCAGTACGTTCAGCGTCGCTCACGCCGGACGATCGATCCGATAGAGGACGTGCCGGCGCAGCGGGCTGTCTTCCGGGAGGAAGGGATGGTCGAAATCCGCCTGCACGACGTGACGCATTCCAAGCCGCTCCATCAGGCGGCGGCTGGGTATATTGTCTTGCACGGTGATCGCAACGACGCGAGGAGCGCCGGTCTTCTCCCAAGCATAGATCAGGCTCGCCTGCGCGGCTTCCAGCGCATAGCCCTGACCACGATAATTGGGTTCGAACCGCCAGCCGATCTCCATCTCGCCCGCGATCGGCAAGCCCGGACGCGCCGGCTTCGTGCCGCACATGCCGATCGGCCGGCGGTCGGCGCGGCGCTCGACCAGCCAGCCACAGGTGCCGCCCGTCGCGACGAACGCTTGCTGGCGATCGAAAGCCTGATTATCCTCCTCACGCGAGCGCAACGGCCCGAGATAGCGCATCGTATCCGGATCATTGCCAAGCCGATGGAACAGCGCGCGATCCTCCTCGCGCCACGGCCGCAAAGTCAGCCGCTCGGTCTCGATCACGCGCCGAGCAGCCGCGCGGCGTGCGCCGCATGATAGGTCAGGACGCCCGAGCAGCCGGCGCGCTTGAAGGCCATCAGCGTTTCCAGCACCAGCGCGTCGCGATCGCCTGCGCCGGCGGCCACCGACGCCTCGATCATCGCATATTCGCCCGACACCTGATAAGCGAAGACCGGCACCTCGAAGCGCTGCTTCACGCGGACGATGATGTCGAGATAGGGCAGGCCGGGCTTCACCATCACCGTGTCGGCGCCCTCGGCGAGGTCCAACGCGACCTCACGCAACGCTTCTTCGGCGTTGGCATGGTCCATCTGGTAGGTCTTCTTGTCGCCCTTCAGCAGGCCGCGGCTGCCGACCGCGTCGCGGAACGGGCCGTAGAAGCCGCTCGCATATTTCGCGGCATAGCTCATGATCTGGACGGTGTGGGCGCCCTCACCCTCCAAAGCCGCGCGGATCATGCCGATACGGCCGTCCATCATGTCGGACGGCGCGATGATGTCGGCACCGGCGCGCATCTGGTTGACCGCCTGCTGCACCAGCAGGTCGGCGGTCGTATCGTTGACGACATAGCCCGCCGCATCGACCAGCCCGTCATGGCCGTGGCTGGTATAAGGATCGAGCGCGACGTCGGTCAGCACGCCGACCTCGGGCACCGCATCCTTGATCGCGCGGGTGGCCTGGCACATCAGATTGTCGGGGTTGAGCGCCTCGCGCCCTTCCTCGGTCTTGAGGTGCGCGGGCGTATAGGGGAAGAGCGCGACGCATGGGATGCCGAGGTCCCTCGCCTCCTTCGCGCGCGCGACGATGCCGTCGACCGACCAGCGCGATACGCCGGGCAGGCTGGCGATCGGCTGCTCCACCCCCTTCCCCTCGACCACGAACAGGGGCCAGATCAGATCGGCCGGCGTCAGGACGGTTTCGGCGTGGAGCCGGCGGCTCCAGTCGCTCGCACGAGTGCGACGAAGGCGAAGCGCGGGATAGGATGCGGACATGGATTCGGCTTTGCGGGATCGTAGGCGTCCTCGCAAGCGTTACGCAGGCGTAATCCTTATCCGCATGGAAGTTCTGGGGAATTTTGCGACATGGTGCAATTCCGATCCGCCGCGATGATCGTCAATGCCAAGTCGCGGAAAGGGCAGAAGCTTTTCCAGCGGGCCTGCGCGGCGATGGATGGGCTGGACTTTCCTGTCGATGCCCATGCCGTTGAAAATCCCGACGACCTGGAGGCGACGGTCGAGCGCGCGCTGGCGAAAAAGCCCGACTTGGTAATTTTGGGCGGGGGCGATGGGACGGTCAGCGGCCTTGTCGACCTGCTGGTCGGCAAGGGGGTGACGCTGGCGGTGCTGCCGCTCGGCACGGCGAACAGCTTCGCGCGGACGCTGGGCCTGCCGATCGATGTCGAGGGCGCGATCGAGGTGATCCGGACGGGCGTGCCCAAGCGCATCGACCTCGGCATGATCGACGACGATTATTTCGCCAATTGCGCCGCGATGGGGATCAGCCCGCAGATCGCCGAGACGGTGCCGCACGGCCTCAAAAAGGTGCTGGGACGGATCGGCTACCTCGGCTGGGCGGCATGGCAGTTCGTTCGGTTCAAGCCGTTCATGCTGACCATCGACGACGGCGTCGAGACGCACCGGCTGCGCGTGGTCGAGGTGCGGATCAGCAACGGGCCGTATCATGGCGGCACGTGGCTGGTGGACGAGGCCTCGGTGCAGTCGGGCCGCATCGTCGTGCAGGCGGTGACGGGGCGTTACAAGCGGACGCTGGTCAAGAATTGGGCGGCGAGCTTCCTGGGGCTGAAGGCGCGGCACCAGGATACGGTGAGCTTCAGCGGCACCGCGCTGAAGGTGGACACGCGGCCGTCGCTGCCGATTTCGATCGATGGCGAGGTGCTGGCGCATACGCCCATCACCGCGCGGGTCGCCGCGGGGGCGATCGAGGTCATGGCGCCCGCGTGATCGTCACCGGCGCGGTGTGGAGCGGATAATCGCGATCGTCCTCCGCCATCACGATGCCGCCCTTGGCATCGCGGAGGTAGAAGCGGCAGAAGATGCTGCGTTCATCGACGAAGCGCAGGCAGACGCGATCGGGCGTGATGCGGTAGCGGCCGCTCGTGTCGGGGCGATCGTAGGCGAGCGTATAGGCGTCGCCGGCTGCGGCGAAGCGCTCGGTCGGGCCGGGGCGCCCCCCGGTGCCGGGACGGGTCTGCACGCTGCCGCGCACCAATTGCTCCAGCGCCGGCCCGCGGATCAGCGTCAGCGTTGCGCTATCGCGGATCGGGACCGGCAGACGCGGCGGCGCAGGATCCGGCGCGGAAGGCGAGCAGGCGGCGAGCACGAGCGGTACGGCGGAAAGAAGCGGACGGAGCATCGCGATGGACTTTGCGGGCGGCCGTCGCGCTCGGCAAGTCCGCGCAGGAACTTAACCTGTGTTCCGCCGATTGGAGCGATCGATGAACGCCCCTACCCTGTTATGGCTGCGGCAGGACCTTCGCCTGCACGACCAGCCCGCCCTCGCCGCCGCTGCCCATGCGGGGCCGGTCATTCCGGTCTACATCCTGGACGATGATGCACCGGGCGAATGGCGGATCGGCGGGGCGCAGCGATGGTGGCTGCATCACAGCCTCGCCGCGTTGGCCAAGAGCCTGGAGAGGAAGCACAGCCGGCTGGTCCTGCGACGCGGCGATGCGGTGAGCGTGTTGCGTCAATTGTGCGAGGAGACCGGCGCGGGCGAGATCCACGCCACGCGGCATTACGAGCCATGGTGGCGCGAGGCGGAGGCGGCGCTGGGCGACCGCCTGGTGCTGCACGATGGCGACCGGCTGGCGCGCGTCGAGGAGGTGACCACCGGGTCGGGCACGCCGTTCAAAGTCTTTTCGTCGTTCTGGAAGGCGTTGCAGCAGCATCTGCCGCCCCCCGAACCCGTGCCGATGCCGCGCACTATTGCTGCACCCGACCGTTGGCCGAAGAGCGACACGCTGTCCGATTGGGCTCTGCTGCCGTCGAAGCCGGACTGGTCGGGCGGGTTCGGTGAGGACTGGGTGCCGGGCGAAGCCGAGGCGCTGGCCAAGGTGAAGCACTGGCCCGAAGAGGTCGGCGACTACGACCGGCGCCGCAACCTGCCATCGGAAGAGGGCACGTCGCGCCTGTCGCCACACCTGCATCATGGTGAGGTTTCGCCGCGGACACTGTACCATGCGCTGCGGGGCAAGGCGGACACGATGCCGTATCTGCGTGAGATCGCGTGGCGCGATTTTACCGCGGGCGTGTTGCTCGCCATGCCCGATTACGGCACGGTCAACGGGCGGCGGCAATATGACGCGATGCCATGGCGGACGGGCGCAGCGGCGAAGCGCGACCTGAAGGCGTGGCAGCAGGGGCTTACCGGCTATCCGATCGTCGATGCGGGCATGCGCCAGCTGTGGACGAGTGGCTGGATCCACAACCGCGTGCGCATGATCGCGGCGAGCTTCCTCGTCAAACATCTGTTGCTCGACTGGCGTGAGGGCGAACGCTGGTATTGGGACTGTCTGGTCGACGCCGATTACGGGAATAATGCGGTCAATTGGCAGTGGATCGCGGGGACCGGCGTCGATGCCAACATGTTCGGGCGGATCATGGCCCCGCTCAGCCAGTCGGAGAAGTTCGACGCGGCCGATTACATCCGTCAGTGGGTGCCCGAGTTGGCGGACCTGTCCGATACCGCGATCCACGATCCCGATGCGCATGACGCCCGGCCGAAAAGCTATCCGCCCAAGATCATCGGCCACCGCGAGGCGCGCGATCGCGCGCTCACAGCCGCCAAGACGCTACGCTGAGCGTCAGGCCCAGGCGGCGGGGTCGATCGTGTCGCGCAGGAAATCGATAAAGGCGGTGACGGCGGCCGGGACCGCGGGACTGCGCAGGTGGACGGCGTAGATGCCGACGTCGGCCGACCCCTCCCATTCGGGCAACACGCGCACGAGTCGGCCCGAGGCGAGGTCATCGCCAACATCCCATAACGAGCGCAATGCGATACCGACGCCGCCCAGCGCGAGTTCGCGCACCAATTCGCTGGAGTTGGTGCGAACGTAGCTGGGTTGAGTAACGAGCGTCGTACGTCCGCCGGAGACGAGACGCCACGGCATCTGCCCATCGGCCGCTAGCAGGCGATGCGCGGACAGGTCGTCCACCTGTTCAGGCGTGCCGATGTCGGCGAGATAGGACGGCGCCGCGCAGAGGATGCGACGGCTGGTCGCGAGCCGGTGCGCCACGACGGTCTCGGGCACGTCTGCCGCGATGCGGATCGCGCAATCGACGCGCGCCCCGAACAGGTCGACGAAGCCGTCGTCGAGATCGAAGCGCAGTTCGACCGCCGGGCAGGCCGCCACGAACCGGCCGAGGTGCGGCGCGACGTGCAGCCGCCCGAACGATGTCGGCGCGGAGACGTGGAGCGGTCCCGCCGGCACGGTGCGGGCACCGGTCACCCGCGCTTCCGCCGCATCCAGCGCGCCGAGAATGTCGCCGAGATCGGCGCGGAACCGCTCGCCTGCCGTCGTCAGCGCCAATCGTCGGGTGGTGCGATGCACCAAAGTAACGCCGAGGCGCTGCTCGAGCCGTTGCAGCCGCTTGGAGACCATCGCGGGCGATAGGCGCAGCGCCCGTGCGGCGGCGGAGAGGCTGCCGGCTTCGGCCACGGCGACGAACAGCGCGTAGTCGGGATCGAAGGCCATTCGTTCCTCTTACGATAAACTGCTTCAATATCTTTGCTGCTACCGAACGGATAGCAATCGGTCTAGGATCGCCGGCAAGACCATAGCGAAGGATGACCCCATGATCGCGCGCGCCGGCCTTGGCATCGCCCCCGAACTTGCCGACTTTCTCGAGCGCGAGGCATTGCCGGGCACCGGCATCGCGCCTGATGCTTTCTGGTCCGGCGTGGCAGCGATCTTTGAACGGTTCACGCCAGAGAATCGCGCGCTGTTGGCGACGCGGGACCGGATGCAGGCAGCGATCGACGCCTGGCATCGCGACCATGCGTTCGAGCCCGCCGCCTATGAGGCTTTCCTACGCGAGATCGGCTATCTGCTGCCCGAACCGGCCCCCTTTGCGGTCGACCCCGCCAATGTCGATCCGGAAATCGCCGAGCGCGCAGGGCCGCAGCTGGTCGTCCCGATCCTCAACGCCCGCTTCCTGCTGAATGCCGCCAATGCGCGCTGGGGCAGCCTGTACGACGCTCTGTACGGCACCGATGCGCTGCCCGGCGCGGCCGCGTCCGGGGGGTATGACGCGGCGCGGGGGAGCCAGGTCATCGCCTGGGCGAAGGCATTTCTGGATCAGGCTGTGCCCCTGGCCGACGGCCGCTGGGCAGATTGGACGGGGGGCACGCCCACGCTCGCCGATCCCGGGCAATGGGTGGGCAAGGCCGGCGACACGTTGCTCTTCCGGCACAACGGACTGCATATCGAGGTCGTCGTCGACCGCGACCACCCCATCGGTCGCGACGATCCCGCGGGTATCGCCGACGTCGTCCTCGAATCCGCGTTGACGACGATCTGCGACCTTGAGGATTCGGTCGCGGCGGTCGATGCCGAGGACAAGGTCGCTGGCTATGCCAATTGGCTGGGGCTGATGCGGGGCGACCTGACGGCGAGCTTCGACAAGGGCGGGCGGACGGTGAGCCGGGCTCTGGCCGACGATCGCACCTATACCGCGCCCGACGGCGGCACGATCACCCTGCCCGGCCGCAGCCTTCTGTTCGTCCGCAACGTCGGCCATCTGATGACGACACCGGCCGTGCGCCTGCCCGACGGCAGCGAGGCGCCCGAAGGCATCCTCGATGCGATCGTCACCAGCCTGATCGGGCTGCATGACGTGCGGGGGCCGCGTCGCAACAGCCGCGCCGGATCGATCTACATCGTCAAGCCCAAGATGCACGGGCCGGACGAAGCGGCGCTGACCAACGCGCTGTTCGACGTGGTCGAGGATCTGCTGGGCCTCGATCGCCACACGATCAAGGTCGGGCTGATGGATGAAGAACGGCGGACCAGCGCGAACCTGGCCGCGTGCATTCACGCCGTTCGCCACCGGCTGGTGTTCATCAACACCGGCTTCCTCGACCGTACTGGCGACGAGATGCACACGTCGATGCACGCCGGCCCGATGATCCCGAAGGGCGAGATGAAGGCGAGCCGCTGGATCGCGGCCTATGAAAACCGCAACGTGCAGATCGGCCTCGCCTGCGGCCTGTCGGGCAAGGCGCAGATCGGCAAGGGCATGTGGGCCGCGCCCGATCGCATGGCGGACATGCTCGACCAGAAGATCGGGCATCCGCAGACCGGCGCGAACACCGCCTGGGTCCCCTCGCCCACCGCGGCGACGCTGCACGCGACGCACTATCACCGCGTCGACGTCTTCGCCCGCCAACGCGAGCGTGCCGCCGAGCCGGTCGCGCCGCTGGGCGACCTGCTGACCATCCCGGTTGCCGAGGCCGGGCGGAACTGGACGCCGGACGAGGTGCGCGCGGAACTCGACAACAATGCGCAGGGCATATTGGGCTATGTCGTGCGCTGGATCGATCAGGGCATCGGCTGTTCGAAGGTGCCCGACATCCACGACATCGGCCTGATGGAGGATCGCGCGACGCTGCGCATCTCCTCGCAGCATATAGCGAACTGGCTGCTGCACGGCGTCGCGACGCCGGCCGAGGTCGATGCCGCCTTCACGCGCATGGCGGCGAAGGTCGATGCCCAGAATGCCGGCGATCCCCTGTACCGGCCGATGAGCGGGCATCCGGACAGTCTGGCCTGGCAGGCGGCGCGCGCGCTGGTATTCGAAGGCGTCGAGCAGCCGAATGGATACACCGAACCGCTGCTCCACCGCTATCGCGCAGAGGCGAAGGCGGCCGGCTGAGGCGTCGGCTGGGGGCGCCGTCTACAGCCGGTGGTAGGCGCGATACCAGTCGACGAACGCCGGCACGCCGACATCGATCGACGTCGTCGGTCGGTAGCCGAGGTCGCCCGCGATCGCGTCGATATCCGCCGCCGTGCGGACGACGTCGCCGGGCTGCATCGGCAGGTTGCGGCGGATCGCCTGGCGGCCCGTCGCCAGTTCCAGCACCTCGATCACGCGGCCCAACGGTTCCGACCGGTTGTTGCCGATATTGTAGAGACGATGCGGCGCGACGCTGCCGCCGGCTTTCTCCGCCCCGTCGTCGGTCGGCGGATTGTCGTGCGCCGCGATCACGCCGGCGACGATGTCGGCGATGAAGGTGAAGTCACGCTCCATCTGGCCGTCGTTGAATACCGGGATCGGCTCGCCCGCGAACATCGCGCGCGTGAAGATCCACATCATCATGTCGGGCCGCCCCCATGGGCCATAGACGGTGAAGAAGCGCAGGCCGGTGAGCGGCAGGCGATAAAGGTGCGCGTAGCTTTCGCTCATCACCTCATTCGCGCGCTTGGTAGCGGCATAGAGCGAGACGGGCCGGTCGACGCGATCCTCGACCCGGAACGGCACGGAGGTGTTGCCGCCATAGACCGACGATGACGAGGCATAGACCATATGCGCGACGCCGCGGTGCCGCGCGACCTCGAGTAGGTTGAGGTGGCCGACGAGGTTGGACTGGCCATAGGCCTCGGGATGCTCGATCGAATAGCGCACGCCAGGCTGGGCGCCGAGGTGGACGATGCGATCGAAATCGTGCGGCTCCAGCGCGGACTTCAACGCCGCGGCATCGGCGAAGTCGACGTGGAGGAAGGTGAACAGGTCGCCATAGCGTTCGGTCAGGCGGGCGAGGCGCGCGTGCTTGAGCGCGGGGTCGTAGTAATCGTTGATCGAATCCACGCCGATCACCCGCGTGCCGCGCGCCATCAGCGCATCGGCGGTGCTCATGCCGATGAACCCCGCCACGCCCGTCACCAATGTCGTCGGCATCGTCTCGTCCCCCGCTCGCGTTCCACGCCGCTCTAGCCGGGGACGCGCGCCGCCTCCACCCGCGTCATCGCGATCGCCGCGAGCAGCAGCGCTCCGGCCGCGAACGCCAGCGTCCAGATCGGTTCGGTCGGGAAGAAGTGCTTGGTGATCGACCCCATCACCGTCGCGACCAGCAGCTGCGGCACGACGACGAAGACGTTGAACAGGCCCATGTAGATACCGAGCTTGCGCTGCGGCAGGCTGGAGGCGAGGATCGCGTACGGCATGGCGAGGATCGACGCCCAGGCGATGCCGATGCCGATCTCGCTGGCGAGCAGCCACTTGGGATCGGTGATGACGAAGAAGCTGGCAAAGCCCGCCGCGCCGCACAGCAGCCCGATGATGTGCGTCTTCGCCTGCCCGATCCGCCTCGCCAGCACCGGCAGCAGCGTCAGCGCGGCGACCGCGGCAATGCCGTTATAGGTGGCGAACAGCACGTCGACCCAATTCGCGCCCTCCTGATACAGCGGGCTCGTAGCGTCCGGCGCGCCGTAGAAGGCCCCGGCGACGATCGGCGTGGTGTTGATCCACATGATGAACAGCGCCGACCAGCTGAAGAATTGCGCGACCGCCAGTCGCTTCATCAGCAGCGGCATGCCGCCGAAATCGCCGACGATATGGCCCAGCATGCCCGCCGCATGCCCCGCCCGCGCGCGGGCGATCGCGACGATGCTGGCAAGGCCATAGCCGGCGAGCAGCGCGCCCAGCAGGTACACCTCCTTCTCCAGCCGCATCGCGGCGACGGCGACGACCACGATCGCGCCCGCGACGATCCACGCGATGCTGGTGCCATACCGACGCGCGGCGAGGATACGGAGCGTGTGGCCATGGTCCTCCGTCGCGGAGCCATCGAACGCCGCCATTTCATCGGGCGCATATTCGCGTGTCGTCAGCACGGTCCACAGCACGGCGAGGAACAGCGCCGCGCCGCCGAACCAGAAGGCATAGCGTACGGTGTCGGGAATGCCGCCGCCCGCTGCCTGGTTGGACACGCCGAGATGTTCGAGCAGCCAGGGGAAGATCGACCCGAACACCGCGCCTGCGCCGATGAACGCGGTCTGCACCGCATAGCCCGCAGCATGCTGATCCTTGTCGAGCATATCGCCGACGAAGGCGCGGAACGGCTCCATGGAAACGTTGAGCGAGGCATCGAGCAGCCACAGCAGCAGCGCCGCCATCAGCAGCCCCGGGCTTTCTGGCATCAGCAATAGCGCGATCGCCGCCAGGATCGCACCGGCGAGGAAATACGGTCGCCGCCGCCCCAGCCGGCCGAGCCAGGTGCGGTCGCTGAGATGGCCGATCACCGGCTGTACCAGCAGGCCGGTCAGCGGCGCCGCGACCCACAGCGCGGGCAGATCGTCGAGGCTGGTGCCGAGCGACTGGAAGATGCGGCTCATGTTGGCGTTCTGCAGCGCGAAGCCGATCTGGATACCGAAGAAGCCGAACGAGATATTCCAGAGGCCCGCCCAGCTTTGGCGCGGGCGAGTGGCAGTGGGGGTCATGGCATCCTCCGGTGGCCGTCTAGCGCGGCCTGATGATCTGGGAAGTTGAGCAGGCATCCGCTCAGCAAGGTATCGATGGCGGCGAGATCCGCGACGGCCGGAGCCGTGCGCAGCCGCGTCGCGTCGGGGAAGGTGCCGTAGCCGGCCAAGAGAACCTCCCACGACATGGGCGCATAATAGCCGGCGAGGCCCCGCCCCTCGATCACCGCGGCGACGTCGCCGCCGGTGAACCACGCGGTCATAATCGCCTTCAGATCGTCCGACAGATCGTCGTTGGCGGCGACGTCGCGCCAGAAGACTCCACTACGGCGATTGAGGCGGTAATGGGCCACGATATAGTCGCGGATGCCGTCGTAGCGGCGCGCGATCGCGGCGTTGAAGGCGTCGCGGCTGCCGGCCTCATAGGCGCCGATGAAGCCTTCGATCGTCGCCTGCACGATGTGGAGCGCCGTCGCTTCGAGGGGTTCGATAAAGCCTTGGGCAAGGCCGATCGCGAGGCAGTTGGCGGTCCAGCTCGTCTCGACGCGGCCGACCTTCATGCTGAGGTGGCGGGCGGCGACGTCGGCATCGAGCAGGCCGAGGTGACGGCGCAGCTCCGTTTCGGCCGCGTCGGGCGACAGGTAGCGTGAGGCGTAGACATAGCCGTTGCCGGTGCGGCTGGTCAGCGGAATGTCCCAGGCCCAGCCGGCGGACAGCGCGGTCGCCTTGGTCTGGACCGGCAGCGCGCCCTGCCGCGGGGTGGGCATCACCACGGCACGGTCGGCGAACAGGGTGTTTGCGAAGGAGCGGAACGGCACACAAAGCGCCTGTTGCGCGATGACGCTGGCGAAACCGCTGGCGTCGACGAACAGGTCAGCGCGGACGGCATCCCCTTCTTCCAGCGTCAGTGCGGCGACCTGACCGGCCGCATCGACCACGACGTCCCGCACGCGTCGCGGCAGATGGACGACGCCGCGGGCCAGCGCCGCGTCGCGCAGGACATGCCCGACCTTATGCGCATCGAAATGGTAGCCGTAGCCGATGCGGAACGGGAAGTGTGCCGGCGCGATCGGGGCACGGCCCGCTTCGGCCAGCCTCGCGTTGAGGAAGAAGCGGTCCGGATGCGCGGGAACGTCGGCGCCATGACGGCGTGCGCGAGTGCTAGCGAAAAAGGCACCTTGCGTATGGAGGTCAATCTGGCCGGCGAAGGGGTGGAAATAGGCGGGCGTGTCGTCGGCCCAGCCATGGAAGGCGATGCCCGCCTTGTAGGTCGCGTCGGCGGCCGGCATCCAGTCGGCCTCGGCGAGACCGAGCGTATCGAACAGCGCCTTGAGCTGCGGGGTCGATCCTTCGCCGACGCCGACGATGCCGATGTCGGGGGATTCGATGACGGTGATGCGCGCCTGCGGCCATGCCTTCGCCATCAGGCACGCCGCCATCCACCCGGCGGTGCCGCCGCCGAGGATGGCGATCGAGGGGGGCGGTGGGGTCATCGGTGAAGCGCCGTCGCCTGCCCCCATCTTCTCCGTCACCCCGGACTTGGTCCGGGGTCCACTGTGCAACGGGGGGACGGGCAAGAGGCTCAGGCGTTCCCCCCGCGGACGAGTGGACCCCGGAACAAGTCCGGGGTGACGGTTATGGACAGGCAGCCGCGCGTCCACTTACTTCCGGCGGGCCTTGCCGCTGGCCACGAACCGGATCGCCTGACCGCCGCCGGGCGCCAAAGCGAGTGTCATCGTGTCGCCCTTCTTTACCTGGCGCTTTTCGATCGCGATCGCGTGGCGGGCGTCGGTACGATAGTCCGCGCCCGTGCCGTCGCGGTAGATTTCGGCGGTATAGCTGCGGCCCGGATCAAGGAAGTCGAGGGCGACGTTCAGCGTCCGGCCGCTGTCGTTGGTAATGCTGCCGAGATACCAGTCGTCGCTCGCGCGATCCTTGCGCGCCACGGTGACGTAATCGCCAACCTCACCGTTCAGCACGCGCGTGTCCGACCAGTCGACCGGCACGTCGCGGATGAATTGGAAGGCGTCCATGTGCTTAGACCCCATGACTGCCGGAGCCTTGGAGGCTCGAATCTGAGATGCTGATGATGGATTTGTCAGCAGCGGAGACGAGTCATGACGGAGGCAGTGAAATACGTTGGTCTGGACGTTCATA
>NZ_JAFCUK010000011.1:0-127603 GCF_049896485.1 Sphingomonas sp. DC4900
AGCGATCCCGTTGACGGTGGGAGCCATCTGGCTCAGATTGCATGCCGCGCCGACGGTTGTCGGCGCATGGATATCTGCTGGCCAAAACCCGCCGCTGCTTCCCGACATAGGACGTTGTCGGGCAGGAACATCGCGTCATAGCCGAAGCCGTTGCCCCCGCGCGGCGGCCAGACCAGCGTGCCGTCGACGCGGCCTTCGAACCATTCGACATGGCCGTCGGGCCAGGCGAGCGCGAGCGCGCAGACGAAATGCGCCGACCGTGCCATGTCGGGCTCTTCGTTCAGGCGGTCCTCGACCAGGCGCATCGCGAGGTCGAAGTCTTTCGATTCGCCCGCCCAGCGTGCCGAGAAGATGCCGGGATCGCCGCCCAGCGCATCGACGCACAGGCCGCTGTCGTCGGCAAGCGCGGGCAGGCCGCTGAGGTCGGCGGCGATGCGCGCCTTCAGCTCGGCATTGGCGACGAAGGTGGTGCCCGTCTCTTCCGGCTCCGGCAGGTCGAGTTCGCCCGCCGAGATCGGCTCGACGCCATAGGGGCCGAGCAGCTCGGCGATCTCGCGCACCTTGCCGGGATTGTGGCTGGCGATGACCAGCTGGCCGGGGCGCAGCTTGCGGATCGCCTGGGGGATGTCGCCCTCGCCGCTCACTTCACGGCCCGGTCTTGGGCGGCGAAGATCTCGGCGCAGCCGATGCGGGCGAGGCGGAGCAGGCGAAGCAGTGCCTCTTCGTCATAGGTGGCGTGCTCGGCGGTCGCCTGCGCTTCGGCGATGTTGCCGTTTTCGAGCAGGACGAAATTGCCGTCTGCGTCGGCGGCGGAGTCCTCGAGATAGTCGAGGTCGAGGACCGGCGTGCCCTGGTGGATGCCGCAGCTGACCGCGGCGACCTTCTGCAGAATCGGGTCCGCGGTCAGCTTGCCGCTGGCGAGCAAAGTGTTGACCGCGAGGCGCAGCGCGACCCATGCGCCCGAGATCGCCGCGGTGCGCGTGCCGCCGTCGGCCTGCAGCACGTCGCAATCGAGCGTGATCTGGCGTTCGCCGAGCAGCTTCATGTCGACCACCGAGCGCAAGGATCGGCCGATCAGGCGCTGGATTTCCTGCGTGCGGCCCGACTGCTTGCCCTTGGCGGCTTCGCGGTTGCCGCGGGTGTGGGTCGCGCGGGGCAGCATGCCATATTCGGCCGTCACCCAGCCTTCGCCCTTGCCGCGGAGGAACGGCGGCACGCGCTCTTCGACGCTGGCGGTGACGAGCACCTTGGTGTCACCGAACGCGACCAGCACCGATCCTTCGGCATGGCGGGTGAAGTTCGGGGTGATGGTGATGTCGCGCATCTGGTCTGGCGCGCGGCCGCTGGGGCGCATGGAGGTCTCCTTGGGATGTGGCGTGGCGATAGACCGGACGGCGGGGGGATGCCAGCGGTGTTGGTATTGGTGCCTTTTCCTTCGTCACTCCGGACGTGATCCGAGGTCCCGCTTTTTCCATGGACGAGAAGAAGCGGGACCCCGGCTCAAGGCCGGGGTGACGAAGAGGGGAGGGGCAAGCAGTTGCCCGCCCCGCAAACTGCCCTAGATTGCACCTATGGCTCCGCCCGTCACCGAATTGACCGACCGCGCGCGCGATATCTTTCGTGCCGTCGTCGATGGTTATGTCGAGAGCGGCATGCCGGTGGGGTCGAAGACGATCGCCGCGGCATCGGGGCTCAACCTGTCGCCGGCGTCCATTCGCGGCGTGATGCAGGAGCTGGAGGAGCTGGGCCTGCTCGCCAGCCCGCATACCAGCGCGGGGCGCATCCCGACCGAGCGCGGCCTCCGATTGTTCGTCGACGGGATGATGCAGGCGCTCGAACCTTCTGCCGAGGAACGCGCGGCGATCGAGGCGCGTGCGGGGCATCATGGCCCGGTCGAGGAAGCGCTGGCGGCGACGACCGCGGCCTTGTCCGGCCTGTCGGCCTGTGCCGGCCTGGTGATGGTGCCCAAGCGCGAGGTGCCGTTGCGCTCGATCGGGTTCATCGGCCTGTCGCCGACGCAGGCGATGGCGGTGCTGGTCAGCGAGGACGGCAGCGTCGAGAATCGCGTCATCGCGCTGCCCGCGGGGATGACGCCGTCGGCGCTGATCGAGGCGGGCAATTACATGACCGCGACGCTCGCCGGGCTGACGCTGGGCGAGGCGCGGGCGCGGATCCAGCGGCAGCTGGCCGCCGATCGCAACGCGCTGGACGGCGCGGCGCGCGCGCTGGTCGAGGCGGGGCTGGTGGTGTGGAGCGAGGACGATGCGCGCCGCCCGGTGCTGATCGTCCGCGGGCAGGGGCGGTTGATCGATGCCGCCGCCGCCGCCGACCTGGAACGCCTGCGCGACCTGCTCGACGATCTGGAGGGCAAGCAGGAGATCGCGCAGCTGCTCGACAGCGCCCGCGCGGGTGATGCGACGCGCATCTTCATCGGCGCGGAGAACAAATTGTTCGCGCTGTCGGGCAGCTCCGTCATCGCGCGGCCGTTCCGCGGACCCGGTGGGCGGGTGGTCGGGGTGGTCGGCGTGATCGGCCCCACGCGGTTGAACTATGCGCGCGTCGTGCCCATGGTGGATTTCACGGCGGCAACGCTTGCCCGTTTGATGGGCTGACGACGACAAACAGGGATGTACATGACCGAAGAGACGAAGACCGACGCCGAGGCGCTGCGCCAGGATACGGCGGCGGCGGCGCCCGAAGTGGCGGAGCATGACCGCGTGGCCGAGCTGGAGAACCAGCTGGCCGATGCGAAGCAGCAGGTGCTGTACGCGCAGGCCGAAATCCAGAACGTGCGCCGTCGCGCCGAAAAGGAAATCGCCGATGCCCGCGCCTATTCGACCACGTCGTTCGCGCGCGACATCCTGTCGGTGGCGGACAATCTGGCGCGCGGGCTGTCGGCGATTCCGGCCGAGCTGCGGGCGGACGAGAAGCTGAAGGGCCTCGTCACCGGGCTGGAAGCGACCGGCCGCGAACTCGACAGCGTGTTTGCGCGCAACGGCATCGTAAAGGTCGAGGCGATGGGCGCGACGCTCGATCCCAACAAGCACCAGGCGATGATGGAAGTGCCGAGCGACGCCGCGCCGGGCACGATCGTGCAGGAAATGCAGGCGGGCTATATGATCAAGGACCGCCTGCTGCGCCCGGCGCTGGTCGGCGTGGCGAAAAAGCCGGATTGATCCGATGAGGCCGCGCCATGATCCGCCCAGTGGCCGGCCCGTCGAACTGTCGCTGGCCGAGGCGCTGGATACGTTCGCACGATCACGGGCATCGCGCCGCCGGCGACACACGCCGCGGCGGCGCGGCGAGCCGGGTGGCGAGCCTTGCCCTGTCGAACCGAACCGCCCGCTCGACCTGTCGGGTGGCGCCGCGGCGGCACTGGAGTTTGGCGACTAGGTCGGGTTAAGAGATTGGCATGAACTCCAATCTCACCGCCGATCGCCAGACGTTCGTCACCCATCTGGAATGCTCGTTGACCGGCGAGCGCTATGAGGCGGACCAGCTGCATGGCCTGTCGCGCGCCGGACGGCCGTTGCTGGTGCGCTACGACCTCGACGGCGTGCGGGCTGCGTTGGCGAAGGACGCGCTCATCGCGCGGCCGACCGATCTGTGGCGGTGGCGCGAATTGTTGCCCGTCCGGCGCACGGAGAACATCGTCAGCCTGGGCGAGATCGAGACGCCGCTGATTCCGTTGGTGAAGAGCGGTGGCGGTGGCAACGTCCTCGTCAAGGACGAAGGCCGCTTGCCGACGGGCAGCTTCAAGGCGCGCGGGCTGGTGATGGCGGTCGCGATGGCGAAGGAGCTGGGCGTCACGCGGATCGCGATGCCGACCAACGGCAATGCCGGCGCGGCGCTGGCGGCCTATGCCAGCCGGGTGGGGATCGAGACGATCGTCTTCTGCCCCGAGGATACGCCCGAGGTGAACGTCCGCGAGATCGCGATGCAGGGCGCGCGCGTCTATCGCGTCAACGGGCTGATCGACGATTGTGGTGCGATCGTGGGGAAGGGCGCCGCCGAGGGGCGCTGGTTCGATTTCTCGACGCTGAAGGAGCCCTATCGCATCGAGGGCAAGAAGACGATGGGGCTGGAACTGGCCGCGCAGATGGGCTGGGAACTGCCCGATGCGATCTTCTATCCCACCGGCGGCGGCACCGGGCTGATCGGCATGTGGAAGGCGTTCGACGAGCTGGAGCGGCTCGGCTGGATCGGGCCCAAGCGGCCGCGCATGTATGCGGTGCAGGCGTCGGGCTGCGCGCCGATCGTGCGCGCGTTCGAGGCAGGCGAGGAGCATGCGACACGGTGGGAGGACGCGCATACCGTCGCCGCGGGCATCCGCGTGCCGCGCGCGGTCGGCGACTTCCTGATCCTGCGCGCGGTGCGCGAGAGCGGTGGCAAGGCGGTGGGCGTCGGCGACCCCGCGATCCTGGCGGCGGTGGACGATTGCGCGAAGAACGACGGGTTGCTGCTGTGTCCCGAAGGTGGCGCGACGCTGGCGGCCTATCGTCAGGCGCTGCGCGATGGCGAGGTCGACGAGGACGAGCGCGTCGTGCTGTTCAACTGCGCGACCGGGCTGAAATATCCGATGCCGGAGGCTCCGGCGTGGCTCGATCGGCATGGGGCGATCGACCTCAGCGCGTTGTGATCGTCACCCCGGCTCTTCGGCCGGCGTGACGGGGGTCGGGTAAGGCTTAGCCGAACGGCAGCAGCGTTTCGTATTGGGCGAGGGGCGGTGCGCCGGGGATGCGGGCGCCGTGGCGGAGTAGGAAGGCGTGGCGGACGATCTCGCCTTGCTGTTCGATGCCGTAGCGGTGGAGCGGCTGGCCGGGCTTCAACGCATAATCGTAGCGGCAGAAGGGGTGGCGGGCGAGCGGCAGGCAGATGCCCCGCTGGTGCTGCCAGATATGCACCATCTCATGGATGAAGAGCCCCTGGTCGGGCAGCGCGGCGGCGGCGAAGTCGTCGCGCCAGCCCTGGCCCTTGGGGTGGAAATGGATGCAGCCGCGTGGCGCCATCACCGTGTCGCGTGGCTGGAAGAAGGCCCATTTGCTGCGGGATAGCGTGACCCGGTCATAGTCGATCGTGTCGTGGAAGACCGATGCGGCGAGGACGCGTTCGCCGTCGGTGAGCGGGCGGGTGGGGTGGGGCATTGTCGGCGGAGATAGGGGGCGGGGTGGGGGTCTGCCAGTGGGCTGGGGGGTGTGGGTGCCGCCTTCCGTCCGTCACCCCGGACTTGGTCCGGGGTTTACTCTGCGGCGGGGGGGGTGGTTTGAGCCTCTTGCCACCCCCTCGCGGCCCGGTGGACCCCGGAACGAGTCCGGGGTGACGGGGGTGGTGGGCGGTCGTTGTGGCTGTTTTAACACGCGCCCGGTCGCGCACTAGACTTGCCCATTCGTCATTCCCGCGAAGGCGGGAATCCATAACCTCTGACCTTGCGGCTGGAGGGGCGACGGTAGCGTGTCTGGATTCACGCCTTCGCGGGAATGACGGAGTGGGAGGGCGGAGGCTCTCGCCCTCCACGGAGGGCGCATACGAAAAGGGCCGCCGGATCGCTCCGGCGGCCCCTCTCATCGATCGGTCAGGATCAGGACTGACCCTGGCTCAGGAAGCCGATCAGTTCGGGCTTGGACACCGACTTGCTCTTGTCCTTGTCCGCCTGGGCGAAGGCGGAATTGACCCAGGACTTGGTCTTGGCGTCGGTGGCGGTCGCCTTGGGGTCGCTCGCCTGCTTCAGCTTGACCATCCAGCTGGCGAATTCGGCCTTTTCCAGCTTGCCGTCCTTGTTCGCGTCATAGGTCGGGAACTCGGTTTCGACGACGCTCGCCACCTGATCCGCGCCGGTCGCCGGCTGCGTGGTGGCCGGCTGCGCAGCCGCGGTCTGCGTCGCGTCGGCGGGCGCTGCTGCTGCCGTTGCCGAATCCATCGGCGTGGCCGCGGGCTGGGCGTCGGTTACCGGCGATCCGGCGGGTGCCTGAGTTTGCGGCGCGGTCTGCGTCGTGGCTTGGGTCGGCGCAGTATTGGTCGTTTGCTGCGCCAGTGCCGGCGAAGCAATCGTCATCACTCCGGCGAGAAGAGCATATTTCAGCATTGCTGGTCTCCCATCGTTATTAAAACCGAGCGGCGCGCATCATTTCACCGTGCGCCGCGTCGTCTTAAAATGGGGAATTATAATTTGAACGCAAGTCTCACGGGTTTACGGCTTGCGACCCCCGCTGCTAGGAACCCGCGGAAATCCGCGAGTCGCGGCCGATGCGGCCACGACGAACCGTGCAGCCGTCAGGACGAAGGAACACCATGGTCCCCCGCTATTCCCGCCCCGAAATGACCGCGATCTGGACGCCCGAGAACCGGTTCCGCATCTGGTTCGAGATCGAGGCGCACGCCACCGACGCGCTCGCCGAGCTGGGCGTGGTGCCCAAGGATGCCGCCGAGGCGCTGTGGGCCTGGTGGAACACCAACCCCGCAATCGACGTCGCCGCGATCGACGCGATCGAGGCGGTGACCAAGCACGACGTTATCGCCTTCCTGACCTGGGTCGCGGACAATGTCGGCGATCAGGCGCGCTTCATGCACCAGGGTATGACGTCGTCCGACGTGCTCGACACCGCGCTGGCGGTGCAGCTGGCGCAGGCAGCGGACATCCTGATCGCCGATCTCGACAGACTGCTGGCCGTGCTCAAGACGCGCGCGATCGAGCATAAGATGACGCCGACGATCGGCCGCAGCCACGGCATCCATGCCGAGCCGGTGACGTTCGGGCTGAAGCTGGCGCAGGCCTATGCCGAGTTCGACCGTTGCAAGACGCGGCTGATCGCGGCGCGCGCCGATATCGCGACCTGCGCGATCTCGGGCGCGGTCGGCACCTTCGCCAACATCGATCCGTCGGTGGAAGAGCATGTTGCCGCCAAGCTGGGCCTGTCGGTCGAGCCCGTCTCGACGCAGGTGATCCCGCGCGACCGGCATGCGATGTTCTTCGCGACATTGGGCGTGATCGCCAGCTCAATCGAGCGGCTGGCGACCGAGGTGCGCCACCTGCAGCGCACCGAGGTGCTGGAGGCGGAGGAATATTTCTCGCCCGGCCAGAAGGGCTCGTCCGCGATGCCGCACAAGCGCAACCCGGTGCTGACCGAGAACCTCACCGGCCTCGCCCGCATGGTGCGTGGTTATGTGACGCCGGCGCTGGAGAATGTCGCGCTGTGGCATGAGCGCGATATCAGCCACTCGTCGGTCGAGCGCTACATCGGGCCGGACGCGACGATCACCCTCGATTTTGCGCTGGCGCGGCTGACGGGCGTGATCGAGAAATTGCTCGTTTACCCTGAGCGGATGGACAAGAACCTCAACAAGATGGGCGGGCTGGTCCATTCGCAGCGCGTGCTGCTCGCGCTGACGCAGGCGGGGGTGAGCCGCGAGGACGCCTACCGGCTGGTGCAGCGCAACGCGATGAAGGTGTGGGAGTCGGACGGCCAGCTGTCGCTGCTCGAGCTGCTGAAGGGCGATGCCGAGGTGACGGCGGCGCTGTCGCCTGCGGAGATCGAGGACAAGTTCGACCTCGGCTATCACCTGAAGCACGTCGACACGATCTTCGCGCGGGTGTTCGGCTGATCCCAAGTTCTCCCCCGCCAGGGGGAGGTGGCGCCGCGAAGCGGTGACGGAGGGGGAGGTAAGCGGCGAAACGCGCAATGGCGTGCGTCGCTTACCTCCCCCTCCACCATTCGGCTGGCGCCGAACGGTCCCCCTCCCCCTGGCGGGGGAGGAATTTGCGCCTCACGCCCATTGCGCGAGCCAGTCGGCGAGGCCTTGCGGGGAGAGCGAGCGGGCGTCGGCGAGTGCGGTTTCGCGGCCGGCGTTGACGACGCGGTTGGTCTTCGGGTCGACGATCAGCAGCGCGGGCACGCCGGCGAGGCGACCCTTGATGCCGTAGCTCGCGGGAATGTCGAGGTTCTTGTCGAAGCGGCCGATGTCCACCGTCACCACCTCATAATGCTTCGCCATGAAGCCGCGCATCGCCGGCAGCTCCATGACGCCGGCGAGCAGGCGGCAGTCGAGGCACCAATTGCCGCCCATGTCGATAAGCAGCTTCTTGTGCCCCTTCAGCGCGCGCGCCTTGGCGGCGGCGACCTGCGCCTTGGCGTCGGCGGCGCCGTCATAGGGCAGGGGCAGCGGCTGCGGCAGCTGGTTGAGCGTCGCGATGGCGACACGCGGCGCGGCGACGCGGGCATCGGCGACCGCCGGCAGGGTAGCGGCGAGCGCAAGGGCGAGCATGAGCGGGCGGGACATCGACACCTCCGACAGGGGAAAGGCCAATCTCAGCCGGTCGCGTCGGCCTTGGCAAGGCAGCGCGTGCTGCACCGGCGGAAAGCGCGGCTTTCTGGACGGTGGTCGTGATGGCGTCGTAGGTTTGTTACAGTTGCGTGAAACGCATCCGTCATTGCAAGCAACAATATTGCGCGATCGTGTAACGATCTACATATCGCGGGGGCCGGCCATTCCGCCGGCACGGAGACCTTCCATGCGCATGTTCGAAACCGCGGCCAGCTCGGTGCTGGCGATCGCGGCCCAGGCGCTGGTGGTCGGGGTGATCATTTCCGCCCTGTAACCCATCGGCCCGCCCGCCCGCTTTTCGCCTGATGGCGTCGAGGGGGCGGCTAGGGCCGGCGGGGTTTTCGTTCGCCGCCGGAACCAGCGCTGCGCCTGCGCGTCGTCGCGCCATGTTCGTCGACTTTCGCGATGTGCCGCCGCCACCGCCGTGGCAGCCGCCCAAGCGGCCCGATCCGCGGCCGCAGCTGACGCCGCGCCAGCAGAATGCGCTGGCGGCGATTATCGGCGTCAACGTGCTGCTGCTGTTGGTCGCGCCGATCGGCGGCGCGACGGTGATCCAGGCGATCGGCGCGCTGTTTCGCTAGCGCTTGCGTTCGTAACGGGCGGCGAATTCGTCGTCGGACATGATCAGATAGCGGATCATGTCGACGAACGCCCAGGGCGCGGTGACGAGCAGGCCGATGACGGTGATGCTGAGGACTAGCATCACGATCCCCGATCCCGTCCGCCCCGTGTAGAAGCGATGGATGCCGAGCGTGCCGAGCAGGAAGGCGAGGATCGCGGCGACATATTTGTTGCGATCGTTCACCGGTGCGCGGGGCGGCGGGGGTGCCAGGACGTGGCGGGTGCCCGCTTCGGCGGGCATCGGGAAGACGCTGAGCGCGCGGTCGCCCTCCGCTTCGAAATCGACCTTCACGCCGATCTTGGGCTCGCCGCGCTGTGCCCAGTCTTCGGGGGTGAAGCGATAGCGCTTGCCGTCATCGCCCGCGACCAGCCCCTCGCCGCTCCGCGTATCCACACCCAACACCTGTCCGCGCATGCCCACTCCCCGGCTCGTTCGCGGTGTATTGTGGCGATCAGGCGCCGGCGCGCAAGAGGCTACTCGGGGGCGAGGCGTTCGGTCAGGCGGGCGAGCGTGGTGAGTGCGGCGACATGCGCCGCAAAGGCCTTGCGTCCGGCACGCGTGGCCGCGGCCCAGGTGCGCGAGCGCCCATCGCTGCTTGCCTTGCGCAGGCTGACGTAGCCCGCGTCGACCAGCGCCGACAGATGTTTCGACAGCACCGAATCGCTGACCTGCGTCGTGGTGCGCAGCAGGGCGAACTCGGCATCCTGCACCTCCGTCAGCACCGCCATGATCTGCAGGCGGGCGGGCGGGTGGATGACCGGATCGAAGCCACTCATGCGAGGCTGCCGAGCAGTTCGCGGCGGAAGACGCGGCACCACCACAGGCTGCCGGCATAGGCGATGGCGGCGGCGACGAGCGCGAGGGGAAGCGGGGCCCAGGTCACGCCCCGATCGGTTGCGAGCCAGACGCCGAGCATGTGGATCGGCAGGATGACGAGCAGCATCACCGCGGTGACCCGCCGCGTCCTGCCCGCGCGATAGCCGTTGATGAACATGCCCATCCGCCGCCGGTCCCAGCGGACGATCCAGGCGATGGCGGCGAACAGGCCGGCGATCATCGCGAAGCGGAGCGGGAAGGGCACGGCGGTGCTCGCGACCATCCCGCCCATCAGCGCGGCGAAAGCGGCATGGCGGATCGGCGGCACGTCCGATGCCGCGGCGAGGCGCAGGCGCGACTGTTCGATGAAGGCCAGCGCCTCTGCGGCATTCGCGCTGTTATGGTCCATGACGTTCCCTTTCCAAGTTGGAAAGAGATTGGCGTAGACTTTCCGATTCGGCAAGTGATAATTTTCCGGATTGGAAAGTGATGTCGCGGTGGTGCCTGGGACGCTGCGTGGCGATTGTTCCCTTTGTCCGTCATCCCGGCCTTGAGCCGGGATCCCGCTTCTTCTGCTGCGGTGGAGAAGCGGGACCCCGGATCGAGTCCGGGGTGACGGTGGGGTGCGGTGGGTGTCGCCGCTAGTCGGTAAGGCGTTGAGGTGGTGTTTCGACGTGAGGGCGTTGCTTGCCTCCCCCTCCGTCACCGCTGCGCGGTGCCACCTCCCCCTGGCGGGGGAGGACTTTTGGGTATTCTTTTCTGACGATGGTATCGGCGTGAGGGGATATGAGTGGCTTCAGTTTGCGACTGGATCGGGATCGGCGATACGACCACCCCTTCGTCGTCCCCGCCTTGAGCCGGCGTCCCGCTTCTTCTTCTACTGCGGGGAAGAAGAAGCGGGACCCCGGATCAAGTCCGGGGTGACGGGATGGGGGAGCATGCGCCCCGCCGCCCCATCCCACCTTATTCGCCTGCGAAGACGCTCTTCAGCTTGGCGAAGAAGCCCTGGCTTTCGGGGCATTCGTCGCCCGTTTCGGTCTCGCGGAACAGTTCGAGCAGTTCGCGTTGGCGGGTCGAGAGCTTGGTCGGGGTTTCGACCTCGATCTGGATGACGAGATCGCCCTGGCCGCGGCCTTGCAGCACGGGCATGCCGGCGCCGCGCTGGCGCAGCTGCTTGCCGGACTGGATGCCGGCGGGGATCTTGATGTCGTGCCGGGCGCCATCGAGGCCGGGGATCGACAAGGTGCCGCCCAGCGCTGCGGTGGTGAAGCTGATCGGTGCGCGTGCGAACAGCGTCGTGCCTTCGCGTTCGAAGATCGGATGCCGCGCGACATGGAGGAAGATGTAGAGGTCGCCCGGAGGCGCGCCACGCGGACCGGCCTCGCCTTCGCCGCTCAGGCGGATGCGCGTGCCTTCGTCGACGCCGGGGGGGACGTTGACGCTGAGCGTCTTGGTCTTTTCGATCCGGCCTTCGCCGCGGCAATCGGGGCAGGGATCGGCGATGATCTCGCCCGAGCCCTGGCAGACCGGGCAGGCGCGTTCGACGACGAGGAAGCCCTGCTGCGCGCGCACCTTGCCGTGGCCGTTGCAATGGCGGCAGGTGGAGGCGTGCGTGCCGGGCTTGGCGCCCGAGCCGTGGCAGGTATCGCACTGCGCCGAAACGTCGACGGTGATCTCGGTCGCCTTGCCATGGTAGGCCTCTTCGAGGGTCACTTCCATGTCGTAGCGCAGGTCGGCACCACGACGCTGCTGCTGACGCCCGCCACCGCGGCCGCCGTTCATGAATTCGCCGAAGACGGATTCGAAGATGTCGGAGAAGCCGCCGAAGTCCTGCGCCCCGCCGCCACCGCCGCCGCCGCCGTTCTGGAAGGCGGCATGGCCGAAGCGATCATAGGCGGCGCGCTTCTGCGGGTCCTTCAGGACGTCATAGGCCTCGCTGATCGCCTTGAAGCGCGCTTCGCTATCCTTGCACCCGGCGTTCTTGTCCGGATGGTATTTCATCGCGAGCTTGCGGTACGACGATTTGATTGTCGCGCCGTCGGCATTCCGCTCGCATTCGAGCAGCTCGTAATAGTCGACTGTGGTGCTCATGCCCGTCCTCTAGCGCGAGATGATCCGGTGGTCCCGATCCAATCCGCAAACCGCCGTTCGTGCTGAGCTTGTCGAAGCACGGTGGGCATCACCTGCCCTTCGACAGGCTCAGGGCGAACGGGAGGGGATAACGCCGATACCACATGCAGCCCGCGTATTCGAAACACGGACCGGATGGGGTGTCGGCTCATCTCTCTGTCACCCCACGTTCCACCCCGTTGTCCCCCTGCCGGAAAGTCACAAAAGTCACGCCGAAGCATGTGTTGTGCGGGCAGGGGGACGGGGTGGCTTTTACGCCTTGTGGTCGTCGACTTCCGAGAATTCAGCGTCGACCACGTCGTCCTTGGGCGCTTCGGCACCGGCATCGCCCTGCGGCGAGGCCTCTGCCGCCTGCGACTTTTCGTAGATCGCCTGGCCGAGCTTCATGGCAACCTGCGCGAGCGCCTGCGCCTTTTCGTTCATCTGGTCGGCATCGCCGCCCTCGACCGCCGCCTTGGCCGCGTCGATCGCCGACTGGATTTCCGACTTCAGCGAATCATCGACCTTGTCGCCATTGTCCGCGAGCTGACGCTCGGTGGTGTGGATCAGCGATTCGGCGTTGTTCTTCGCTTCGGCGCCGGCACGACGCTTCTTGTCCTCTTCGGCGAAGCGCTCGGCATCCTTGACCATCTGGTCGATGTCGGCGTCGCTGAGACCACCCGAGGCCTGGATGCGGATCTGCTGCTCCTTGCCCGTGCCCTTGTCCTTGGCGGACACGTTGACGATGCCGTTGGCGTCGATGTCGAACGTGACCTCGATCTGCGGCACGCCGCGCGGCGCCGGCGGGATGCCGACCAGGTCGAACTGACCCAGCAGCTTGTTGTCCGCCGCCATCTCGCGCTCGCCCTGGAACACGCGGATCGTCACCGCGCCCTGGTTGTCGTCGGCGGTCGAATAGGTCTGCGACTTCTTCGTCGGGATCGTCGTGTTACGGTCGATCATGCGGGTGAACACGCCACCCAGCGTCTCGATGCCCAGCGACAGCGGCGTCACGTCGAGCAGCAGCACGTCCTTGACGTCGCCCTGCAGCACGCCCGCCTGGATGGCGGCGCCCATCGCGACGACCTCATCCGGGTTGACGCCCGTGTGCGGCTCCTTGCCGAAGAACTGCTTCACCGCCTCGCGCACCTTCGGCATGCGGGTCATGCCGCCGACGAGGACGACTTCGCTGATGTCGCCGGTGCTGACACCGGCATCGGCCAGCGCCTTCTTCATCGGCTCGATCGTGCGCTTGATCAGGTCGTCGACCAGACGCTCCAGGTCGGCGCGGCTGATCGTCTTGACGAGGTGCTTCGGGCCGTTCTGGTCGGCGGTGATGAAGGGCAGGTTGACCTCGGTCGACGCGGCCGAGCTGAGCTCGATCTTCGCCTTTTCCGCGGCTTCCTTCAGGCGCTGCAGCGCGAGCTTGTCCTTGGTGAGGTCGATGCCCTCATCCTTCTTGAAGCCCTCTGCCAGGTAATCGACCAGCTTGTTGTCGAAGTCTTCGCCGCCCAGGAAGGTGTCGCCGTTGGTCGCCTTCACCTCGAACACGCCGTCGCCGATCTCGAGGATCGAGACGTCGAACGTGCCGCCGCCAAGGTCGTAGACCGCGATCGTCTTGCCGTCCTGCTTCTCGAGGCCATAGGCCAGCGCCGCCGCGGTCGGCTCGTTGATGATGCGCAGCACTTCGAGGCCGGCGATCTGGCCAGCGTCCTTGGTCGCCTGGCGCTGCGCGTCGTTGAAGTAGGCCGGCACGGTGATGACCGCCTGCGTGACCGTCTCGCCGAGATACGATTCGGCGGTTTCCTTCATCTTCTGCAGCGTGAAGGCCGAAATCTGCGACGGGCTGTAATCCTTGCCGCCGGCCGAGACCCACGCGTCGCCGTTCGGGCCGCGTGCGATCTTGTACGGAACCAGCTCGGTGTCCTTCTTGGTGATCGGATCGTCGAAGCGACGGCCGATCAGGCGCTTCACCGCGAAGATGGTGTTGTCGCCATTGGTGACGGCCTGGCGCTTCGCCGGCTGGCCGACCAGACGCTCGCCGTCCTTGGCGAAGGCGACGATCGACGGCGTGGTACGCGCGCCTTCCGCATTCTCGATCACCTTGGGCTTGCCGCCTTCCATCACTGCGACGCAGCTGTTGGTGGTGCCGAGATCGATGCCGATTACTTTAGCCATGTGTGCTTGCTGAGCCCCTCACGAACAAAAAAATACAAACGAGAAGGGAACCTTTTGCCCCGTTACGGCGACGAAAGGTGCCCGTTGATGGGCGCGATATAGGTGGGGTTGCGCTTGCCGCAAGACGGGGCGGGCCATAGGAACTGCGGGTGAAACGATCCCGTTTCGGGAAGGGATATGGACATGCGACGGCGCGAGGCTTTGCGGGCGATGGTTCTGGCGGGCGTGATGGCCGCGGGTCTGTCGGGCTGTGGCGGACCGGATCGCGTGACCGCGGACGATGCGTGGATCCGCCTGCCTGCCGCGCCGGGGCGGCCGGGGGCGGCCTATTTCACGCTGCACGGCGGGCGCAGCGATGCGACGCTGATCGACGTCAGCGCCGATGTCGCGGTCCGTGCCGAGATTCACGAGAGCATGAGCGGCGCGGGCGGCATGGCGGGAATGAAGCCGCTGGCCAGCGTGGCGGTGCCGGCGGGGGCCAAGGTGGTGTTCGCGCCGGGGGGCAAGCATGTGATGCTGTTCGACATCAACCCGCGGGCGAAGCCGGGGAAGATCTTCAACCTGACGCTGAACTTCGCCAATGGTGGGCGGATGTACGTGCCCGCGACGATCGTGGGGCCGGCCGATCCGGCGCCGGATTTTTGAGGGGGCGGGCGCCCTCCGCCTTCCCGTCACCCCGGACTTGATCCGGGGTCCCGCTTCTTCCGCCGCCGAAGGTTTAGCGGGACCCCGGATCAAGTCCGGGGTGACGAGGGGGGTTAGATCAGTCCCTGCGCTTTCAGGCTGACATGGCCGCCGACCCCCATGATGATGTGATCGTGGACGACGATCCCCATCGGCGCGCCGGCGTCGGCGATGGCGCGGGTGATCTGCACATCGGCGCGGCTGGGGGAGGGATCGCCCGAGGGGTGATTGTGGACGAGGATGATCGCCGCCGAGCCCAGGTCCATCGCGCGGCGGATCACTTCGCGGACGTGGACGGCGGCCTGGTCGATCGAGCCTTCGCTCATCACCTCGTCGCGGATCAGCATGTTGCGGGTGTTGAGGTGGAGGACGCGGAAGCGTTCGATGACGTGATGCGCCATGTCGGCGCGCAGATAGTCGAGCAGCGCCTGCCAATTGCCGAGCACGGGACGCTCGGCGACCTCCGCCTTCAGCAGCCGGATCGCGATGGCGTGCGCGATCTTGATCGCCGCCGCGGCGCTGTCGCCGACGCCGGACACGCGGGCGAGTGCCTCCGGATCGGCGGTCAGCAGCCCGCCGATGCCGCCGAATTCGCGCAACAAGGCCTTGGCGATCGGCTTGGTATCGATGCGTGGCAGCGCGAGGGTGAGGAGATATTCGATCAGCTCGTGGTCGAGCAAGGCGTCGCCACCCCCGGCAAGCAGCCGCCCGCGCAGGCGCTTGCGGTGACCGGCGGCATCGTCGGGGGGCGGGGCGGGAGCCATGGCCTGCGATCCTATGACGCGGCCGGAGCGGGTGCAACGATTGCGCCCGCGCTTGGCCCAAGCCTATGAAGGCGGTGATGGACGATGCCGCCCACCCGCCGCGCGAGACGCTGCCCCGCCGGCGACGGGGCTTCGGTGCGTTCAGCCGGCGCCGCAGCATCGCGCTCGGCGTGGCGCTGGTGGTGCTGGCGGTGTTGATCGCGCTGTGGAGCGTGCGACGGCCGATCGCGGCGCGCGTCATCGACCGCGAACTGGCGAAGCTCGGCGTGCCGGCGCGCTATACGATCGGCACGTTCGGGACGGGGCGGCAGCGGCTCAAGAATGTGGTGCTCGGCGATCCCGCCGACCCCGACCTCGTCGCCGACTGGCTGGAGGCGGAGACGCGGATCGGGCTGGACGGCGCCAAGGTGGTCGGCGTGCGGGCGGGGCATGTCCGGCTGCGCGCGCGCTGGGTGGGCGGCAAGCTGTCGTTCGGGGCGATCGACCGGCTGCTGCCGGCGCCCTCGGGCCAGGCGACGCCCTTCGCGCTGCCGGCGTTGTTCGTCGATGCCGAGGATGCGCGGCTGCGGGTCGAGACGCCGGCGGGCGTGCTGGGACTGAAGGTCAGCGGGCGCGGGCGGCTGGACGATGGCTTTGCGGGGAATGTCGCGCTGGTCGGCGAGACGCTGCGGCTGAACGATTGCGTCGCGCGCGGCGTGCAGGCGGCGCTGCGCGTAACGGTCGCCAAGGGCGCGCCGACGGTGGCCGGGCCGGTGCGACTGGCGCGCGGCGCGTGCGGGACGAGCCGAATCGCGAGCGTTGCGGCCGACATCGACGCGCGATTGTCGCCGGCGTTCGATGCGTGGCGTGGCTCGGCGCGGCTGGCGAGCGGGGCGGTGGCGGTGGCGGGTGCGTCCACCAAGGCGCTGAAGGGATCGGCGACGTTCGACGGCAATGCGACGGCGACCGAGGGGCGGGCGGACCTCGCCGCATCGGCGGTGCGTGCGCCGGGTGGTGCGGCGCAGACGCTGGCGGTGAAAGGGCGCTACCGAATCGGGGCGGAACAGCTGTTTGCGGGTACGGTGACGGTGGCCGGGGGGCAGGTCGCGCCGCGGATGCTGGCGGTGCTCGACGCCCGGACGGGCGCGGGATCGCCGGTCGCGCCGCTGGTGCGTCAGCTGAGTACGGCGCTGCGCCGGGCGGGGCAGGCGATCGACGGCAGCGCCGATCTGGCGGTGCGACAGGCGGGTGGCAGCGGCCAGCTGCGCGTGACGCGCGCGGCGCTCGCGGCGGCGAGCGGCGCGCGACTGCGGCTGGGGGGCGGCAGCGGCATCGCGTACGGCTGGCCGCAGGGGCGCGTGCATATCGATACCGCGGTGCAGATCGCGGGCGGTGGCCTGCCGCAGGCGGACGTGCAGCTGGCACAGGCCCGCGCGGGCGCGCCGATCCGCGGACGTGCGATCGTCGCGCCCTATGCCGCGGGTGGGGCGAGGCTGGCGCTGGCCCCGGTGACGTTCAGCGCGGGCAGCGGCGGCGTGACGCGGGTCACGACGCGGATCGACCTTAGCGGGCCGCTCGGCGATGGGCGAATCGAGGGGTTGCAGGCGCCGCTCGATCTCGACTGGGACGGGCGCGGGCGGCTGCGCGTCGATCCGGGGTGCGTGGCCGTCGCGATCCAGCGGCTCGCGGTGGCGGGGCTGGTGCTCGATCCGGTACGAACGCGCGTGTGCCCGCGTAATGGTGCGGCGGCGGTGGTGACGGTGGAACGCGGGCGGATCGGCGGCGGCGTGCGCCTGCCCGCGACGCGGCTGACCGGGCGATTGGGCGGTACGCCGCTGACGCTGGCGGCCAGCGGCAGCGAGTTGCGGCTGGAGGATAACGGGTTCGCCCTCAGCGGCGTCGCGGCGCGGCTGGGCAGTCCGGAGCGGGTGACGCGGATCGATCTGGGGCAGCTGACCGGCCGGATCGCGGGTGGCGGGGTTGCCGGTCAGTTCGCCGGCGGATCGGGCCAGATCGGCAACGTGCCGCTGCTGCTGGGCGCGGCGGCGGGCGACTGGAACCTGCGCGGCGGCGTGCTGGCGCTGACCGGCGCGATGACGGTCGACGATGCCGCGCCCGATCCGCGCTTCAAGACGCTCGCGGCGCGCGATGTCACGCTGCGCCTCGCCGATGGCACGATCACCGCGGGGGGCACGTTGTACGAGCCGACGAAGGCGGTGAAGGTCGCCGACGTGCGCATCGTCCATCGTCTGTCGGCGGGGGCGGGCACCGCCGATCTCACGGTGCCGGGCATCGTCTTCACCAAGGATTTTCAGCCCGACCTGCTGACCCGGCTGACCTTCGGCGTCGTCGCCGAAGTGCGTGCGACCGTCACCGGCGATGCGCATATCGGCTGGACGCCCGACGGCGTCACCTCCACCGGCACCTTCGCGACGAAGGATGCGGCGCTGGCCGCGGCGTTCGGCCCGGTGTCGGGGCTGAGCACGACGATCCATTTCAGCGACCTGCTCAGCCTGGCGAGCGCGCCGGCGCAGGTGGCGACGGTGAAGACGATCAACCCCGGCATCGCCGTGACCGACGGCACGATCGTCTACCAATTGCTGCCCGAACAGCGCGTGCAGATCGACAGCGGCGTCTGGCCGTTCGCGGGCGGCACGATGACGCTGTTGCCGACGACGCTCGATTTCGCGCAGGCGGGCCAGCGGCGGCTGACCTTCCGTCTGGACGGGGTGGCGGCGGACCAGTTCCTCCAGCAGTTCGATTTCAAGAACCTCGACGCCACCGGCATCTTCGACGGCGAGCTGCCGATGATCTTCGATGACAACGGCGGGCGGATCGAGGGCGGGCGGCTGACGGTGCGGCCGGGCGGGGGCAGCATCGCCTATGTCGGCGACCTGACGCAGAAGGATCTGGGCATCTGGGGCAATATCGCGTTCCAGGCGCTCAAATCGCTGCGCTATCGCAACCTCACCATATCCATGAACGGCCCCCTGGCGGGCGAGATGGTGACCGCGGTGCGCTTTGCCGGAGTGACGCAGGGCGAAGGCGCGAAGAGCAATTTCATCGTCCGCCGGCTGCAAAAGCTGCCCTTCGTGTTCAACATCACGATTAAGGCGCCGTTCCGCGGGCTGCTGGACAGCGCGCAAAGCTTCTACGACCCGAGTCGCCTGCTGCCCCAGCTGATCGACCGCGAACGGCGCAAGGCGGTCATTCAGCCTCCCGCAAGCGCACCCGTGCCACAACCGAAACAGGATTGAAGATGGTGAAGCGAATCACGACATTGCGGATCGCGATGGGGATGGCCGGGATCGGTATGGCGGCGACGCTGGGCGGCTGCATCAACGTGTCCGCACCCGAAAAGCCGATCCAGATCAACCTCAACATCAGCGTCACGCAGCAGGTGGTGTACCGCCTGGACGGCGAGGCGAAGGCGCTGATCGACAAGCAACCGGGGATTTTCTGATGACCAAGAGCAGCATGACGACTGGGATGATGATCGGAGCCGCCGCCATGGCGCTGGCGGGCCTGTCGGGCGCGGCGTTCGCGCAGCGCGACCCGGCCTATGCGGCGGCCCGCGAGGCGAAGGAAGTCGGCGAACAGCCCGACGGCTATCTCGGCGTGGTGAAGGGCGGCCCCGCGATCCAGGCGCTGGTCCGCGACATCAACATCAAGCGCAAGGCGGCCTATACGCAGAGCGCGCAGGCCAATGGTTCGACGGTCGAGCAATTCGCCTTCACCACCGGCTGCAACCTCGTCGCGCGTGTGCCGGTGGGCGAGATGTACAAGACGCCGTCGGGCCAGTGGAAGGAAAACACCGGCACGCCGGAGCTGGACGGGCGGTGCAAGTGACGCGGTAGACCCGCTGTCGACCCTCACCCTTCCCACCCGGCTGCGCCGGGGCGGGCCCCTTCCCTCTCCCGCCGGGAGAGGGAGGGAGCGCCGTAGGCGCGGAAGGGTGAAGGCTGTGCGAGTGATCGCTGGAGGCGCGGACGAATCTGTGTTCCGTTCGCGCTGAGCCTGTCGAAGGGCGGCTCTCCGCAAGCGTGACGCTCGTGGCAACGCGCCCTTCGACAGGCTCAGCGCGAACGGTGGTGTGAGGACGCCCCTCCCCCTGGCGGGGGGGAATTGCTTGTGGGTTACTCACCGGTTGACACCCTCGGCACCCCCACCTAAACGGACCACGCCTTGGCGGGATCGGTCGCCCTGCGCGCTTTCTCCCCCGGTTGAACGATACAGGCGAGGGGATGCGCGTGGCGGATGACGATACCGGACGAGACTTCACCAGCGCGGAGGATCCGCGGCTTTCCGCGCTCGACGAGCGGTTGAGGGAAGCCCGGCACGCCGAAGCGTTGCGGACGGGGCAGGGGGCGCCGACGGCCGATGCGGGATATTCGCTCGGCAATCGCGTGCTCGCCGCTTTGATCGGAAGCCTCGTCGGCAGTGCCCTGATCGGCTGGTGTATCGACCGCTGGTTCGGCACGACCCCATGGGCGCTGATCGTGATGCTGTTCCTCGGAATCGCGGTCGCGTTCAGGCAGATCTTACGGATTGCAGGCGAGCGCCCGGAGTAAACCGGGCGTTTGTCGTATCAGGGAGCGAAAGGCCACACGTGGCGGCAGAATCGGGCAGCAGAATCGATCCGATGCACCAGTTCCTGATCGAACCCCTGTTCGGTCGGCATTGGGTCGTCGCAGGATACGACATCTCGTTCACCAACTCCGCGTTGTGGATGGTCGTGACGCTGGTCAGCCTGTGGCTGTTCATGCTGGGCGGGATGAAGCGCGAGCTCGTCCCCGGCCGCTGGCAGGCTGCGGTCGAAGGCTTCACCGGCTTCGTGTCGAACATGCTGACGTCGAACGTCGGGCCGGCAGGCAAGCGCTTCGTACCCTACGTCTTCTCGCTGTTCATGTTCATCCTGTTCGCCAACCTGTGGGGCCTGTCGCCGGTCGGCGTCGTGCCGGGCTGGCATCCGTTCACCGTCACCAGCCACCTGACCGTCACCGGCGTGCTGGCGATCATCAGCTTCTCGATCGTGCTGATCGTGGGCTTCGGCAAGCACGGCTTCCACTTCTTCACCCTGTTCGTGCCGCACGGCACGCCGCCGCTGATGATCCCGCTGATCTTCATCGTCGAGCTGATGAGCTTCCTGGTGCGCCCCTTCTCGCTGGGCCTGCGACTGTTCGTCGCGATGACCGCGGGGCACATCCTGCTGAAGGTGCTCGCCGCCTTCGTGATCACCGGCATGAACCTGGGCGTCGGTTACGGCCTGCTCGTGTCGCTGCCCAGCTTCGTGCTGATGATCGGCATCACGCTGCTCGAGCTGCTGGTCGCCGCGATCCAGGCCTATGTCTTTGCGCTGCTGACGAGCGTGTATCTGAACGACGCCGTCAACCTGCACTGAGTTTCGTTTTTAGTTTCAACCCAACTGTTTGATACGGGAGTTTTGACATGGACGCAGAAGCCGCCAAGATGATCGGCGCCGGCCTGGCCGCGATTGGCATGGGCCTTGCCTCGCTGGGCGTGGGCAACGTGTTCGCCAAGTTCCTCGAAGGCGCGCTGCGCAATCCGGGCGCGGCGGACAGCCAGCAGGGCCGTCTGTTCATCGGTTTCGCGGGCGCCGAGCTGCTCGGCCTGCTCGCCTTCGTGACGATGATCATCCTGCTGTTCGTCGCCTAACATCGGATGCGTTCGCCGGGCGCTTACTCGCGTCCGGCGGATCGTTCGAGGTCGCGCTAAAGGGTTTCGATGCCTCAGATTTCGCAGATCGCCGCCACCTACGCTTCGCAGATCTTCTGGCTGCTCATCACCTTCGGCATCCTGTATTTCGGGATCGGGAAGATGATGGTCCCGAAGGTCATGGCGACCGTGGACGCGCGTGAAGGCCAGATCGCGGGCGACCTTGCCGCGGCCGAACAGGCCCGCCTTGCCGCCGACCAGGTCGAAGTGGCCTGGCGCGCCAAGATGGACGAGGCGCGCGCCGCGGCGCATGCCGAGACCACCGCCGCCAAGGCGCAGGCGGTCAAGGCGACCGAAAGCCAGATCAAGTCGATCGACGTCGAACTCGCCGAACGCCTCGCGCATCACGACCTCGCGGTCGGCAATGCCAAGGCGCAGGCGATGCTGAACCTGCAGGCGGTCGCCGCCGAGGTGACGCAGGATCTGGTGGCCAAGGTGTCGGGCCTGACCGTCGGCATCGATGCCGCCGCGGATGCGGTGCGCAGGAGCAACGCGCATGGCTGAGGCCGCCCCCCAGAACACGCCGGCCGGTGACGCTGGCGATGCCGCCGTCGCCGCCAATCTCGCCGATGCCGCGACCGCGCAGGGGCTGCAGACGCAGAACGTGCGGGACGGCAGCCAGCTGACCGCCAACGTCTCCGAACCCGCGGCGCATCACGTCGAGGAGCCGACCGCCCTCGGCCTGAACACCACCGGCTGGGTCGGGATCGCCGCGCTGGTCGTGCTGATCGGCATGCTGTTCGTGAAGGTGCCGGCGAAGATCGCCGCAAGCCTGGACAAGCAGATCGCCGGTGTGCGCGCCCAGCTCGACGAAGCCAAGGCGCTGCGCGCCGAGGCCGAGCGGCTGCGCGGCGAATATGAGGCGAAGGCCAAGGCTGCCGAAGCCGACGCCGCGACGATGCGCGCGCATGCCCAGGCCGAGGCGAACCAGATCATCGCCAAGGCCAAGCACGATGCGGAGGAGCTGATGGCCCGCCGCACCAAGCGCGCCGAGGACAAGATCGCCGCCGCCGAACGCGCCGCGATCGCCGAGGTCCGCGCGCTGGCGGCGGAGACCGCGTCCAAGGCGGCAGCGCTGGTGATCGCCGAAAAGCTCGACGCCGATGCCGACCGCGCGATGATCGATCGCTCGATCGCCGGATTGGGCCGGCCGAACTGATCTTTCAATCCTCCCTCGCGTCAGCGGGGGAGGGGGACCGCGGCCGAAGGCCGTGGTGGAGGGGGCGTTTCCGCAGGCGCGGCGCCTTGATTAGGCACGGCGGGCCTCGCCGTATCCTCCCCCTCCGTCAGCGCTGACGCGCTGCCACCTCCCCCTGGCAGGGGAGGACTTTCTTTTCCGACGTGCGTCTCTTCACGGGTTTCCGGCGCCGTCCCGTCTTGTCCGAGCCCGCACAGGAGCAATCCGATGTCGTGGCTTATCCTCGCAATCGCCGTCTTTACCGAAATCTGCTGGGCGCTCAGCCTGAAATGGGCGGCGACGCTGGCGACGTGGCAGGCGTCGGCGGTGCCGATCGTGCTGTCGTTCGTGAATATGGGGCTGCTCGCGCTGGCGATGCGGGGCCTGCCCGCTGGCACCGCCTATGCGGTGTGGACCGGCTGCGGCGCGGTGGGCGTCATCATCGGCGGCGTGCTGCTGTTCGGCGACAAGGTGAGCCTGGTGCAGGCGTGCTTCATGGCGGTGACCGTGGTGGGGATCGTGGGGACGAAGCTGTTCGCGCAGGCGTGAGGGGCGATGGCCCCACCCCTGCCGTCACCCCGGACTTGGTCCGGGGTCCACTTCGCGGCAAGGGGATCGCCTGAGCCTCTTGCCAACCCCTCGCAGCCCGGTGGACCCCGGACCAAGTCCGGGGTGACGAGGAATGACAGGCGGTGCTACAGGTCCCCAACGCGCCACGGCGCGAGGTGAGGTGTAGCCATGTCGATCCTGCTGTCGTTGCTGTTGATCGGAACCCAGACGCAGGCGGCGGACCGTGCGGGGAAATTCTCGCTCGACATCCCGGCGGACGAGACGGTCACCGCCCCGGCCGAACCCAAAACCGCTACCGAAGAGACGCCGAAGCCCGAGGCGCAACCGGTCGAGGCCAAGCCCGATACCGCGACCGAATCGCCGCCCGCGCCGGCGGAAGCGCCCGCTCCAGCGGCAGCCGCATCGACCACTCACGCGCATTTCTCGCTCGACACGCCGATTGTCGACCTGCTCGCCGATCCCCGCGCGAAGGCGGTGCTCGATAAGGATATGCCGGGCCTCAGCGACGACGAGAATCTGTCGAAGTTCCAGGCGCTGTCGCTGCGCCGGCTCGCGCCGCTGAGCGGCGGCCAGATGACGGCGGAGCTGATGGGCAAGCTCGCCTATGACCTCGCCGCGCTGGGTGGTGGCGCGCCGCCGCCGGTGTCGCGCAAGGGATTGCCGAGCGGGCGTTAACCTCTAGCCCCGACCCCGGCCGACTCCTACATGGCGGGCATGTCGTCCTACGGTCCGCCCGATCGATTCAACGAAGAACGCGCCACCTACGCCGTCCGCGGATCGGATACCCCCGATATCGAGGCGGGGGTCGCCGCGATCCGTAACGTGTTGCAAACGCTGCCGACGCGCTCCGGCGTCTATCGCATGCACGACGCCAAGGGCGACGTGCTGTACGTCGGCAAGGCGCGCTCGCTGAAGCAGCGGGTGGCGAACTACACGCAGGTGAAGGGGCTCACCAAGCGCCTCCAGCGGATGATCGCGCAGACGCGGTCGATGACGATCGTCACGACCAACAACGAGGCGGAGGCGCTGCTGCTCGAGGCGCAACTCATCAAGCGCTATCGCCCCGCCTACAACGTGCTGCTGCGTGACGATAAGTCGTTCCCGTTCATCCTGCTGCGCGGCGACCACGATTTCCCGCGCGTGCAGAAGCATCGCGGGGCGCGCCGCGCGCCGGGCAACTACTATGGGCCGTTCGCCAGTGCGGGCAGCGTCAACAACACGCTGAATGCGCTGCAAAAGCTGTTCCTGCTGCGCAGCTGCACCGATGGTTTCTTCAAGACGCGGGATCGGCCGTGCCTGCTGTACCAGATCAAGCGCTGCTCGGCCCCCTGCGTCGGGCGGATCGACAAGGACGGATATAAGGAACTGGTCGACGATTGCCGCGACTTCCTGGCCGGCAAGTCGACCAAGGTGCAGGCCAAGCTCGGCGCGCAGATGCAGGCGGCGGCGGAGAACATGGACTTCGAACTGGCCGCGCTGCTGCGCGACCGGTTGAAGGCGCTAACGTTCGTGCAGGGCACGCAGGCGATCAACGCGGAGGGCGTGGGCGATGCCGACGTCTTCGCGCTGGCGTGCAAGGACGGGGTGATCGGCATCCAGGCCTTCTTCATCCGCGGCGGCCAGAATTGGGGGCATCGCAGCTTCTTCCCGCAGCACACCAACGATGTGCCCGAGGATGAGGTGCTGGCGAGCTTCCTCACGCAATTTTACGAGGAAGTGCCGCCGCCCAAGACGATCCTGCTCGACCGCGAGCTGGGCGAGGGCGCGCTGCTGGGCGAGGCGCTGGGCGAGCGCGCGGGCTATAAGGTCGCGCTGTCGGTGCCTCAGCGCGGCGACCGGCGTCGGCTGATGGACCAGGCCAAGCGCAACGCGATCGAGGCGCTGGAGCGGCGGCTGGCGGAGAGCACGACGCAGGCGAAATTGCTGCGCGAGGTGGCGGAGCTGTTCGACCTGGGCGACCCGCCCGACCGGATCGAAATCTACGACAACAGCCATATCCAGGGCAGCAATGCCGTAGGTGCGATGGTGGTCGCGGGGCCGGAGGGCTTCCGCAAGGGCCAGTATCGCAAGTGGAATATCAAGGGGAATGAGGCGGCGACCGACAGCGACGTCGGCATGATGCGCGAGGTGTTCCGCCGCCGCTTCGCCCGCCAGCTGGAGGAAGCGCCCGATCGTGACGACGGGACATGGCCCGACCTCGTCCTGATCGACGGCGGCAAGCCGCAGCTCAATGCGGCGAAGGCGGTGCTGGAGGACCTGGGGATCGAGGACGTGTGCCTGGTCGGCATCGCCAAGGGGCCGCACCACGGCCGCGAGGGGCGCGAGGTGTTTCACCTGCTCGACGGGCGCGAATTCCAGTTGCCGGTCAATGCGCCGGTGTTGTTCTACCTCCAGCGGCTGCGCGACGAGGTCCACCGTTTCGTGATCGGCGCGCATCGCGACAAGCGCGCGAAGGCGATCGGCGCGAGCCCGCTGGACGAGGTGCCCGGCATCGGGCCTGCGCGCAAGAAGGCGCTGCTGATGCACTTCGGCACCGGCCGCGCGGTGCGCAATGCGAGCCTGGAGGATCTGAAGAAGGCGCCCGGCGTGTCGGCGGGGGTCGCGCAGCAGGTGTACGACTTCTACCACGCGCGGTGAGGTTCGGGCGCGCAACCCAAGGAGACCCGTCACCCCGGACGTGGTCCGGGGTCCACCGGGCCGCTAGGGGGTGGCAAGAGTCTCCTGCCGTTCCCCTCGCCGCAGAGTGGACCCCGAACCAAGTCCGGGGTGACGAAGAAGAGCGATACGTGCTCTTCCACCGCATCCTCATCTTTTCTGCGTTGCCGCTGCATCGTGGGTCGCTAGACTGATCGATATCGGGGGCGGGGGTCATCCGGGGGTGATCGTTTGCACCGTTCGCCCTGAGCCTGTCGAAGGGCCCGTCGCCGCGAGCGTCATGCTTGGGGAGGGGCGTGCTTCGACAGGCTCAGCACGAACGGCGTGTGATGTGACGTCATCTGCTTTTGGGATGGCAGGGGGGATTATGATGAAGATGCGGCGACTGGCGCTGGTGGCGCTGTTCGGGTCGACTAGTTGGGCGGCGCAGGCGGCCGACAAGGTGCTGTACCAGCCGGTGCCGGCCTGGGTGAAGCCGGCGCCCGCGGTCGATCCCGCCAGCGTCACGCCCGATTCGCCGGTGCTGATGGTGCTCGACAACCAGCAGCGGCTGGAGGGCGGCACGGTGTGGCAGTACACCGACACCGCGACGCGGATCGCGACGGCCGAGATGCTGGGGCAGGCAGGGACGGTCAGCCTGCAATGGCAGCCGGCGGCGGGCGACCTGATCGTCCACCGCGCCGAGATCATCCGCGGGCCCGAGCGTATCGACCTGCTGAAGGCGAACGCGAATGGCGCCAAGGCGGGGTTCGATGTGCTGCGTCGCGAACAGAAGCTGGAACAGCGCCAGCTGGATGGCATGCTGACCGCGACGATGGCGGTGGAGGGCCTGCGCGTCGGCGATATCCTGCACGTCGTCGTATCGATCACGCGCAAGGACGCGGTGTTGCAGGGCGCGATGCAGGGCTTCCAGGCGCTGCCGTCGGCGCCGCTGAAGATCGGCTATGCGCGGGCCCGCGTGCTGTGGCCGGCGACCGATCAGGTGCGCTGGAAACTCTATGCCGAGGCGCCCAAGCCGGTGGAGAGCGTCGTCGGTGGCTATCGCGAGATCAGCGTGCCGCTGCCGCTCGCCAAGCAGCCCGACCTGCCCAATGACGTACCGGTGCGGTTCCAGCGGCTGGGGCTGCTGGAGGCGACGAGCTTTGCCGATTGGGCGGCGGTGTCGAAGGTGATGGCGCCGCTCTATACGACCGACGGGCTGATCGCCGCCGATCCGGCGCTGTCCGCGGAGGTCGCCAAGATCAAGGCGGCGAGCAGCGACCCGATGCAGCGCACCGCGGCGGCGCTGCAATTGGTGCAGGAACAGGTCCGCTATCTGTTCAACGGCATGGATCAGGGCAATTACAAGCCGCAGAGCCCGGCCCAGACGTGGCAGCTGCGCTATGGCGACTGCAAGGCGAAGACCCTGCTGCTGCTGTCGATCCTGCGCGCGCTGGATATCGAGGCGGAGCCGGTGCTGGCGAGCAGCAAGCTGGGCGACCTGCTGCCCGATCGCCTGCCGACGCCCGGCGCGTTCGACCATATCCTGGTGCGCGCGAGCGTGAACGGCGAAACCTTGTGGCTGGACGGCACCGACGCCGGCGCCCGGCTGGCCGACCTGCGCGATACGCCGCCGTTCCGCTGGACGCTGCCGGTGCGTACAGCGGGAGCGCCGCTGCTCGCGCTGCCGATGCGCACGCCGGCGCGGCCGCATATCGAGGCGACGATCGATCTGGATGAGAGTGCGGGCGTCGACCTGCCGGCGGTGCTGACGGCGACGGTCAACCTGCGCGGTCGCATCGGCCAGATGCTGCAGGCGGCGCAGGCGCAGGCGAGCCGCGAGGATATCCGCAAGATGGCGGACAAGATGACGCAGGGGATCATTGGCTCCGCGACCGTGGTCGATCGCACGCTGAAATATGACGCCGCGACGGGCCTGGCCACGGTGACCGTCACCGGCATCGCCTATCCGGACTGGAATCGCGTCGACCAACGCTATCGCAGCGTGATCGACCGGACGGTGGCGGGCATGACCTTCGAACCCGATCGTGCGCGCGCGGCCTGGGCGGCGATGCCGGTCGCCACGGGCGACGGGGCCTATTACCGCAGCCTGACCCGCATCCGCCTGCCCGATAGCGGCAAGGGCTACACGCTGGAGGGCGATCGCAGCTTCGCCAAGCCGATGGCGGGGGTGACGGTGACGCGGACCGTCGCGGAGGCGAATGGCGTGGTGACGATCGACGACCGCTCGGTCCTGTCGGGCGCCGAAGTGCCCGCGAACGAGATCGCCGCCAACCGGGCCGCGATCAGCGCGGCCAAAAACCGGTTGCTGAGCGTCGTCGCGCCCGCCGATCTGCCCAACCTGCCCGCCCGGGTGGAGGCGACGAAGCGCGCCGGCGGGTTCGCCAAGCTCGCCGCGCTGTACGATCGCGGCGTCGCCGACCAGCCCGACGAGGCGGAGGTCTATACCAATCGCGCCTGGTTCTACGAGCAGACGTACGACCGGCCCAAGGCGATCGCCGATCTGACGCGGGCGATCGCGATCACGCCCGATGCCAGCACCTATACCCGGCGCGCCGCGCTGTATCGGCAGACCGGCGACCTCAGCAAAGCGTTCGCCGATCTGACCGCCGCGCGCGGCATCGACCCGTCGGACGACGATACCGTCGAGGCGCTGGCGACGCTGCGCGCCGATCGCGGCGAAAAGGATGCGGCGATCGAGCTGGTGCAGGAACGGATCGATGCGGGCGGCAAGAGCAAGCCCGGCATGATCGCGCTGAAGGCCGACGTGCTCGCACGCACCGGCGACAAGGATGGGGCGATCGCGGCGATCGATCAGGCGGTGGCGGCAGGGCCGGGCAATCCGCGGCTGCTCAACAGCCGATGCTGGATCAAGGGCACGCTGAACGTCGCGCTCGATACCGCATTGAAGGATTGCACGCGCTCGATCGAGCTCAGCGATTCGACCACAGCGGCGTTGGACAGCCGGGCGATGGTGTTCTTTCGCATGAACCGCTTCGACGATGCGCTCGCCGACCTCAACGCCGCGCTCGACAATGCGCCGGGGCTGGCGGCGAGCCTGTACATGCGCGGGCTGATCCTGGGGCGGCAGGGCAAGGCCGAAGGCAAGGCGGATCTCGCCGCCGCGCGCCTGATCAACCCGCGGATCGACGAGGATTACAAGCGCTACGGCATCCAGCCGTGATGGCCCTTGCCGCCACGCGGGAGGGCGACCGGGCCGAGTCGCCCTATGCGATCAAGCGGGTCCGCGCTGGTTGTTTTGCGTGATCCGGTGGCCCAAGGCCGACGGGCGGCAGCGCAAAAGCGGCCGAGACATAATTTGTTACGGCCATTATGGTCTGAAATATGACCCGGCCTAGGCATTTGTTCATCGGCGGCGGATAGGGCGGAGGGGATGACGACCTCCGTCTTCCTGACCGTCGATGTCGAATTCGCGTGGCGCCATTATGCCGCGGGATATGACGTCGATACGATCTATGCCCGTTCGATCGAGCCGGCGGGGGTGGGGTTGTCCTTTCAACTGGCGCAATTGGCCCGCCATGGGCTGAAAGCGTGCTTCTTCGTCGATCCGATGCCGGCGCTGGTCTTCGGTATCGATCCCGTGCGGCGGATGGTGAAGACGATCCTGGCGGCGGGGCAGGAGGTGCAGCTGCACATCCACCCCAATTGGCGCGGGGCCGACGAGAGCGATCGCAAGACCCGTTACGGCCGGTTCCAGCTGCACGAATATGGCGCCGACGAACAGCGCGCCTTGCTCGTCACCGCGACCGAGCTGCTGGTCGCGGCGGGGGCACCGCCGCCGATCGCGTTTCGCGCGGGCAGCTATTCCGCGAACGACGACACGCTACGGGCCCTCGCCGATCTGGGCTTCGCCTATGACAGCAGCCACAATGGCGGCGAGGCGCAGGTGAGCCGCATCCAGCTGGCACCGACGCAGATCGCGCCGGTGATGCGCGAGCTGGTCGAGGTGCCGGTGACGGTGATCGAGGAATTGCCCGGGCGGCTGCGCACGTTCCAGCTGTGCGCGCTGTCGCGGCATGAGGCGGCGGCGGCGCTGGATCATGCGATGGCCGCGGCGCATCAGGCGGTGACGATCGTCAGCCATGGCTTCGAACTCGCCAATCGGGCGGGCACGCATGCCAATGCGGTGCATGTCCGGCGCTTCGATGCGCTGTGCCGACGGCTGGCGGAACGCGCGGCGGCGTTGCCGACGCGGCATTTCGCCGATCGGCCGGTATTGGCGCTGGATGCGGACGACCGGCCGCTGGGCCCCGCCTTGTGGCGCCGCCGGGCGCGGCAGGCGGAGCAGGCCTGGTCGAATTGGGTGTCGGAACGGCGCCGGTGAGCGCGATTCCCTTACGCTTTCAGGTGGGTGCGCGGACGCTCGCCACGGTGCGGCGCGATCTGGTGCGCGTGCCGCTGGCGCTGGATGACGTGCTGGCCGGAGCGCTGCCCGCGTTGCCGCCGGCGCGGGGCGACGGCTATCTGGTGACCTCGCTGCCCGCGGCCCTCGCCGCTGCGCTTCCCGCGAGCGGGCGGATCGTGCGGGAGCGGCAGCGCTACACGCGGTATTTTACCGACCTGTCGATCGGGCATGCGGCGTGGCTGGCGAGCCTGTCGGGGTCGGCACGCGCGACGCTGCGGCGCAAGACCAAGAAGGTGGCGGCGGCGGGGATGGTGGTGCGTGCCTATCGCGACGCGGCGGACTTCGATGCCTTTCACCCGATCGCGCGCGGTATTTCGGCACGAACCTATCAGGAGCGGTTGCTCGATTCGGGCCTGCCAGCCGCGCCCGAGGCGGTCGCACGGCTGCGCGCGCGGGCGGCGGCGGATGGCCTGCGCGCGTGGCTGCTGCTGATCGGCGGAAAGCCCGCAGCCTATCTGTGCTGCACGGCCCAGGGGCATGCGCTGCGCTACGATTATGTCGGCCACGATCCGGCGTTCGGTGATCTGTCGCCGGGCACGGTGCTACAGGCAGCGGCGTTCGAGGACCTGTTCCGGGATCGGTTCGCGCGATTCGATTTCACCGAAGGGGAGGGGCAGCACAAGCGGCTGTTCGCGACCGGCGGGGTGGAATGCGTCGACCTGCTGGTGCTGACGCCCACGTTGGCCAATCGCGCGACTCTGGCGGCGCTGGCGGGATTCGATGGTGCGGTGGCGGTGGCAAAGCGGGCGATGGGCCATCCGCGGCTGCGGGCGCTGGCGAAGGCCGTGCGGCGGTAGGGCTGTAACGGCCGCTCCGCACCCGCCCTCACCCTTCGGCGTTGCGCGCCTCTTCCCTCTCCCGGTGGGAGAGGGAGGGAGCGGCGAAGCCGCGGAAGGGTGAGGGTCGGTACGGCCCCACCGGTTGACCCTCGCCGTGCCACGCCCCATCTCGCGGGCATGCAACAATCCACTACCGATCTCGATCGCGCGCTCGGCTTCGCGATCCCCAGCCGCTCGGCGCGCGGCCGTGTCGTGCGGCTGGGGCCGGCCCTCGACAGCGTGCTTGCCGCACACGCCTATCCCCCCGCGATCGAGGCGCTGCTCGCCGAGGCGCTGACGCTCGCCGCGTTGATCGGCTCGACGCTGAAGGACCCGAGCGGCCAGCTGACGATGCAGACGCGCACCGAAAACGGCGTCGTCCGCCTGCTGGTGTGCGACTATCGCGGTGGCGAAGTGCGCGGCTATATCGATTACGACGCGGACAAGTTCGCCGAAATGCCGGAAAAGCCGACGCTGTTCGCGCTGTTCGGCCAGGGCTATCTCGCCATCACCTTCGATCTTGCTACCACCGGCGAGCGCTATCAGGGCATCGTGCCGCTGGACGGCGACACGCTGGCGCAGGCGGCCGAAAGCTATTTCGTCCAGTCCGAGCAGATCCCGAGCCTGGTCAGCGTCGGCATCGCGCGCGATGGCGAGGGGCATACGGTTGCCGGCGGCCTGTTCCTCCAGCACCTGCCCGAAGGCGAGGTGGGGCGCGAGCGGCTGCACACGCGGCTCGACCATCCCGAATGGGAGCATGTCGAGGCGCTGGGCCGGACGATGGGGGTCGACGAACTCGCCGATCCGGCGCTGCCGCTCGAGACATTGGTCTGGCGCCTGTTCAATGAGGAGGAAGAGGTGCGCGCACTCGCCTCGACACCCCTGTCGCGCGGCTGCCGCTGCACCGGCGATTATATCGCCAGCGTGCTCGCCAAATTCACGCCCGAGGAACGGCGCGAGATGGCGGACGAGAATGGGCTGATCCAGGTCGATTGCGCGTTCTGCGCGACCAAATTCCCCATTCCGGCGGATGCCGCCGCGGTGGCGTGAGCCATGGGGCGAATCTGCACCGGATAGTAAGGATTTCCCGCTAAAACAGGCGTGTGGATGCTTCAGCGTCGCACGCTTTTCTCCCTAAAAGGGCGCTTGCGCCCTTCCCCTTTGAGGCCCGCGCCCCCCGTGCGGGCCTTTTCTTTTGGCCACGATTCGCCTAGCGGGCGGCGGATCATGATGAACCAGAACCAGGCCGCACCGTTGGCCGTCGTGCTCGTCTCCGGCGGGCTCGACTCGATGATCTCCGCCGCCAGCGCGCGGGAGCAGGGCTATCGCGTGCTCGCGCTGTCGGTCGACTATAACCAGCGCCACCGCGTCGAACTGGCGGCCGCGCGCCGCGTCGCCAATGTACTCGGCGCCGAACGCCATATCATCCTGCCGCTCGACCTGTCGGCCTTCGGCGGATCGGCGCTGACCGACGATATCGCCGTGCCCAAGGATGGCGTCGGCACCGAGGAGGGCGGCGGCATTCCCGTCACCTATGTCCCTGCGCGCAATACGATCTTCCTCAGCCTCGCGCTCGGCTGGGCGGAGGCGGCGGGCGCGCGCGACCTGTTCATCGGCGTCAACGCGCTCGATTATTCGGGCTATCCCGATTGCCGGCCGGAATTCATCGCGGCGTTCGAAGGGCTGGCGGAGATCGCCACCAAGGCGGGCGTCGAGGGCCAGCGCTTCACGATCCACGCGCCGCTCCAGCATATGACCAAGGCGGATATCGTGCGCGAGGGCCAGCGGCTGGGCGTCGACATGGGGCTGAGCTGGTCGTGCTACGATCCCGCGCCCGGCGGCGTGCATTGCGGCACCTGCGACAGCTGCCGCCTGCGGTCCAAGGGGTTCGAAGACGCAGGGATTCCCGATCCCACGGTCTACGCCGTCCGGGTGTGATGCGATGAGCTATGCGGTCAAGGAGATGTTCCTCACCCTGCAGGGCGAGGGCGTCAATGCCGGCCGGCGCGCGGTGTTCGTGCGCTTTGCCGGCTGCAATCTGTGGAGCGGGCGCGAGCAGGATCGCGCCACGGCGGTCTGCCGCTTCTGCGATACCGATTTCGTCGGCACCGATGGCCTCGGCGGGGGCAAGTTTGCGGACGCAGGCGCGCTGGTCGCAGCGGTCGCGGGCTTATGGGGCGCGGGGCAGGCGGATCGCTTCGTCGTGCTGACCGGGGGCGAGCCGATGTTGCAGGTCGACGATGCGCTGGTCGATGCGCTGCATGATGCGGGCTTTCGCATTGCGATCGAGAGCAACGGTACGCTGCCCGTCCACCCCGGTATCGACTGGGTGTGCATCAGCCCCAAGGCGGGGAGCGAGGTGGTGCAGCGATCGGGCGACGAATTGAAGCTCGTCTGGCCGCAGCCGGGCACGGACATCGACGCGATCGAAAGCTGGGACTTCGCGCACCGGTTGCTCCAGCCGATGGACGATGCCGCCGGCCAGGCGAATGTCGACGCCGCGATCGCGCTGGTGATGGAGCGCCCGCACTGGCGGCTGTCGCTTCAGACGCACAAGCTGTTGGGGTTGCGATAGGGGCGGGGGCGCCCTTGGTTTTCACGAACCGTCATTCCCGCGGAGGCGGGAATCCAGACGCGCAGGTCTTCGAAAGAACCGCAAGGTTAGCGGTTCTGGATCCCCGCCTTCGCGGGGATGACGATCGGGTGAATGGGGCGGCGGCAGAAGACGCCAACGGCCTGCCGCATCGGGATTGAATTCCGGACCATGCCAGGTGACCGAACGGGCGGGGCGAGCCGCGCCCGTTCGCCTTAGCGCTGCGCCGTCTCGGTGCCCTTTGCGGTGGCCGCGACCGTGGTGGGGGCGGCGGGTGGCCAGGCGAAGGCGCCGCACTTCTTGGTGACCCATTCGCCCTTCTTGTTCCAGCAGATCGGATCGAACCGCGGCTTGGAGGCGTAATCACGACCCAGGTAGCGCTGGAAATGCTGTTCGCCATACGGCGTCAGGCTGTTGCGCAATTCGCGGATGCGCGACAGCGCCAGCGGGCCGAAGCCACCACGCGGCGCGAAGACGGCGTCGCGGCCGATCTCGCTGGCGGTCTGGCAGAAGTTGAGCTGGGCGGAGACGGTGGCGAAATTCGAATAGGTGCGCGTGCCGAACTGATCGAGCGCGTTCTGTCCGTCGCGCGGGGTCTTCGACGTGCGGGTGAAATATTTCGTCAGCGTCTGCCAGACGCCGGCCAGCTCGTCCTTATGGTCGAGCAGCACCGCATTGTAGTTTTCGCGCGTCAACAGCGTCGGTTCGAACTGGCATTGCAGCGCCGCGACGTTGAGCGCGGCGCGCAGGTTCCACGCCATCGCCGCGCGCAGCTCCACCGGGGTGGCGCCGGGCAGCACCTGGCCCAGATTGGCCTCCGTCCCCGTCACTTCCTCGCCATGATAATCGTGCGATCGCAGGAAGAACTGCGCCGACGCGGGCGCCGCCGCCACCAGGCTGGTCGCCGCGCATCCCAGCGCGAACACCATCCGCAACTTACTCATCTGAACCCATCCTCGCCGAAGCAATATCGGGCAATTCTAGATGGTTTTGGCGGGCGACCCAATCCCTGATTAAGCATGTTCCGCCAAATTTCGTCGCGAATGCGCCAAAGCGTTGCCTCGTTCGGCCATGGGTCTGTGCCAAAGCTCTTGCCGCGCGCGCCGATACGAAAACGGCCGCCCGGTTGCCCGGACGGCCGTTTCGCAAATGAAATAACCCGAAGCGGGAAATTACATCGCGTTCGTGGTCGTGGTGGTGTTCGACGTCATCATGGTGTCGTTCGCCATCATGGTGTCGTTGGCCATCATGCCACCGTTCGACGCGCCGTCGACGGCGGTCATGTTGTCGCTCATGGTGCCCATGTCGTCGGTCGAGTTCATGTCGGTGACCATGGTGTTCTCGGTGGTCGTCTCGGTCTTCGGGCCGCAGGCCGACACGGCGAGAGCGGCGCCGGCGATCAGCGAGCCGGTCAGGATCTTGGAGATGGTTGCACGCATTGGAAGCTCCCTAGAATAGGATTTGGACGGCTTGCTGGCCCTTTAATTCCCAAATCACGGTAGACATTAATCGCATAACGGCCCGCCCTCAAGCCTCGTTTTCTCCCCGGGGGGATGCGGGGCAGGCGAGGGAGGACAGGAAGGCCGGGGCGGTCAACGCGAGGGCGGCGTCAAAGGTTGCGAGATCGGCGTTGCGTTCCAGGGCCTTAAGGCTGGTGACGGGGAATTCCCGCAGGCCGCAGGGCACGATGCCCCCAAAATGGGACAGGTCGGGCGCGACATTCACCGCCAGGCCGTGCAGCGTGATCCAGCGGCGCACGCGCACGCCGATCGCGCCGATCTTCGCCTCGGGGCCGCCGTCCGTCGTCCATATGCCGACGCGCCCCTCCGCGCGGAACGCCGAGACGCCGAGTTCCGCGAGCGCCGCGATGACCCAGCCTTCGACGCCATGGACGAAGCAGCGCACGTCCTTCCCGCGCTGGCCGAGATCGAGCACCATATAGACGATGCGCTGACCCGGCCCGTGATAGGTGTATTTGCCGCCGCGGCCCGTCGCGACGACGGGAAAGCGCGCGTCGATCAGGTCGCCGGGTGCGGCGCTGGTGCCGGCGGTGTAGACCGGCGGGTGTTCCAGCAGCCAGATCAGTTCGCGCGCTTCGCCCGCCAGGACGGCGGCGGCGCGCGCCTCCATCTCGGCCAGCGCCACGTCATAGGGGGTGAGGCCGGGCGACACGCGCCATTCGATACGGCCCCCGTCTATAGCGTTGGAATTCATCGTGCCGACGTCGATCTCGCTCATTCTCGCCATGTGTGGCAGCGGCGGCACGCTGGCAAGTCGTGCGGGACCGGTTGCGAGTGGCCAAGCCGCGGACGTTGGGCTAGTCCGGCGCGCGAACCGCGAAGGGGGCGAGCCGATGGTCAAGATGGGTGACGTGTGGGACCGGACCAGCGAGGTGCTGGGCGGGCGTGGCGGCATGCTGGCCGGCATCGCGATCCTGACCGTGTTCGTGCCGGGCGTGATCAATGCAGCCTATACATCCTACGCGCCGGCCGGCGGCCTGCGATCGGCGATCGTCGTGCTGTTGCTGATCGCGGTGACGATCGCGTCGATCTGGGGGCAGCTGGCGATCATCGCCGCCGCCACCGATCCGGCAACGACACGCCCCGTGGCGCAGCGGCAGGCGACCGAACGACTGCTGCCCGCGCTGGGCGTGATGCTGGTGCTCGGCATCGTCGTCACGATCGCCTTCCTGCCGGCGATCGTGCTGCTGGTGATGTCGCATATGGACTTTGCCGCCATGGCGAACGGTACGCCGCCGGCGAGCCCCGAGGCGTCCGGGCCGCTGCTGCTCGCCGGCCTGTATATGCTGGTCGCCTTTGTCGTGCTGCTGTTCGTCGGCGCGCGGTTGCTGCCGCTGTACGCGGTGGTGCTGCGCGAGCGGCTGGGGCTGGGCGCGATCGGCCGCGCGTGGCGGTTGACGCGGCGGCATACATGGCGGCTGGTCGGCGCGGTGCTGCTGTTCATGATCGTCGTGATGATCGCGAGCTGGGCGGCGCAGGCGGTCGCAGGCCTCGTCACCGCGCTGGTGCTGGGCGGCGATGCCGTGGCGACGGTGCGGTTCGTCGGCACCGTGGCGGCACAGGCGGCATCGACCGCTCTGACGCTAGTGGCGATCGTCTTTTCGGCGCAGGCCTATGTCGCGTTCGTTGCGCGGGACGCGATGCTGCGGGCGCGGGCCGCGGCGTGAGGATCACGCTTGCCGCCTTGCTGAGCGACGCCTGGGCGCTGTTCCGGCGTGAGGCCGACGTGCTGGTGCGCGCCGCCGGCCTGTTCCTGTTCGTGCCGACCTATGCGCTGTTGCTGCTGGTCGGGCCGCTGCCGTTCCCCGATCCCGATATCGCCGACACGCAGGCGCGCGCGCAGGCGTGGATGGACAAATTGGACGTCTGGGTCGGCGATTACGGGCTGGGCTCGGTCGTCGCCTATGCGATCACCTATTTCGGTACGGCGCTGCTCTATTGCCTGCTGCTCGACCGCAACCGGCCGACGGTGGGCGAGGCGCTGAAGCGGACTGCGGTGATGTTTCCGCGCTACCTTCTAGCGATGGTGGTCGTGTCGATCCCGTCGGGGGCGGGCATGTATCTGCTGCTGCTGCCCGGCCTGTGGCTGATGAGCCGCTTTATGCTGGCCGGCCCGATCCTGTTCGCCGAAGCGCCGGTGGGGGCGATGGCGGCGGTCGGCCGATCGTGGCGGCTGACGCGCAAGGCGCAATTCTCGCTGCTCGGCGCGATCGTGACCGTCTATCTGGGCGCTGTTCTAGCGGGCCAACCGTTCATGCTGGTCGCGCGCTGGCTGGGCGGCACCGCGGCGGAGGGCGGCGGGGCCAATCCGCTGGCCGTCGCGATCGTCCACGCGTTCGCGGCGGGCGTGGCGACGCTGGCGCAGATCGCGGGGGTGTTGATCGCGGTCGCGGCGTATCGGCGGGTGTCGGTGGCTGACTAACCTGCCCTGAGCGGCCACGCCCTCACCCTTCCCACGACCCTCGGTCGCGTGCCCTTCCCTCTCCCGGCGGGAGAGGGAGGGAGCGGCGCAGCCGCGGAAGGGTGAGGGCTGGGGCCCTGGGCTTGCGTTTTTATGCCGCGGTGAACACGCCGCACGCGATGCGGCCGCCGCTGTTGCCCGAGGGATCGGTCATCAGATCGTCGGGGCCGGCGTGAACGACGATCGCGGCGCCATCGGCATCCAGCATCTGCGCCATGGTCGCGCCGGGCACGGTCATGCCGATCGTGCCGCGGCCGGCGCTGTCGACGATCAGATTGGGCAGATCGCCTTCGTGGGGCCCTTGCGGGTTCATGCTGCCGTGCTTCATTGCGGTCGGGTTCCAGTGCCCCCCTGCCGTGGTGAAGTCGGGCGCGTCGCAGCGGCCGACCGTATGGATATGCGCGCCATGCGTGCCGGCGGGCAGGCCCTTCACGTCGAGCGTGTAGCGGATGCCGCCGGCCACTTCGGTCGCGGTCGCGCGGCCGGCATCGGCACCGGTGCTGGTCTTCAGCATCGCGACGGCGCGCGCGCCGCCGGCGACGGGGCTGCCCACCGCCACCTCGTCCTTGGGGGCACAGGCGGCCAGCGCCGCCGTGGACAGGCCGAGGATCAGCATCGCGCGCATCGGAAATCTCCCTGAAAGTTGTCCGGTTCTTACCCGGCCGAACCCGGCAGCGACAGTGCCGGTTCCGCCGCCGTCACCAGAGGCCAGCGCGCGACGGGTTCGTAACTGGCGCCGCCATGGCCCAGGTGACTCTGGTAGAGCACGATATGCGGGCAGGCGAAGTCGGCGCTGGCAAGGCCTGCGTGCACCGTTAGCCAGCCCTCGATCTCGGGCGCCATGCCCGCACTGCGCGGCAGCCGGGCGAGCGTGATGTGCGGCAGATAGGCGCGGCGTTCCGGCGCCAGCCCGGCGCGTACGCACGCCTGATCGACCTTGCGCGCCAGATGGCGCAGCGCGTCGTGCGGGGCGAGGCCGGCCCATAGGGTGTCCGTCCGCCCCTTGTGCGCGAACCGCCCGACGCCCGCGATCCGCACCACGGGCGCGGGCGCGTGGATGCTGCCGAGCGCCGCCGCGACGTCTTCCGCCTGCGGTCGGTCGACCTCGCCCAGGAAGCGCAGCGTGCAGTGCAACTGCTCGTCGTCCTGCCAGCGGGCATGCGGCACCCCGCCCATCGCGGCGATCAGCGATTCACGGATGGCGCGGGGCGGGCGGAGCGCGACGAAGAGACGCAACATGATGAACGAAAAGCCCTTTGTAATGTTCTGTTGCCGTATCGATCGATCCTAGCCGGTTTCGCTTGAAATGGGACGGGTCGGGGCCGATATTTCGAATAGCCGGCAGTGTCGCCGGCAAAGGAGTTTTGGATACCATGGCCAACTGGTCCGACCCCCGGCAGAGCGCCGCGCCGTTCGGGGCTTCACGCGCCGATGCCGCGCGCAGCGGCGCATATGACGCGGGTCTGCGCTCGTACATGCTGTCGGTGTACAATTATATGGCGTCGGGCGTGCTGCTGACCGGCATCGTCGCCCTGCTGTTCGCCACCAGCGGCGCGGTGAACGCGCTGGTCGGCCCGACCGGCCGTACCAACGGCCTGGGCTTCATCGTCGCCTTCTCGCCGCTCGCCATCGTCTTCGCGATGAGCTTCGGCCAGGGCCGCATGAAGACGCAGACGCTGCAGCTGCTGTTCTGGGCGTTCGCGGTGCTGATGGGCATGTCGCTCTCGACGATCTTCCTTGTCTACAGCGGCACCTCGATCGCCGGTGCGTTCTTCGCCACCGCGGCGGGCTTCGCGGGGCTGAGCCTCTACGGCTACACCACGAAGCGCGACCTGTCGGCGTTCGGCACGTTCCTGATCGTCGGCCTCGTCGGCCTGATCGTCGCCAGCCTGATCAACCTGTTCCTCCAGTCGGGCGTCATGAGCCTGGTCATCAGCGCGGTCGGCGTGCTGATCTTCGCCGGTCTGACCGCCTACGACACGCAGCGTACCAAGAGCCTGTATTTCCAGGTCGCCGGTACGGACATGGTCGGCAAGGCCGTGATCATGTCAGCGCTGTCGCTGTACCTCGACTTCATCAACATGTTCCTCTTCGTCCTCCGCCTGTTCGGTTCGCAGCGCAACTGATCGACGGTCCGGCGTAACGGATACGAGCCCGGTGGCGCTGCCGCCGGGCTTTTCTTTTGGGTGAAGGACGCCAAGCGATGCGGCTCACTATCGCCGTCGATCTCGATTATGCGATCATCGGCCCGCCGACCGACGTACTGCTGCAGATCGAGGCGGCGGCAACGCCCGACCAGCGCATCGTCGACGAACGGCTGACGATCTGGAGCGACCATCCCATCGCCGCGGTGGCGGGCGAGGATGGCGTCGGCCAGCGTTGCTGGATCCGCGCCGAGCAATGGCTGAAGGCGGAATATCGCGCGACCGTGGATGTCGAGCGGGCGCCGGTCGACCTCGCGCCGCTGCGCGCGACGCCGGTGCGGGAGCTTGCGGGCGCGCTCGTCCCCTATCTGCTGCCCAGCCGCTATTGCCAGTCGGACCGGCTGGAGGGCTTCGTCCGTCGCCGTTTCGCCGGGCTGGAGGGCGGGGCGCTCGCCGCGGCGCTCGCCGCCTGGGTGCAGGCGGAACTGGAGTATCGCAGCAACACCAGCAGCGGCGAAACGACCGCGCTCGATACCTTCGCCAGCCGATCGGGTGTGTGCCGCGATTATGCGCATCTTCTCGTCGCATTGGCGCGGGCGGGGGAGATACCGGCGCGCTGCGTCGCCGCCTATGCGCCGGGGGTCGATCCGCCCGATTTCCATGCGGTCGCGGAACTGTGGCTGGACGGCGCGTGGCGGCTGGTCGATGCGACCGGCATGGCGACGGCCGATACGATCGCGCGCGTGTGCGCGGGGCGCGACGCCACCGATATCGCCTTCATGACCGTGTTCGGCACCGCGCAATTCGTTGCGCAGACCGTGCGCGTGACGCAGGGCTGACGGTCCGCCGGCTAGGAACGGAAACGATCGGGCAATCGTTCTTCCCCTGTACTCACAGGAGGATGGGATGACGAACGGGATCGATGAGCGCGCGCTCGACAGCCTGTCGGTGGCGCCGGACGGCGAACAGGCAAGCAACCAGGAACGCAATCCGCGGCAGGATGCCGGGCAGGACGAATCCATCAACGCGCGTCTGGAAGAGAATCCGGAAGACCAGGACGCACGGCTCGACGCCGGGCTGGATCAGTCGATGGACGCGAGCGATCCGCTGTCGTCGACGCAGCCGGTCCACAGCCAGGAACCGGCGCCCTCGTCGGGCTATGACGAAGACGCGGAGCGCGCGCGGCAGAAGTGACGCGGTTTGCTTTAGTGTAAGGAGCGGCGGTCCCGGAAGGGGCCGCCGTTCTTGTTTGGGCCGAACCCTAGTCCCACCCACCCCGTCACCCGGACTTGTTCCGGGGTCCACTCTGTGGCGAGGGGGGTGGTTGGAGCCTCTTGCCGTCCCCCTGCGGCCCGGTGGACCCCGGAACAAGTCCGGGGTGGCGAAGAGAGCGGGGCGAGTGTTGCGCACGATAATTGCGCCACCGCGACACAAATCCGCTTTTGCGACGAGCCGAACTCCACCCATCGCAAAGCATGTTGCGATGCAGCGCGTTTCATGATGCTTTTATGACTGCTTCGACCCCCGCCATTCATCGGGTTGTTAACCAACCTGTGGCAAGGTCGGGCGATTGGTAAGGCATGGGGCGGGGTAGACGGATCATGGGTGCCAAGAGAGCCGAAGGCGCGATGACGCTGGCTGAAATGAAGGAATTCGCGAGCTTTCCGGCCGCGACGCAGCGCTACATCCGGCGCAGTCTCGATATCGGGCTGGATCGCGACGACGCCATGGCGCGCTGGTCGCGCGACGTGGTGGAGGCGGCGAGCATCCGCGCGCAGGCGCGGTTGTACCGCGGGCTGCCGGCGCTGCGCCAGATGGTGCCCGACGATGCCGATCTCGCACTCGTCGAACCGTTCCTCGCGCCGCTGGTGACGCTGGCCGGGTTCGACCTGGGGCAGGGGCGGCTGACCAGCTTCTCGGCGTTCCGCTTCCTTTACGAACGGCTGATCGGCGCCGAGGCGCGGCCGTGGCTGCCCAGCGCCTTCTGCGCGGCGGCGGCACTGCCGCACCTCCATCCCGAATTGCGGCGCAAGCTGCTCCAGTCGATCAGCGAAGCGGCGGCGACCGCATCGGGCTGGTCGAACCGGCAGCCGGCGTTCTTCCCGCATTGGGTGGAGAAGGTCGACAACGGCTCCGCCGCGCTGCCGCACTGAGGGCCGGTAACGGCCTCAGCGGCAGGCGCGCCAGCCCATCGCGCCGCGATCCGCCTGGTCCAGGTGCAGGTGATCGCGGTGCGCGGCGTTATAGTCGGGCGACAGCGTCGTCGCGAACAGCCGGCACGCCCCGTCGCGTATCTCGCGCAGGAAGGCGGCCTTGTCCCCCGATCCCGTCCAGTCGCCGACGACGGTGATCCGCCGGCCATCGGCGAGCCGGAAGCCGGCGATATCGACCGCATCGGCAGTGGCATGTTCGCTCCACGTGCCCGCGTCGCGCCCATAGATGCGGCGGCAGGAATAGCTGCCGAAATGATCGATGGCGGTGACCCGGCTGCCGAAATGCCGCTGCGCCGCGGGCTGCACTACCTGCCATTCCCACACCGACAGTGCCGCGGCGACCGGGCAGGCGACCCCCAGGCTCGCCGGGCGAAACCCGATCTGCCGCGCGCCGCCCGCAGTAAAGCGCACGCCATCGTCATAACCGCATTGCGCGCCGTCGCGCCGCGGCGGCAGGGCGGTGTAGCGCACGCCCGCCGCGTCCAGCTTGGCGCGGCACTGCGGGAAGTCGCGGCCTAGCGCGGCGAGCTTCGCCCCGGTGAACATCCCGATCGGCGCCCCCAGGTCGAGCGGCGTCCACGGCAGGTCCTGCGGCCGTCCGCGCGCCATGCCCCATAGTAGCAGCGCCACCGTGCCGATCACCGCAATTAAGGCGATCCAGCCGATCGTGCGGCGAAGGGCGCGCTGAGCGCTCACCCGCGCCGCACCGCCTCGATCGGTTCGGCGGTGACGGGATAGCCGCTATCCTCGGGCAGGCAGAGGTGCGGCACGCCGTCGCGCACCTCGATATGCGGTGTGATCGTCCGCACCGGATAGGCGCGGGCATTCGCCACGGCGGCATCGAAGCTGTCGAATTGCGCCAGGCGTTCGAGGTTGCGACGCGTCGGGAAGATGATCGCGGCATCGCCTCTGTCCGCCGCCGCCAGCATGTCCGCCGCGGTCGTCCAGAGCAGCCGCACCGTTTCGGTGGCGTCCACCGTCGGCGCGGCATCGTCCGGCGCGCGGGCGAGGAAGAAGAGCGTGTCGAAAATGCGGATGCCGGGATGGTCGGGCAGCCAGCGCGCGAACGGCACCAGCGCCTCGAGGTCCAGCGTCAGGCCCGCCGCGTGCAATAGGTCGGCAAACGCCTCGCCCGCGTGGAGCCCCGCGCGCATCGCCGCGAGCCGTTCGGCCGATGGCGCCGGCGTGACGCCCACCGCGACGCCCGCCTCCTCGATCGTCTCGCGGATCGCCGCAATTCGGGCGGCGGCATCCGCGCCCCCGCCGATCAGCGTCGCGAGCGCGTGGTCGCCCGGATCGATGCGCCCGCCTGGAAACACCATCGCGCCGCCGGCAAAGGCCATCGCCCGCGCGCGTTCGGTCATCAGCACCTCAGGCGGCGCCTCCGCCCGTTCGCGAAACAGCACCAGGGTAGCGGCGGGAATGGGAGTGTCGGCCATCGCGCATCCTAACGCGTCATGCGTGCGATGGGAGCCGGCGATCGTAGGAAAGCAAGAAACGGGGTGGTGGTGGAGCTGAGGGGAATCGAACCCCTGACCTCTGCAGTGCGATTGCAGCGCTCTCCCATCTGAGCTACAGCCCCGCACCCCGGGCCCGGGTCGTGCCCGGGAGCGCTGCCCTTAGCCGCCCCATTCGGGCGATGCAACAACGGCGATACATCTCCCCACAAAAAATGCGGTCGATCCCGCCTGCGGCAGCCCGTTCGTCCGGCGCGACGCAAAGTTGTTCCGCAGGTTTAATGACAGGAACGAAGCTCTCCCTTGATGCTTGTTAGGTCCGGAGCAGGCGCACGCGACACGATGTGCCCACCCCGCAGGATGTTTGCTTTCAAGGAGACGATCATGGGCTACGACCGCTATCCCGGCGCCAGTTTTTCCGGTGGTGACGATTACACCCGGGACTATGGCTCAGGCCGCGACTACACCTATTCGAGCGCACGCGATTACGAATCCGCAGGCATGATGGGTAACCGCGATCGCCAATACAGCGATGATCGTCCCTATGGCGGCCGCGACTATGGCAACCAGCGCTATGGCCAGCGCGATCAGCAGTCGCGCTACGAAACCGGCCGCAGCGGTGGCGGCTATGGCATGCAGACCGACCGCTACGGCGAGCGTGGCCGCTATGGCGCGGATGCGAACCGCGGCTATTCCAGCGAATATCACGGCAGCTATGGTTCGGGCGGCCGCCGGTTCGAAGACTTCGGTGCCTCGAAGCATGCCGACGACGACAATTATCGCGACCGGTATAGCCGCGACTATCGTGGCGACCGCGGCGATCGTGGTCAGCAGGCCTATGGCCGCTCGCAGCAGCAGGGCTATGGCCGTCAGCCGCAGGGCTATGACTATGAAGAGCGCGGGTTCTTCGCACGCGCCGGGGACGAGGTTCGCTCGTGGTTCGGTGACGAGGAAGCGGAGCGTCGCCGCGAATATGATTCGCGCATGGACGAGCGTTCCTATGGCGCGCAGGACGACGATTACCACAGCTGGCGCCGTGGTCAGATCGAGGCGCTGGACCGCGACTATCACGAATATCGCCAGGAAAACCGCACCAAGTTCAGCAATGAATTCAGTGCGTGGCGCACCGGCCGTCAGGGCCAGCGCGACCTGCTGAACAAGGTCGATGAGCATATGGACGTCGTCGGCTCGGATGGTGAGCATGTCGGTACGGTCGACAAGGTGCGCGGCGATCGCATCATCCTGACCAAGAACGATCCCGCTGCCGGTGGTCATCACCACTCGATCCCGTCGAGCTGGCTCGACTCGGTCGACGGCAAGGTGACGCTGCGCAAGACCGCCAGCGAGGCGAAGGCCGCGTGGCGCGACGAAGAGCGCAACGGCGCGATGTTTGGTGACGATCGCGACCGCGACCAGAACCGCACGACCAATCCGTATGGCGGCCAGTCGACCGGCTCGACCAGCACCACGACGTCCAGCGCAACGACCACCGGCACGACGGGAACGAGCGGTTCCGCCGATGCCGATGGCAAGACGCTCAATCGGAGCTTCTCGGGCACCTATTGATCCCGAGCGGTAACGACGGAAAAGGCCCGGGAGCGATCCCGGGCCTTTTTGCGTTGCATATTGAAACCTGTTGCGCCAGATCATGCTGAGATTCTTGCAGGAGAGACATGATGGCCCGTGCCTGGACGCTGACCTCACGCCCCCAGGGGCTGCCGACGATGGACAATTTCGCGCTGGTCGATCTGCCCGCGCGTGACCTGAACGATGGCGAGGTACGCATCGCCAATACGTGGCTGTCGGTCGACCCGTACATGCGCGGCCGGATGAACGACGTGAAGAGCTACACGCCGCCGTTCGAACTCGACCAGCCGATGCAGGGCGGCGCGATCGGCACCGTCGTCGAAAGCCGGTCCGACCGGTTCAAGCAGGGCGACACCGTCCAGCATTTCGCCGGCTGGCGCGACGAGGCGATCCTGCCCGCCGATCAGGTGCAGGCGCTGCCCCAGCTCGACGTCGATCCGCAGGCGTTCCTCGGCCAGCTCGGCATGCCCGGGATGACCGCCTATTTCGGCCTGCTGGAGGTCGCGGGCGCGAAGGAAGGCGACACCGTCTTCGTCTCGGCGGCGGCGGGCGCGGTCGGGTCCACCGTGGTGCAGATCGCCAAGGCCAAGGGCTGCCACGTCATCGGGTCGGCCGGTGGCGCGGACAAGTGCGCCTGGGTCCAGTCGCTTGGCGCCGATGCGGTGATCGACTACAAGGGCGGCACGCCGGTGGTGAAGGCGCTGGGCGAGGTCGCGCGCAACGGCATCGACGTCTATTTCGACAATGTCGGCGGCGACCATCTCGACGCCGCTTTGGCGCACGGCAACCTGCACGCCCGCTTCGCAATCTGCGGCATGATCGACGTGTACAACAGCGCCAAGCCGACCGAACTGCGCTATCTTGCGCGCCTCATCGGCATGCGGATGCGCATCCAGGGCTTCATCGTCAGCGATTACATGGACCGCGCGGGCGAATTCTACCGCGACATGGGCGGCTGGCTGAAGGACGGCAAGCTCAAGCGCAACGAGACGGTGTTCGACGGTCTGGAATCGACCCCCGACGCCTTCCTCGGCCTGTTCTCGGGCGGCAACACCGGCAAGATGCTGGTGCGGGTTTAATCCACCCGACGATACAGCTGGTCGACCCGTTCCGAGAGCGCGAACTGGTCGACCAGTCGATAATGGCGCGCGAGCTGCCGCATCACGAAGCCGCGTGCCTCTATGTCGGTGGCTTCGGGATCGACGCTGCTGATGACGACATAGCCTGGGCGGGCGGCCATGACGCGGGCGAGCTCGGCATGCGGATCGATGCCCAGCGTGCGGCTGTCGCCCATTTCGCTGAGGAAGGTCGTGAAGTTGTACGCGGTCGGCACGCAGGCGTCGGTCAGCTGATACAGGATCGGATCGCCCTGAAAGACGAACAGGCAGCCATCCGGTGCCCGACCGATCGTCGCGGCGAGGCGGTAGGCTCCGCGGCCGTCGCCGCGCGTGCCGCGCAGCACGATGGTATTGACCAGTACATAGCACAGGCCGACCGCCAGCACGGGCAGAGCGACGGGGACGGAGCGACGCAGCGCTCGGATCGGCCGCCCGAGCACCGGCGCGGCGAGCACGGCCAGCGGCACGACCAGCGGCAGGGCGTAATGGTCGAAATAGGTGCCGAACAGCAGCAGTCCGGCGATCGCCGCCCCAGCCCAGCCGATCAGCAGGCGTCCCGCCGGCCTCAGACGCACGACGCCGGTCACGCCAAGTCCCGCGACAACCAGCAACGGCAGCAGGTGGAGCGCGATCATCGCCAGCCGCTCCGCCATCAGCGCGCTCTCCGGCGCCTTGCGCAGAAATACCGACTGGAAATTGGCGAAGATCAGCGCGTCGACCTCGCCCACATGCCAGTAGAGCTCGAAGACCGCTGCGGTGGGCAGCAGCGCCAGCACGCACCATAGAAACGCCCAACCCACGATCCGCAGCACCGGCAGTCTGCGGGCCGCGACCAGCAGCGTGACGCCGAAATAGACGCCTTCGAACAACACCGAATATTTAATCTGCAGCGCCACGCCGAACAGCACCATCGCCAGCGCGGAAAATCCGGCCGCCGTGCGATCGAACGCGGGCCGTTCGTAGACGCGGACCACGGCCCAGGCCGCCAGCGCGACCGGCAGATTGTAGAAGACCGGGCTCTGCCCGCCATCGCCACCGTTGACCGACAGATAGACGAGATAGGCGATCCCGGCGAGCAGTGGGCCCCAGCCGTCCGCGATCCGGCATGCCAGCCGCTGCACGACCCACGCCGTTGCTGCCGCGCACAGCGTCGCGGCAAGCTGATAGGCGATCACCGCGTCGCCACCGAACATCCGGGTCGCCGCATAGACCAGAAACAGGCCGAACGGCTTGCGATCCCAGAAATCAACGAAGGGCAGACCCCGCCCCTGCCACAGCCGGTCGCCGACCAGCAGGTAGAATTGTTCGTCGATATGGATCACCGGATTGCCGAATTGCCACGCCCGGATGGCGAGGGCGACGGCAAGCAGGATGGCGGCGGTCGCCGGTGGGGATCGCAGGGAGGAAGGCAGCGTCATGAACCGCCACCCTCGCAAGGGGGCATCACGGCGTCCAGTCTTCGTCGCGCCACCCCCTCGGCAAGCGTCCGTTGCGCCCTATATTGGCGGCGATGACTGTCTGTCCCGTCGCCGCATGACCGCGCTCACCGCCCGCATGGTGGAGGGCGTGCGCGCCATTCCGGCCGCGCAATGGGACGCGTGTGCCGGCACCGCCAATCCCTTCGTGTCCCACGCTTTCCTCGCCGCGCTGGAGGAGTCGGGCAGCGTCGGCGGGCGATCCGGCTGGCAGCCTGTGCCGATCGTCGTCGATGGGGCGGACGGCGCGCCGGTCGCGATCGCGCCGGCCTATGCCAAGAGCCACAGCCAGGGCGAATATGTCTTCGACCATGCCTGGGCGGATGCGTGGGAGCGGGCGGGCGGCGCTTATTATCCCAAATTGCAGGTCGCCGCGCCGTTCAGCCCGGTGCCGGGGCCGCGCCTGCTGCTGCGCGATCCCGCCGCCGCGCCTGCGCTGATCGGCGCGCTGGAGGCGGTGACCGAGCAGAACGGCCTGTCCTCCGCGCACGCCACCTTTGTCGCGCCCGATCAGGTGGCGGCGTTCGAGGCGGCGGGCTGGCTGATCCGCGAAGGCACGCAATTCCATTGGGCGAATCAGGGCTACGCCAGCTTCGACGATTTCCTGGGGCAACTCGCCAGCCGCAAGCGCAAGGCGATCCGCAAGGAGCGCGCGGCGGCGGTCGAGGGCCTCACCATCCGCCACCTAACCGGGGCGGAGATCGGCGAGGCGGAATGGGATGCCTTCTGGACCTTCTACCAGGACACCGGCAGCCGCAAATGGGGCCGGCCTTATCTGACGCGCAGCTTCTTCCCCTTGCTGGGCGAGGCGATGGGGGATCGCGTGCTGCTGATCCTTGCGATGCGCGACGGCGAGCCCGTCGCGGGCGCGCTCAACCTGATCGGCGCGGATACGCTGTACGGCCGTTACTGGGGCTGCACCGAGGACGTGCCCTTCCTCCATTTCGAACTCTGTTATTATCAGGCGATCGACGCCGCGATCGCGCGCGGGCTGAAGACGGTCGAGGCGGGGGCGCAGGGCGAGCACAAGCTCGCGCGCGGCTATGTGCCGGTGCCGACCTGGTCGGCGCATTATCTGCCCGATGCGGGGTTCCGCCGCGCGGTCGCCGACTTCCTGGTGCGCGAGCGGGCTGCCGTCACCGAAGAGCAGGCGTATCTGGCGGAGCTCGCCCCGTTCAGGAAGGACGGGGCGTAAGCATCACCCGGCGGCGCGGCGGCAGCAGCGCCGGGTCCAGCGTCACGGCCGGCGGCGTGCGGTCGTCGATCCGGTAGAGCACGTCCTTGCCGCTGCGCCAGATCGGCGTCAGGCCGGTCAGGAACTCAGGGCCCACGGGCGGCGGGTTGACCAGCCAGACGTAATCGAACGCCTGTCGCGGCAGGAAGGCAAGCGACACCTTGAGCGGCCGCCACCATTCGCCGCGGCAGCGCCGGTCGGTGACGAGCTGCGAGGGATCGTGCGCGAAGGCGCCGGCCGGCGTGTAGCGTACAGTCAGCAGCTGGCCGCCCGCCATCGACCATTGGTCGTTGGCGTAGGCGAGGCGACGCTCCAGCGCGATGCCGGCGATATGTTCCTCGCGCGAGTAGAGCCATTCGTCATGGCAGGTGCGCCCGACCATGGTCAGCAGCCGCGCGCCCTGGGGCACATGGTCCAGCGCGGTCAGCGTGCGGTCGTATTCGCGGCTGAACTGCCAATAGCTGATCGTCGTCGCCGCCAGCCGCACGCCGAAAAAGGCGAGGCCCAGCGCCGCCAGCGTCGCGGCGCCGCGGAACGACAGGCCGCGCTTCGGCCGCAGCGCGATCAGCAGGATGGCGAGCACGAACGGCGCGAGCCGCATGTCGGCATAGGCCGATCCGAACACGATCCGCGGCAGCACGACGTAAATCACGGACAGGAACAGCGCGGACAGCAGCAGGTTGCGCGAATATTCGATCCGCTCGTCACGCACGCCCTTCAGCAGGATGACGAACAGCACGGTGACGGAGGCAAGGTCGAACGCCATCCAGCGATCGCGCAGGGACATGATCACCCAGCCCACCTTCGCGCGCCAGTTGAACCAGTCCATCGTCTTGCCGGTGACATGGTCGCCCGAGCGCCACAGCACCATCATCAGGAAGGGCAGCGCGAGCGGCAGGCAGCCGATGCCCGCACGCACCCAGCTTTCCAGCCAATGGCCGCTCTGGTTGTCCTTGCGCCGGTCGTGCTGGCGGATCATCTCGGCCGAGAAGGCGAGGATGCCGAGCACGCCCCAGCCGAAGGTGTGGCAGATCCACAAGGCGCACGACAACGGCACGAACAGCACCGCGCGCAGCCGCACCTTGCCCAGCCGCCCCATGCGCAGCCACAACGCGAACAGGTTGAGCGCCAGCGCCATCGACAGCGCGAAATTCACGAAGCCGAACTGGAAGGGGTAGCAATAGGCGAGGGGGAGGGCGAACAGCGCGGTCGCCGGGATGCGCCCATGCACCTCGCGCGCGATCCACAGCAGGCCCGACACGGTGAGCGCCGGGATCGCCATCACGATCAGCTTGACCGCCAGTTCGAGGCCGAAGATCGGCGCCAGCGGCTCGATGAGCAGATCGACACCCAGATTGCCGATCATCGACCACTGGAAATTATACCAGTCGTACAGCCAGCGATGTGCGCCATCGTCCAGCTGCACGCGATAGCGGCCCATATGGCCGGGCAGGTCGACCAGCGGCGGGATCGTCGGCCACACGAGCGGGATCATCGTCGCGATCACCATCGCCACGACGAACGTTCGCGTTTGCCACCAGTGCAGCCTAGGCCCCTGCATCGCGCCGCCTTAGGGGCTACGGGGTGGCTACGACAAGCATTGTCGCAAAAAGTTCCCGCATGCGTGCGATGAAGCGAGGATTTTGTTGAGCGAGATCATGCGTGGGACGGCCGACCCACCTAGCCCGTCACCCCGGCCTCGAGCCGGGGTCCCGCTTCTTTCCGCCGCCAAACCTCAAAAAGCGGGACCCCGGGTCAAGCCCGGGGCGACGAGAGGGGAGGGCACGCGCCTAGCCTCACCCACACCGTCACCCCGGACTTGGTCCGGGGTCCACTTCGCGGCTAGGGGGGTGGCCAGAGGCTCGAGCCGTGCCCGTGTGGCCCGGTGGACCCCGGAACAAGTCCGGGGTGACGACGAATGAGAGGCGAAGGCCCATCCCCAACCGTCATTCCCGCGAAGGCGGGAATCCAGACGCGCTACCGGTGCGGCACAGTCGCAGCCGTCAGAGGATCTGGATTCCCGCCTTCGCGGGAATGACGGTAAAGGGCGTCGAAGCGAGAGGTCCTTACGCGTCCCGCCGCCCCAGCAACCGCAGCCGCAGCGCGTTGAGCTTGATGAAGCCGGCCGCATCGCGCTGGTCGTAGGCGCCCTGATCGTCCTCGAACGTCACGACCTTTTCCGAATAGAGCGAATTGGGCGACTTGCGGCCGACGATATACACGCCGCCCTTGTACAGCTTCAGCCGCACGGTGCCGCTGACCTTCGCCTGGCTGTGATCGATCGCGGCCTGCAGCATCTCGCGCTCGGGCGAGAACCATAAGCCGTTGTAGATCAGCTCGGCATAGCGCGGCGCGAGTTCGTCCTTCAGATGCGCGGCGCCGCGATCCAGCGTGATCTGCTCGATACCGCGGTGGGCGAGGTGATAGATGGTGCCGCCCGGCGTTTCGTACATGCCGCGGCTCTTCATGCCGACGAAGCGGTTCTCGACCAGATCGAGCCGGCCGATGCCGTGACGACGGCCCAGCTCGTTGAGCTTGGTCAGCAAAGTCGCGGGGCTGGTCGCCTCGCCGTTCAGCGCGACGCCATCGCCGCGCTCGAAATCGATCGTGATATACTCAGGCGCGTCGGGCGCGTCCTCCGGGTTCACCGTGCGCGAATAGACGTAATCGGGCACCTCCTGCCACGGATCCTCAAGCACCTTCCCCTCGGAACTGGTGTGCAGCAGGTTCGCGTCGGTCGAGAAGGGCGATTCGCCGCGCTTGTCCTTGGCGACCGGAATCTGATGCTGTTCGGCGAACTCGATCAGCTTGGTACGGCTGGTCAGGTCCCATTCGCGCCACGGCGCGATCACCTTGATGTCGGGGTTCAGCGCGTAATAGCCCAGTTCGAAGCGGACCTGGTCGTTGCCCTTGCCGGTCGCGCCGTGGCTGACCGCATCGGCGCCGACCATCTTCGCGATCTCGATCTGGCGCTTGGCGATCAGCGGGCGTGCGATCGACGTGCCGAGCAGATACAGCCCCTCGTACAGCGCGTTCGAGCGCATCATCGGGAAGACGTAATCGCGGACGAATTCCTCGCGCAGGTCGTCGATGAAGATATGCTCGGGCTTGACGCCCGCCATCTGCGCCTTCTGGCGCGCCGGCTCCAGCTCCTCACCCTGGCCCAGGTCGGCGGTGAAGGTGACGACTTCGCAGTTATACGTCTGCTGCAGCCATTTCAGGATCACGCTCGTATCCAGACCGCCCGAATAGGCGAGGACGACGCGGTTGATCTGATCGGTCACGGCACGGGTTCCTTGGACCATGGAATGGATGGCCGCGCCCCTACGGCCCACAGCGCTGCGGTGCAACGTCTGCGTTCACCGCGGGTTTAGGCGCGGCGGCCTACAGGCCCGTTTCGAACAGGTATTCCGGAGTTCCCATGATCCGCACCGCACTCGTCATCCTGCCGCTGCTTATCGCCACGCCGGCGCTCGCGGCGGGCAAGGCCGATCCCAAGGCGGCGGCGAAGATCGATCCGCGCATCAAGGCGGATTTCGACAAGACCGACACCAATCACGATGGCTTCATCAGCCGCGCAGAGGTCGACGCCCGCGTCGCGCGCATGGATGTCGGCAAGACGCAGATGCCCGCCGCGAAGGCGAAGGCGATGGCCGATGCGTGGTTCAACACCGCCGATGCCAACCATGACGGCAAGGTCTCGCCCGCCGAGATGCAGGGCCTCTTCCGCGCGATCGCCTCGCGCTACGACCTCAACCACGACGGCGTCATCAGCCTCGACGAACGCGCCGCCGCCCGCGCCGCGGTGATGGGCGGCCCCGCCAAGGCACTGCCGCAGGGGCGGTAATCCCAGTCTATCCGTCACCCCGGACGTGATCCGGGGTCCCGCTTCTTCTTCGCCCGCCGGATATAGCGGGACCCCGGCTCGAGGCCGGGGTGACGGGAGGGGGGCATGACCACCACATCCGTCATTCCCGCGAAGGCGGGAATCCATAACCTCTGACGTCTCGGCAAGAGGCGCAACGGTAACGCGTCTGGATTCCCGCCTGCGCGGGAATGACGAACGTGGAGGGCGTTACCGCCCCCTGAGCGCCCGCTCCCCCTCAAACATATAGTCCCGCACGATCGGTAATTCCGTCCGGCTGCGGCTGAACTGGATCTGGAAATTGCACAGCCCGCCATTCTCGAACGCCATCGCGGCGCCGGCGAGATAGAAGGTCCACATCCGGTAGAAGCGCTCGTCGTAGAGCGCGACGATCGCATCGCGCGCCTTCAGCGTCCGCGCGTACCATTCGTGCAGCGTATAGGCATAGTGCAGCCGCAGCACCTCGACGTCGGTCAGGAACATCGACAGCCCCTCGAACGCCGCGATCGTTTCCGACAGCGCCGGGTTATAGCCGCCGGGGAAGATGTACTTGGTCGTCCAGTCATCGGTGACGCTCGGCGGCCCGAACCGGCCGATCGTGTGGACCAACGCAACGCCGTCGTCGGTCAGCAGATCGCGGCACTTGCGGAAGTACGTCTTGTATTGCGGCGGCCCGACATGTTCGAACATGCCGACCGACACGATGCGGTCGAAACGGCCTTCCACACGCCGGTAATCGATCAGCTCGAACTTCACCTTGTCGGCGACGCCGGCCGCCGCGGCTCGCGCGCGCGCGATCTTCAGCTGTTCCTCGGACAAAGTGACGCCCAGCACTTCCACGCCGAAATGCGTGTTGAGGTACAAAGCCATCCCGCCCCAGCCGCAGCCGATGTCGAGTACGCGCATCCCCGGCCGCAGCGCCAGCTTGGCGGCGATATGCGCCAGCTTGTCGCTCTGCGCCTGCTCCAGGCTGTTGTCGGGATCGGTGTAATAGGCGCAGCTATATTGTTTGTCGGCGTCGAGAAACAGGTCGTACAGCCGCGCCGACAGGTCGTAATGGTGCGCGACATTCTGCTTCGACCGCCGCTCCATGTTGATCCGGTCGAGCCGGTGCTTCACCGCGCCGAGACCCCGCACGAAGGCGGAAGGCTGCAAGGCGTTCTGCCCGCGCTCCCACGGCGAATTGCCGGTCATCAGCTTGACCAGCCCCATGATGTCGTCGCCGTCGACGGTCAGCCGCCCGTCCATGTACATTTCGCCGGCGGCGAGCGCGGGGTTGCGGATGATGCGGCCGGCGACGCCCGAATCGGCGAAGCGGATGGTGATGTGCCCGAACGCCGGGTCGGGCGTTCCGAAGGTTGCGGGGGCCTTTCCGGGCCGGTGGAGGGTGAGTTGGCCACGCTTGACGGCGCGGCTGAGGAACATGTCGATCAGCGCCATAAGGAAGCTACTATGCCCTAGATGCCGGCATACCAATCGTAATCGACATTGTCCTCCCAATAGCCGCCTTTGCCTTTGCCTATGCTCTTGAGATCGCTGACCGCGGTAATTCCGGTCACGTATTTGGCGTGCTTGTAACCCAGCTGCCGCTCGACGCGCAGCCGCACCGGAGCGCCATGCGGCACGGTCAGCCGCGCGCCATTCATCTTCAGCGCCAGGATCGTTTGCGGGTGGAAGGCGTCGATCGTGTCGATCGATTCGTAATAAGGCTCGCCATTGTACAAATCGGCGCAGGTGAACACGACGTAGCGTGCGCTCTGGCGCATCCCCGCCGCCTTCAGCACGGTGCCCAGCATCGGCCCCTGCCACTGGCCGATCGCGCTCCACCCCTCGACGCAATCGTGGCGCGTGATCTGCGAGCGCGACGGCATCGACGCGAGCTGCGCGAGGCTCAAAGACAGCGGCCGGTCGACCAATCCGCCCACCTGCAACCGATAACTCGCGAACCCGTCCGCCACCATCGCCGCATAGGCCGGCGTCCCCGGATCGCGCGTGCCGTTGGCGCGGAACACCGGCGACATCTGCTCGCGCGTGAACTCGGGTGCCAGCGCGCCCCGGTTCATCAGCGCGCGCTGCAGACCCTTATGCATGTCCTCGCCCGCAAACAGGATCTTGCGCGCCTGCGGGTTCGCCACGACCTTGTCGCACCCGGCGAGCAGCAGCCCCGCCGATCCGACGATCAGGTTGCGTCGTGCCAGAATCATTCCGGCACCCGCCACTTTCCGGTCAGCATCGATCGCACCTCGTTCCACGCGCCCGCCAGGATGACGAGTACCAGATGCACGACGATGAACCCGCCGATCAGGCTCGCCGCGATGAAGTGGATCGAGCGCGCCGACTGCCGCCCGCCGAACACATCGAGCAGCCAAGGCCACGCCGCATCCATCCCCGGCGACAGCGCGAGACCGGTAAAGATCATCACCGGCAATGCGACGAACAATACGAGAATGTAGCTCCATTTCTGCAAGCTATTGTACGCCTTGGGATCGTCCGCATCGTGGAAGCGGAAGTTCCAGTGATCGCGTACGTCCGCCGCCAGATGCGCGGCGCTCACGTCCTTGCGGGTCAGCTTCAACCGCGCGAAATGCCGGTTGAGCAGGCTTACGATCATGAACGCCAGCAGCCCGAAGGCGAACACCAAGGCGAAGAACAGGTGCCAGCGCCGCGAGATCGCCAGATTGTAATTCGCGGGAATCGTGATCCACGCCGGAAAGCGCGGCAGCTGCGCCCAGGCATGGTCGAAGTTGGCACCGTAGCGTCCCCAATACAGCCGCGGATGGGCGTTGGAGATGCCGAGCCCGCTGCCCAGCAGGATGAACACGGACACCGCATTCACCCAATGCCATATCCGCGTCGTAAGCGCGTGGCGCAGGATCGTCGTTCCGGGCGTTTGCGCAGCCATATCATCCGTGTAGCAGGGGCAGCACCATGACGACTAGCTGGCATTTCTACGAACCCGCAAACGGCCATGGCTTGGCCCACGACCCCCTCAACGCGATCGTCGCGCCGCGCCCGATCGGCTGGATCGGCAGCGTGTCGGCGGACGGGGTGCCAAACCTTGCGCCGTACAGCTTCTTCAACCTGCTCAATTACCGCCCCCCGCTGATCGGCTTTTCGTCGATGGGGTGGAAGGACAGCGTCGCCAATATCGACGCGACGGGCGAGTTCGTCTGGAACCTCGCGACGCGCGACCTGGCCGAGGCCATGAACGCGACCTCGGCCGGCGTCGGGCCGGAGGTGGACGAGCACGCGCTCGCCGGGCTGGAGACCGCGCCCTCGCGCCTCGTCGCGCCGCCGCGCGTCGTGGCCAGCCCGGTCGCGTTCGAATGCAAGCTCACCCAGATCGTCCGCCTGCAGACCAAGGAGGGGCGCGAACTCGACCAGTATCTGGTCATCGGTGAAGCGGTCGGCATCCACATCGACACCGCGCTGCTCGACGACGGCGTCTACCAGACCGCCCGTGCCCGCCCGATACTGCGCGGCGGCGGACCGGCCGACTATTTCGAGATCACCGAAGCCAATCGCTTCGCCATGCGCCGGCCGGGGTAAGGGCGACGCTCTTCCCAAGCGCACCGCCACCGCTTACGCACGCACGACGAGAGGGGAGAGCCGCGAGTTGACCAAGACCGAACGGCGCGAGCCATCCCATACGCTGATCGCCCGCGACCTCGGCATCGCGATCGTCACCGGCCGCTATCCGCCCGGCGGCATCATTCCCGGCGAGGTCGATCTCGCCGCGCAGCGCGGCATCTCGCGCAGCGTCGTGCGCGAGGCGTTGCGCATGCTGTCGGCCAAGGGGCTCGTCGAAAGCCGACCCAAGGCCGGCACGCGGGTGCGCGAGCGTTCGCAATGGAATCTGCTCGATCCCGACCTACTCGCCTGGATGTTCGAAGGCGAACCGCCCGCCAGCTTCGTACGCAGCCTGTTCCAGCTGCGCATGATCGTCGAACCCGCCGCCGCCGAAATGGCCGCGACCTTCCGCACCGACGAACAGCTCGCGCGGATGGCGGCGGCGCTCGACGGGATGCGGCGTCATGGCCTCGGCACGGCCGAAGGGCAGGCGGCCGACCAGAGCTTCCACAATACGATCCTGGAGGCGACCGACAACGAACTGCTCGTCAGCCTGTCGGGCAGCATCGGCGCCGCGGTGCGCTGGACGACGATCTTCAAGTTTCGCCGCCGCACCAAACCGCGCGATTCGATGCCGCAGCACCACCGCCTGTACGAAGCGATCCGCGCCCGCGACACCGTATCGGCCCGCGCCGCGACGCTCGTGCTGCTGGAACAGGCGCACGAGGACACGGAACGCTCGCTGCTGGAGTGAGGGGCCGTTTCGTCCTCCCGCCGAATGTCGGGATCACGAATGAGGAATGGGGCACCCTTCCCCAACCGTCATTCCCGCGAAGGCGGGAATCCAGACGCGCTGCCGTTCCGGCTCCATCAGCAGCGGTAGCGGTTATGGATTCCCGCCTTCGCGGGAATGACGGGGTGGGGATCTGCCGCCGCACCATTAACGGCCGGCATCCTGCCGCGGTTATGGAGGAAGAGGCGCCCGACCCCCATTCGTCATCCCGACGAACGTCGGGATCCATGGACGCGGTGGGCTATCGTAGGCGCATAACCATGAGCCGAGCGGGTCCATGGATCCCGGCGTCCGCCGGGATGACGGGACGAGAGGGCGCACGGTCTGTACCCCCAGAATCGTCATTCCCGCGGAGGCGGGAATCCAGACGCGCTACCGTCTCGATGCCATCACCAGCGGTAGCGGTTATGGATTCCCGCCTTCGCGGGAATGACGGTGGGGTGGGGGCGCGTGCATCAAAAGGGAGCGCCCCCCACCATCAATGGTTATCGCGCGGCAGGCCCATCGTTTGCGCGATGCGTTGGTACTTTTCCGCGCCTTCCAGAATCGCACCGGTGTTCATCTGGCCGACGACCGCGCGCTGGATTTCCTGCCACGGCGTTTGTGACGCGGGATAGGCATAGCCCCCCGCCGCCTCCAGCGCGCGGCGACGCTCCATCAGCTCCGCGTCCGAAATCAGCACGTCGGCGCTGCCGGTGTTGAGGTCGATCCGCACCCGGTCGCCCGTCTTCAGCAGCGCGAGGCCCCCCATCGCCGCCGCTTCGGGCGAGGCGTTGAGGATTGATGGCGATCCGCTCGTCCCCGATTGGCGGCCGTCGCCGATGCACGGCAGCGCATGCACGCCCTCGGTGATCAGATACGCCGGCGGCCGCATGTTCACGACCTCGGCAGCGCCCGGATAGCCGATCGGCCCCGCGCCGCGCATGAACAACAGGGTCTCGGGCGTGATGCCGGTGGCGGGATCGTCGATCCGGTGGTGGTAATCCTCCGGGCCGTCGAAGACGACCGCCGGTCCTTCGAAGGCATTGGGATCGTCGGGGTTGGAGAGGTAGCGGTCGCGGAACTCCTTCGAGATCACGCTGGTCTTCATCACCGCCGCGTCGAACAGATTGCCCGACAGCACGATGAAGCCCGCGTCCGTCACCAGCGGCTGGTCGAACGGACGGATGACCTTTTCGTCCTCGATCGCGACGCCGCGGCAATTGTCGCCCATCGTCCGGCCGTTGACGGTCAGCGCGCCCTCGTGGATGAGGCCCTGGCCGATCAGCTGGTTGACCACCGCGGGCACGCCGCCGGCGCGGTAATAATCCTCGCCCAGATATTCGCCCGCGGGCTGCAGGTTGACGAGCAGCGGCACCTTATGCCCCTCCGTCTCCCAATCCTTGATCGGCAAATCGACGCCGATATGGCGCGCGATCGCGGCCAGGTGGATCGGCGCGTTGGTCGATCCGCCGATCGCCGAATTGACGCGGATCGCGTTGTGGAAGGCCTCCTTGGTCAGGATGTCGGAGGGCTTGAGGTCCTCCGCCACCATCTCCACGATGCGCTTGCCGGTGAGGTACGCGACCTCTTGCCGGTCGCGATACGGTGCGGGGATCGCCGCCGATCCGGGCAGGCTCATGCCCAGCGCCTCGCACAGCGAATTCATCGTCGTCGCCGTGCCCATCGTGTTGCAATAGCCGGTCGACGGCGCCGAGCTGGCGACCAGGCGGATGAATTCGGCATCGTCGATCTCGCCCGCCGCCAGCATCTGCCGCGCCTTCCACACGATCGTGCCCGAACCCGTGCGCTCGCCCTTGTGCCAGCCGTTCAGCATCGGCCCCACGGACAAAGCGATCGCCGGGATGTTCACCGTCGCGGCGCCCATCAGCATGGCGGGCGTCGTCTTGTCGCAGCCGATCGTCAGCACCACGCCGTCCAGCGGATAGCCGTACAGCGTTTCGACGAGGCCGAGATAGGCGAGGTTGCGGTCCAGCCCCGCGGTCGGGCGCTTGCCCGTCTCCTGGATCGGGTGAACCGGGAATTCCAGCACGATGCCGCCCGCCTCGCGCACGCCCTCGCGCACCCGCTCCGCCAGCACCAGATGGTGGCGGTTGCACGGGGACAGGTCGCTGCCGGTCTGCGCGATGCCGATGATCGGCTTGCCCGAGCGCAGCTCGTCCAGGCTGAGGCCGAAGTTCAGATAGCGCTCCAGATACAGCGCCGTCATGTCGATATTGTCCGGATTGTCGAACCAGGCGCGGGACCGCAGGGCGCTGGGGCGTTTGGGCGTGTCGGTGGTCATAAAAGCTCCGGTCAGCGCGCCACGGAGACGCGATAGATCATCTGATGGTGGTACGGCTTGCCCGGATCGACGCGCGCCGATCCGAACGCGGGCTGGTTGGGCGTGTCCGGAAAGGTCTGCGGCTCCAGCGCGAAGCCATCGCCCATGCGATAGACGTGGCCCTGCTTCCCCACGAACGTTCCGTCGAGGAAGTTGCCCGAATAGAATTGCACCCCCGGCTCGGTCGACAGCACTTCGAGCACGCGGCCCGATACCGGATCCTCGACCCGCGCGGCGAGCTTGGGCTGCGCGGTGCGGCCGGCATCGAGCACGAAATTATGGTCGTAGCCGCGGCCGATTACGATCTGCGGATCGCGGCCGTCGCGGATGCTCTGGCCGATGGCGCGGGGCCTGGTGAAGTCGAACACGCTGCCCGCCACCGGTTTCAGTTCGCCCGTCGGGATCAGCGCAGCATTGACCGGCGTGTAGCGCGCGGCGGGGATCGTCATCCGCTGGGCGTAGATGCCGCCCGCCGATCCCTCGCCCGCCAGATCGAACAGCGCATGGTTGGTCAAATTGACGATCGTCGGCGCGTCGGTCTTCGCGGTGAAATCGATCGTCAGCGCGCCCGCGTCGTCCAGCGCATAGGTCACTTCGACGTCGAGTTTGCCCGGATAGCCCTGGTCGCCCGCGGGGCTGGTCAGCGCCATCGTCACGCTCGCGCGGGGGCCGCTCGGCGTGACCGAGACGATCCGCCACACCGCCTTGTCGAAGCCGGTGGTGCCGCCATGCAGCGAGTTGGTCTTGTCGTTGAGCGGCAGCTGATACGTCTTGCCGTCCAGCAAGAAGCGGCCGCCGGCGATCCGGTTGGCGTAGCGGCCGACGGTCTGGCCCCAGAAATTGGGCTGCGTGACATAAGCGGCGGCGGTGTCATGGCCCAGCGTGATGTCGGCGAGCCTGCCGTTGCGGTCCGGCGCCTCGAACGCCTGCAACGTCGCGCCCAGCGTCATCACCCGCGCGCGCACGCCATTCGCCCCGGTCAGCGTTACCGCCTCGATGCGGGTGCCGTCGGGCAGTCGGCCGAAATCGGCGCGCGTCGCGGTCGCGGCGCAGGCGGCATTGGCCGACGCGATCGTCAATATCCCCGCACAGGCCATCTGGAACGCGAAACCCACTTTCATGTTGCGCCTCTCCCCGTTCGTCCCCGGCATTGACCCGGTGGTTCTTCGCTATATAGTCAGACAAATAGCCGGGGCGCAAGGCAGCCTGTGGTAGCGATACAAATAGGGGAGAGGACATGGCTGGACCGATGATGGCACCACCGCCCGCGGCCGCAGGCAGCGGCGTGGCGGGCGGACGCAAGGCGGGCGTCGCGCTCGCGCTCGTCTATGTGACGACGTTGTTCTTCATCTGGGCGTTCGTGACGAACCTGATCGACCCGCTCGTGAAGAGCATGAAGGTCATCTACACGCTCAGCGATTTCGAAACGCAGCTCAATCAGTTCGCGTTCTTCATCGCTTATGGCGTCATGTCGATCCCGTCGGCCTGGTATCTGTCGCGCCGCGGCTACGCCAATTCGATCGTCCTCGGCCTGCTGGGCGTCGTCGCCGGCTGTCTCGTCGCCTGGTCGACCGCCTGGTCGAACAGCTTCGTCACCGTGCTGCTCGGGCTGTTCGTCGCCGCGTCGGGCGTCACCTTGCTGCAGGTCGCGGCCAACCCGCTGATCGCGTCGATGGGCGACCCCAAGGGCTCGCACTTCCGCCTCAACCTCAGCCAGGCGTTCAACTCGCTCGGCGCCTATGTCGGCGGCACCTTCGGCGCGGCCTATCTGCTGCGCGGCGACCTGTTCGCGAAGGATGCGGTGCTGACCCCTGCGCTGAAGGCGGACAGCCTCGGCTTCGTCACCCACGTCTATCTGATGATCGCGGTGATCCTCGCGGTCTTCACCGGCCTGGTCTTCTTCGCCAAGCGCACGATCAACGCGCATGCGCCCGCGCTCGCGACCAACGTCGAATCGCCGCTGTCGGCGCTGCGCTCGCGCTGGGCGAACCTCGGCTCGATCGCCATCTTCCTGTACGTCGGCGCCGAGGTCTGCGTGATTTCGGGCATGATCTTCTTCCTCGAACAGCGCCACATCCTCGACGTGCCGGCGCAGATCGCCGGCTATATCGCGCCGCTGTTCATGCTGCTCGCGATGATCGGCCGCTTCGGCGGCAGCGTGTTGCTGCGCTATGCCAAGGCGACGACGTTGCTGACGCTGGTCGGTGCGGGCGCATCGATCCTGTGCCTCGTCATCATCGCGACCTACGACATGGCGGCGACGCCGCTCGGCGGCACGATCACATTGCCCGGCGGCTATGTCGCGCCGCTGACCATGGGCTTCGTCCCCGCGGTCGCCGCGCTGCTGCTCGGCCTGATGAACTCGATCATGTTCCCGACGATCTTCACGCTGACGCTGGAGCGGTCGGCCGCGCCCGCCTCGGCGACGTCGGGGCTGATGTGCATGGCGATCTGTGGCGGTGGCTTCGTGTCGATCCTGTACGGCGCGGTGATCGACGCCTTCGCCGGCTTCGCACCCGACGGCGCACGCTCGCTCGCCTTCGTCGTGCCTTTGGTCTGCTACCTCTACGTCCTCTGGTATGCGCGCGCGGCGCTGAAGGCGCCGACGCACGTCATCGAGGAAACTGTCGAGCCGACCGTCTGAGGCGATGGCGCAGGGCATGACCAACGGCGCGGTGATCGCGATCGACTGGGGCACGACCAACCGGCGCGCCTATCGGATCGAACCGGATGGCCGCATCGGGGACCGTGTCGAGGGCGGGGCAGGCGTGCTCGGGCTGGCGCCGGGCGACTATGCCCCGGCGCTCGCCGATCTGCGCGCGCGGCTCGGCGACCTGCCGGTGATCGCCGCCGGCATGGTCGGTTCGACGCGCGGCTGGCACGAGGCACCCTATGCGGCCGCGCCCGCCGACCTCGCCGCGCTCGCCGCCGCGGCGCTCCATATCGAACCCCAGCGCGCGACGATCGTCCCCGGCGTCGCGCTGCTGGACGGTCCGCGCGCCGACGTGATGCGCGGCGAAGAGGTGCAGGTGCTGGGCGCGATCGCCGCCGGCCTCGCGCCCGCCGACGCGCTGTTCTGCCAGCCCGGCACGCACAACAAATGGGTCGCGACCGACGGCGGCCGCATTACCGACATCGCCACGGTGATGACCGGCGAACTGTTCGCGCTGCTGAAAAGCCACGGCATCCTCGCCGGCATGCTCGACGGCGCGGTGGCGGACGGGCCGGCCTTCCGCGACGGCATCGCGCGCGGGGCAGGGGCCTGCGACCTCGGCGCCGCGCTATTCGAAGTGCGCAGCGGCGTGCTGCTCGGCCGTCGCCCGGCGGAGGAGGCGGCGGCCTATGCCAGCGGTGTGCTGATCGGCAACGACGTCGGCGCCCGTGATGTGGCCGGCCGCGCGGTCCACCTGCTCGCCACCGGCGCGCTGGCCGACCTCTACGCCGCCGCGATCGTGACGCGTGGCGGCGCGGTGATGCCGATCGACGCGACGCAGGCGTTCGTCGCCGGCATCCACCACCTGCGGGCGTTTCTGGCGTGACGCTCCCCGTCCTCTCTTCGTCATCCCGGCGGACGCCGGGATCCATGGACCCGGCGCGGCCAGCGATAGCGCGCTCCTTCGGCGGCCCGCATCCATGGATCCCGGCTTTCGCCGGGATGACGAAAGAGGGGAAACACCGATCGCCCCATCCACACCGTCACCCCGTCCTTGAGCCGGGGGCCCCCTTCATCCGAGCGGTGACGAAAGGGTGGGGCAACCGCCCCGCATTCCACCCGGAGCCCCAAGCATGACCGACCCCGCCACCCGCTTTGCCGAGGCCTTCGCCACCTGTCCGCTCGTCGCGGTCCTCCGCGGCCTCACGCCGGACGAAGCCGCCCCCATCGGCGACGCTTTGGTCGATGTCGGCTTCACACTGCTCGAAGTCCCGCTCAACTCGCCCGATCCGCTCGCCAGCATCGCCGCCATGGCGAAGCGCTACGCCGGGCGCGCGATCGTCGGCGCGGGCACCGTCCTCACCCCGCAGGACGTCGCCGCCGTCGCCGACGCGGGCGGCGCCCTCATCGTCTCACCCAACACCGATCCCGCCGTCATCCGTGCGTCGGTGGAGCGGGGCCTCATCTCGCTCCCCGGTTATTTCACCCCCAGCGAAGCCTTTGCCGCGCTCCACGCCGGCGCGCACGGCCTGAAGCTCTTTCCGGCCGAGGGCGCCGCGCCGGCCTTCCTGAAGGCCCAGCGCGCCGTCCTGCCGAAGGCGACCAAGGTCCTCGCGGTCGGCGGCATCACCCCCGACACGATGCCGCAATGGCACGCGGCGGGTGCGGACGGCTTCGGCCTCGGCTCCAACCTCTACCGCGCCGGCAAGTCCGCCGCCGACGTCGCGCGCGATGCCGCGGCGTTCGTCCAAGCCGTAAAGGATCTCGCATGACCGCTGCCCGCCTGCTCCAACAGCGCCTGCCCGACGGCACGCGCCGCGTGATCCTGGCCGAGGACGCCGCGCACGTCCTCACCGGCGTCGCCACCACCCGCGACCTCGCGCAGGCCGCGATTGCGGAGGGCGTCAGCCTGCTCGACGCCGCCCGCGCGCGCTGCTCCGACGACAGCGTCGATCTCGTCGCCGCGCTGGAGGCGGGCGAACTGCTCCCCGCGATCGACCATCCGGACAGCGCGCGGCTGATGCTCGCGGGCACCGGCCTCACCCACTTGGGCTCGGCCGCCGGCCGCGACGCGATGCACAAGGCCGCGGCCGAGGGGAAGCAGACCGATTCGATGCGCCTATTCCTCGAAGGCATGGAGGGCGGCCGCCCCGCCGCGGGCGTGATCGGCGCGCAGCCCGAATGGTTCTACAAGGGCGACGGCCAGGGCCTCGTCGCGCCCGAAGCGCCCTTCGCCTCGCCCGCCTTCGCGCAGGACGGGGGCGAGGAACCCGAACTCGCCGGCATCTATCTGATCGGCGACGACGGCACGCCCTTCCGCCTGGGGATCGCACTCGCCAACGAATTCAGCGACCACGTCACCGAACGCCACAATTACCTGTGGCTCGCGCATTCGAAGCTGCGTCAGGCGTCGCTCGGCCCCGAATTGCTGCTCGGCGAACCGCCGGCGGATATCCGCGGCACCAGTCGCATCGTCCGCGACGGTAAGACGTTGTGGGAAAAGCCGTTCCTCACCGGCGAAGCGAACATGTCGCACAGCCTCGCCAACCTCGAACACCATCACTTCAAATATGCCGCCTTCCGCCGGCCGGGCGACATCCACGTTCACTTCTTCGGCACCGCAACGCTGTCGTGCGCGGACGGCGTTCAGACGCAGGACGGCGACGTCTTCGAAATCGAGGCGGCACCCTTCACCTTGCCCTTGCGCAACGCCCTTGCCACCGCCCCGGCCGACACCGTCACGGTGAAGCCGCTGTGAGCGCGCCGATCCGCCTCGCGCTGATCGGCATGGGCAAGATCGCCCACGACCAGCATGTCCCCGCCATCGCCGGCGAGCCCGCCATCGCGCTCGCCGCGACCGTCAGCCGCAACGGCGAAGGCGTTGAGGGCGTGCCGCACTTCCACGACATCGCCGATCTGATCGCGAGCGGGCAGGGGATCGACGCCGTCGCGCTCTGCACGCCGCCGCAGGTGCGCCGCGCCATCGCGATGCAGGCGATCCGGGCCGGCTGGCACGTTTTCCTCGAAAAGCCACCCGGCGCGACGCTGGCAGAGGTCGCCAATCTCGAATCTGCCGCGCAGGCGGCGGGCGTCACTCTCTTCGCCAGCTGGCATTCGCGCTACGCCCCCGGTGTCGAACCCGCCCGCGCCGCATTGGCTGACGCGCGGATCGACCGGGTAACGGTGACGTGGCGCGAGGACATTCGCGTCTGGCATCCGGGCCAGGCGTGGATCCTCGACGCGGGCGGCTTCGGCGTGTTCGATCCCGGCATCAACGCCCTCTCGATCGTCACCCGCATCCTGCCGCGCCCGTTCTTCGTCACCGAGGCGGAGCTGGATTACCCCGAAAACCGCGATTCCCCGATCGCCGCGCGCGTCGCCTTCACCGACGATGCCGGCCTCAACATCGCCGCCGACTTCGACTTCCGCCAGCAAGGCCCGCAGAGCTGGGACATCGTCGTCGAGACGGACAGGGGCACGCTGACGCTCCACGACGGCGGTGCCCGCCTGATCCTGCCCGACGGCAGTTCCCCGACGACGGCGGCCGCGCTTCACGGCGAATATGCCGGCCTCTACCGGCGTTTTGCAGAACTGGTGCGGGCAGGGGAGAGCGACGTCGACATCGCCCCCCTGCGCCACGTCGCCGATGCCTTCCTCCGCGGCACACGCAACGTGGTGGATGCATTTATCGAATAGGTTTTCACGCGAAGACGCGAAGGCGCGAAGAAGGTTGGTTCACGCGGAGACGCGGAGACGCGGAGATGTCGTTCCTGCGGCGAAGCCGCTTTCTCCCACGGACGCTCGGCCAAGCGGAACGGTTGGTGAGGAAGGGCGCCGTCGGCGCCGGGCGAAACCCTCCGCGTCTCCGCGTCTCCGCGTGAACCAACCTTCTTCTGTTCGCGGCTTTGCGGCTTCGCGCGAACCAAAAAACTGCTGGCAATGTTGGAAAAGCTATGACAGCCCGGCAGTATGCCGCGCGCGTCCTCACCCGCCGCATCCTTCCAGCAACCGGTCCGAACATTCACCCCGCCCCACCAGAGGGTGACGTGCCGTCAACATCGTCCACTTTGGAAACTGTGGTACGCCGCGACTCGGGGCTCACGCCAGCGCCGCTGCCTCGCCGATCGCCGCATAGATCGCATCCAGATCGGCATCCTCGATGCAATAGGGCGGCATCACGTACACCGTATTCCCCAGCGGTCGCAGCAACAGGTCGCGCTCCCGGAAGAACGCGAGCAATCGCGGCCCCAGCGTCGACAGATAGGCCGCCGCCTCGGTCCCCAGGTCGACCGCGGCGATCGTGCCCAGCGCGCGTGTGTTGCGCACGCCCTCCAGCGCCGCCAGCCGCTCGGCCTGCCGCGCCGCCAGATCGGCGACCCGCGCCAGCACCGGCTCGTCCTCCCAGATCGCGATATTCGCCGCCGCCGCCGCGCAGGCGATCGGGTTGGCGGTGTAGCTCGACGAATGGAAAAACATCTTCGCGCGATCGTCGGAATAATGCGCCTGATAGATATCCTCGCGCGCCATCGTCACCGCCAGCGGCACCGCGCCGCCGGTCAGCCCCTTCGACAGGCACAGGATATCGGGCACGATATTGGCCTGTTCGCAGGCAAGCAGCGTGCCCGTCCGACCCCAGCCGGTCATCACCTCATCGGCGATGAACAGCACGTCGTACCTCGCGCAGATGCGCCGCATCTCGGCGAGCACCCAGGGCGGATAGATCAGCATGCCGCCCGCACCGACGATCAGCGGCTCGACGATCAGCGTCGCCGGCCCGGCGCGGCATGCCGCCTCCAGCGCGTCCAGCGTCGCCTGCTCTGCACCGGCGCCAGGGAAGGGGATCGTCTCGACGTCGAACAGCAGCGGCTCGTACGCGCGGTTGAACGCGCCGCGCGCGCCGACCGACATCGTGCCGATCGTGTCGCCGTGATAGCCATGTTCCAGCACCAGGATACGGTGCCGATCCTCGCCCCGGTGGAGCCAGAAGCCGAGCGCCATCTTCAGCGCCACCTCGACCGCGGTCGATCCCGAATCGGAAAAGAACACCCGCGTCAGCTCGGCGGGCATCATCCGCCGGAGGCCTGCCGCCACCGCCTCGGCCGGCTCGTGGCTCCAGCCGGCAAAGATGATCTGGTCGAGCTTCCCGGCCTGCTCGGCGATCGCCGCCATGATCCGGGGCTCGCGGTGACCATGCGTCGTCACCCACCAGCTGGAAATGGCATCGACGATCCGCCGCCCGTCGACGGTGTAGAGCGCCGCGCCCTCCGACCGCGTGACCACCGGGATCGGTTCGCGCAGGCCATGCTGCGTGAAGGGGTGCCAGATCGACGAGCTCACCGGAAATCCTCCACGTCGAACCCGGCAGCAAAAGCGGCGGCGAGGCTGGCGGCGTCGAGATGCTCCACCCGGTCGAGCCGCCCCAGCCGTTTGACCCGTCCGATGCGTGCGATCGTCGCCTCGCTGTCCGGTTCGGGCGGACCGTTGAACGCGACGCCCAGCACCGGCACGCCGCGGGCGCGCAACGCTTCTAGGCTCAACAGGCTGTGATTGATCGTGCCCAGCTGCGTGCGCGCCACCAGCACCACCGGCGCCCCCCAGCGGGCGAAGAGGTCGGCGTAGAGCAGGTCGTCGGTCAGCGGCACCAGCGCTCCGCCCGCGCCCTCTACCACCAGCGGCCCGGTGACGTCGGGCAGCGTCAGCCGGTCTGCATCGATCCTCACCCCGTCGATCGCGGCGGCGCGATGCGGCGAACAGGGCGTCACCAGCCGATACGCCTCGGGCAGCACGTGGGTCACGCCCAGCCGCCGCACCGTGCCTTCGTCGGTGCCGTCCGCCAGCCCCGCCTGCACCGGCTTCCAATAGGTCGCCCCCAGCGCGGCGCCGAGCGCGGCGGCGAACACCGTCTTGCCGACATCGGTATCCGTCCCCGTCACCACGATCGTATCGGTCATCGCAAAGCCTCCGCCAGTCCCGTAATCGCCGCCGCGTCGACCTGCGTCGTGATCGACAGCCGCAGCCGTGCCGTGCCCACCGGCACCGTCGGCGGCCGGATCGCGCGCACGTCATATCCCGCCGTTTGCAGCCGTGCGGCCCGCTCCACCGCCGCGCCGTCGTCGCCGACGATCACCGGCAGGATCTGCGATCCCGTCGAAAAGCCCAGTGCCGCTTCAGCGAGCCGTACCAGCTCCCACAGCCGCGCCTGCCGTTCGGGCTCGTCGGCGATCATCCGCAGCCCCTCGCGCACCGCGGCCGCCATCAGCGGCGACGGCGCGGTGGAAAAGATGAAGCCCCGCCCGCGGTTGACCAGAAACTCGCGCAGCACGCCCGGCAGGCACAACAGTCCGCCCTCCGCGCCCAGCGCCTTGCCGCAGGTGTGCAGGCTGACGACATTCTCGCGGCCATGAAGGTCGGCCGCCAGCCCGCGCCCGCCTGCGCCGAAAACGCCGGTCGCATGCGCCTCGTCGATCACCAGCATCGCACCGAACCGGTCGGCCAGCGCGGCGAGTTCGGCCAGTGGCGCGCGATCGCCGTCCATGCCGTACACGCTCTCCACGACGATCCAGGGCAGGCCCGTGCCACCATCGGCACGCCACGCCCGGATCGCATCCTCGAACGCGCCCACGTCATTGTGCGCCACCGACCGGACGGGTGCCCGGCCCAGCCGCATGCCGTCATGCGCGCTGGCGTGGATCAGCGCGTCGTGCAGGACGATATCGCCGCGCTGCGGCAAGGTCGCCAGCGCCGCCATGTTGGCCCCATAGCCGTTGGCGAAGAACAGCGCCGCCTCGCTGCCGAAATACGCCGCCGCCTCGGTTTCCAGCGCCTCATGTTCGGGATCGTTGCCGCGCAGCAGCCGCGATCCGCCCGACCCCACCGCCACGCCGCGGTCGAGCGCTGCCGCCACGGCGTCTCGCAGCCGCGCCGACTGGGCGATGCCGAGATAGTCGTTCGAGGTGAAGTCGTACCCCATCCGTCCGCGCAGCCGGCGCAATCGTCCGGCGCCATCGAGTTGGGACAAATCGTCGCGGTAGAAGTCCAGCATCGCGCCGCCTTAGCAACTCGGTCGCCCCGTTCCAGTCCGCGACGACGGGGCTGGTCTTGTGGGGCCGCGATCCGGTAGGCGGCGGGCGATGTCACGGCGGGGTGAATGATGATGGCGAGGATGCGGCTGCTGGGGACGATGCTGGCCATCGCGTTGGCGGGTCACACGGCGGTGGCCGACGCGAAGGGCGGGGTACAACAGGTCCCCGTCGTCGCGGCGACGCGGACGATCCTGTTCCTGGGCAACAGCTTCACCCAGGGCGCGCATTCCGCGGTGCGCAACTGGCACGCGCACCGCGTCACCGATCTCAACCGCGAAGGCTATGGCGGCGTGCCAGCGCTGTTCAAGGAATTCGCCGACGAATCCGGCCTCAACTATGCCGTCAGCCTGGAAACGCAGGGCGGGCAGAGCCTGACCTTCCACTACGACCAGCGGCGCCAGCTGTTCGACCGGCCGTGGGATGCGGTGGTCCTACAGGAATATAGCACGCTCGACCGCGATCGGCCGGGCGATCCCGCCGCTTATATCCGCGCGGTGGGCCTGCTCGGCACACTCTTCCGGGCGCGCAACCCGGCGGTGCGCGTCCATCTGACCGCAACGTGGAGCCGCGCCGACCTGACGTATCTGACCGCGGGCCGCTGGTATGGCCGGCCGATCGCGGCGATGGCCGACGATCTGCGCCGCGCCGCCGACCGCGCCCGCCGCGCGCATCCCTGGGTCGCGGGCGTCGTGCCGGTGGGCCAGGCCTGGACCCGCGCCTTCGCGCTCGGCATCGCCGATCCCAACCCCTATGACGGCATCACCTTCGGCCAGGCGAATCTGTGGTCGTACGACCAATATCACGCCAGCACTGCCGGCTATTATCTCGAGGCGCTGACCGTTTTCGGCGCGGTGACCGGCGTCGATCCGCGCAACTTGGGCCGGGGCGAGCGGGCGGCGGACGAACTGGGCCTGTCGCCCGATCTCGCCGCATCGCTGCAACGCGTGGCGCACGAGCAGCTGCGCGATCGGGCGGACCGGCTTACAGCGTCTTGATGATGCCGGAAAAGTCCGTGCCGCCGTGGCCATCGGCGACGAACGCTTCATAAAGCTGCGCGGCGTGCGCGCCGAGCGGCGTCGATGCGCCGGCCTCGTCCGCCGCCTGCATCGCGAGGCGCAAATCCTTCAGCATCAGCGCCGCGGCGAACCCGCCCTGATAGTCACGATCGGCGGGTGTTTCGGGACCGACGCCGGGAACCGGGCAATAGCTGGTCATCGACCAGCTCTGCCCCGAACTGACCGACGAAATGTCATAGAAGGTCTGCGGATCGAGGCCGAGCCGCTCGGCGAGGCGGAACGCCTCGCACGTCGCGATCATCGTCGCGCCGAGCAGCATGTTGTTCGCCATCTTCGCCGCCTGACCAGAACCGCTGGCGCCGGCGTGAATCACCGCCTTGCCCATCTGCGCCAGATACGGCTGCGCGCGATCGAACCCTTCGGCGCTGCCACCGACCATGAAGGTGAGCGTGCCGCCATTCGCCGCCGCGATCCCGCCCGAGACGGGGGCGTCGACCGCCGTCAGCCCCTTGGCTGCGGCGGCGTCGGCGACGCGGCGCGCGGTGGCGACGTCGATCGTCGAACAGTCGATCAGGATCGCCGACGGCGGCGCGCGGCCGAAGACTGCATCATTATAGACGCCCTCGACATGACTGCCGGCGGGCAGCATCGTCACGATCGCCTCGGCGCCCTCGACCGCCTCGGCCGCGCTGGCGACGGGCAGGCAGCCGGCCGCCTTGGCCTTGTCGAGCGCATCCTGGCTGAGGTCGAAGGCGCGGACGTCATGCCCCGCCTTCGCGAGATTCGCGGCCATGCCGCCGCCCATATTGCCCAGGCCGATGAAGGCGACGCGTGCCATTGATGCTCTCCTCAAGTGTGCCGTTCGGCCTGAGCTTGTCGAAGGCCCTGAGACTCACCTGTGCTTCGACAGGCTCAGCACGAACGGTCGGATGGTGTTCTGTTGTCTTACTGCCGCAGCAGGTCGCGCCCGACGATCATGCGCATGACCTGATTGGTCCCCTCAAGGATCGAATGGACGCGCAGGTCGCGCCAGAAGCGCTCGATCGGATAGTCCTTCAGGTAGCCATAGCCGCCGTGCAGCTGGAGCGCCGCGTCGACGATCGCCGAGCCGTTGTCGGTCGCCAGCCGCTTGGCCATCGCCGAGAAGCGCGACTTGTCGGGTGCGTTGGCGGTCACCTTGGCAGCGGCGAGATAGAGCAGCGCGCGCGCCGCTTCGAGGTCGGTCGCCATGTCGGCAAGCGTGAACTGCGTGTTCTGGAACTCCGCGACCGGCTGGCCGAACTGCTGGCGTTCCTTGGTATAGCGGATCGCCTCGTCGAGGCAGCGCTGTGCGCCGCCCAGCGAGCAGGCGCCGATGTTGAGCCGGCCGCCGTCGAGACCCGCCATGGCGATCTTGAACCCCTCGCCCTCGCCGCCGACCAGATTGGCGGCCGGCACGCGGCAATCCTCGAAGATCACCTGCGCGGTGGGGGAGGCGTTCCAGCCAAGCTTCTTTTCGGGCGCGCCGAACGACAGGCCGGGCGTGTCTTTCTCGACCACCAGCGCACTGATCCCGCGGCTCTTTTCCTCACCCGTGCGGACCATGACGACATAGACGTCGTTATAGCCGGCGCCCGAGATGAACTGCTTCGTGCCGTTCAGCACAAAATCGTCGCCGTCGCGGCGGGCGCTCGTCTTCAGCGCCGCGGCGTCGGAGCCCGAACCCGGCTCGGTCAGGCAATAGCTGGCGATCTTTTCCATGCTGACGAGATCGGGCAGGAATCGCGCCTTCAGCTCGGCCGAACCGAAGCGGTCGATCATCCACGCGGCCATATTGTGGATCGAGATGAACGCGCTGGTGGCGGGGCAGCCATAGGCCATCGCCTCCATGATCAGCGCCGCCTCCAGCCGCCCGAGCGCGATGCCGCCCGATTCCTCGCTGACGTAGATCGAGCCGAAGCCGAGGTCGCCCGCCGCCTTCCAGACGTCGACGGGGTAATGGTGCGTCTCGTCCCATTCCGCCGCGAACGGCGTGATCCGATCGGCGGTAAAGCGGCGCGCGAGATCCTGAATCTCGCGCTGGTCTGCAGTCAGGTCGAACTGGTCGGTCATGATTGTCCTAGGCCGGGCAGCGGCTGTAGCGGTCGGTGGTGGCACGATCGGCGGGGCTTTTCACCGCGCGGACCAGCGTCTTGCCATTGTCGAGCAGGGTGAGCGTGGTGGGTTCGCTCCACGTCATGCCCTCACCGCTCATCGGCAGGTCGAAGGCGATCTGGTCGGCCTGCGTGCGCGTGATCGCCGTGGCGGTGCCGCGCGATTCGAAGAAGGACAATGTATTGCCGGTAATGGTCAGCTTGCCCTTGTCGGCGCCGGTCGACGGATCGCAATCGCCGGCGTTGACGCCCCAGCGGCCCTGGAACCCTTGCGGGATCGCGGTCAGCGCCACGGGCGAGGCGGTCGGCAGCGGCACCGGCGCCGCCTGATTGCCCGGCGCCTCGAGCGGCACGACCATGTTCTGCGGATCGTCGGTCAGGTTGGACGGCGTCGGCTCGACGGCGGCGCTGCCGCCCGACTGATTGTCGAGGCTCTCGCCGCCCGAACAGGCGGCGAGGGTCAGCGCGGTGGCGAGGATCAGTGTCGTGCGCATTGTCTTCATCCCATGGTGGGAATGACGAACGCATTGCCGCCCTCGACCGCTCCATCGGGCCAGCGCTGCGTCACCGTCTTCACCTTGGTCCAGAATTTGACGCCCTCCATGCCGTGCTGGTTGGTGTCGCCGAACGCGCTGCGCTTCCAGCCGCCGAAGGTGTGATAGGCGACGGGCACCGGGATCGGCACGTTGATCCCGACCATGCCGACGTTGACGCGTGCCGCGAATTCGCGCGCGGCATGGCCGTTGCGCGTGAAGATCGCGACGCCGTTGCCATACTGGTGCTCGCTCGGCAGGCGCACCGCATCCTCGAAGCTCGCCGCGCGGACGATCTGGAGGACGGGGCCGAAAATCTCCTCCTTATACGCCGACATGTCGGGCGTGACGCGGTCGAACAAAGTCGGGCCGACGAAGAAGCCGTTCTCATGTCCCTGAAGCGTGAAGCCCCGGCCGTCGACGACCAGCTCGGCGCCTTCGTCGACGCCGGTCTGGATCCAGTTTTCGACGCGCTGCTTGTGCGCGGCGTTCACGACCGGGCCGTAATGCGCCTCTGCATCGGTCGAGACGCCGACGCGCAGGGCCTCGATCGCCGGGATCAGCTTGGCGCGCAGCGCATCCGCCGTCTTGTCGCCGACCGGCACGACCACCGGCAGCGCCATGCACCGCTCGCCCGCCGAGCCGAAGGCCGCGCCCGACAGATCGGCGACGACCTGGTCGAGATCGGCGTCGGGCATGACGATGCCGTGGTTCTTCGCGCCACCCATCGCCTGGACGCGCTTGCCCGCCTCGACACCGCGGCGGTAGACGTAATGCGCGATATCGGACGAGCCGACGAAGCTCACCGCGCTGATCGCCGGATGGTCGAGGATCGCGTCGACCATCGCCTTGTCGCCGTGGACGACCTGCAGGATGCCCTCGGGCGCACCCGCTTCCAGCATCAGTTCGGCAAGGCGCACCGGCACCGACGGGTCGCGTTCGCTGGGCTTCAGGATGAAGGCGTTGCCGCACGCGATCGCGACGCCGAACATCCACATCGGGATCATCGCCGGGAAGTTGAACGGCGTGATGCCCGCCCCGATGCCCAGCGGCTGGCGCATCGAATAGACGTCGATGCCGGGGCCGGCGCCCTGCGTATATTCGCCCTTCAGGACGTGGGGGATGCCGCAGCAGAATTCGATGACTTCCAGCCCGCGCTGGATGTCGCCCTTGGCGTCGGCGATCACCTTGCCGTGTTCTGAGCTCAGCAGGTGGGCGAGCGCGTCCATGTTCGCCTCGACCAGTTCCTTGAAGCGGAACATGACGCGGGCGCGGCGCTGCGGGTTGGTCGCCGCCCAGCCGGGCTGCGCCTTCTGCGCGGCGGCGATGGCACGGTCGAGGTCAGCCTGTTCGCCGAGCACGACGCGGGCCTGCACGCTACCGCTATTGGGGTCGAACACGTCGCCGTGGCGCGTGGCGGTGCCGCCGGCATGGCCGACGATGAAATGGTCGATGTCGCGCATGATGCCTCTCCGTTTGTGTATAGGATCGGCCTGCGCAGGATTGCAGGCAAGGGCGTAAAGTGCGACCCATAGCTGCAATTATGCAGCCGCGTTGGGATGACCTTCAGGATTTTCTGCGCGTCGCCCGCGCCGGCCAGATCGCGCGTGCGGCGGCCGCGGCGGGGGTCGATGCGACAACGCTGGCGCGCCACCTGCGCCGGCTGGAGGGCGCGCTCGGCCAGACGTTGTTCGAACAGTCGCGCGAGGGACAGGTGCTGACCGCGGCGGGGGAGGCGCTGTTGGTCGCGGTGGAGGCGATGGGGCAGGCGGCGGCGGGGATCGTGCCGACCGACGACGATCCCGACCGCCTGTCCGGGGTGCTGCGAGTGAGCGTATCGGAGGGGTTTGGCACGTGGTTCGTGGCGCATCACCTGCCCGATTTCACCGCGCGCCATCCCGACCTGACGATCGACCTCGTCGCGTCGAGCGGCTTCCTCAATCCGTCGCGGCGTGAGGCGGACGTCGCGATCCTGCTCGCCCGCCCGCAGACCGGACCGCTCGTCAGCAGCAAGCTGACCGACTACACCTTGGGGCTATATGCCGGTGAGCTGTATGCCGCCCGCCACGCGCTGCCGACGACCGCGGCGGAGGTGCGCGACCATCCGCTGGTCGGCTACGTCCCCGATCTGCTGTACGCGCCCGAACTGCGCTATCTCGCCGAGATCGAGGAGGGGCTGTCTCCGCGCATCCGCAGCTCCAGCATCAACGGCCAATATCGGCTGATCGCCGCGGGGGCGGGGCTGGGGGTGCTGCCCCGCTTCATCGGCGACGCGGACAAGTCGCTCAGGCGCGTGCTGCCGGAGCGGACGATCCGCCGGTCGTTCTGGCTGGTGACGCACCAGGACACGCGCGGCGCGAAGCGGGTGCGCGCGTTTCGGGAGTGGCTGACCGCGCTGGTGACGGCGCAGCGTGGGCGGTTCGTGTAGCCAAATCCTCCCCCGCCAGGGGGAGGTGGCGCGCCGAAGGCGTGACGGAGGGGGCGGATACGGCATGCGCCGCGTTCGCGGAAACGCCCCCTCCACCATTCGCTGCGCGAACGGTCCCCCTCCCCCGCTAAAGCGAGGGAGGAATTGACGGATTACACGTCCAGATTCGCGACGTTCAGCGCATTGTCCTGAATGAATTCGCGGCGCGGCTCCACGACTTCGCCCATCAGCTGGGTGAAGATCATGTCGGCGGCCGAGACGTCGTCGCTGGTGACGCGCAGCATGGTGCGGTTCGACGGGTCGAGTGTGGTTTCCCACAGCTGTTCCGCGTTCATTTCGCCCAGCCCCTTGTAGCGCTGGATCGCAAGGCCCTTGCGGCCCGCCGCCAGGATCGCCTCGAGCAGCTGTGACGGGCGCGCGACCAGGCTTTCGCCGCGGCCGACGGTGGTGTTGACGCTGCCGATCTGACCGTCTCCGTCCGCGACCGGTTCGGCCTCCGCGACCGCCGCGCCCTTGGCGGGGATCAGCTTGCCGGCATGGGCGAAGCTTTCCGCCTGTTCCGCCGCCAGCCCGTGGAGCTTGCGCGCCTCGGCGCTGGCGATGAACGTCGCCTCGACGATGTGATGGTCGGTGACGCCGCGCCACAGCCGTTCGAAGTGGATGCCGCCGTCCTCGGTCAGGCGCGCGCTCCACTTGGCTTCCTCGTCGCCCGCGTCGAGCCGGCGCGTCACCTCTGCGACGGTTGCCGCGCGCTGGTCACGGGTGAAGGTCGGGTCGAGCGCACCGGCGAGCGCCAGCACTTCGATGATCCCGGCGTCGTAGCGGCGCGGCACGTAGCGCATCAGCGTGCGCATGCGACGGGCATGATCGACGAGGTGCTTGAGGTCGGCCCCCGAACGGGGCCCGCCCGGCGCCTCGAACACCATCGAGGATGCTCCCGCCTCGACCAGATAATCGTCGAGCGCGGCATCGTCCTTCAGATACACTTCCGACCGGCCGCGCGTCGCCTTGTACAGCGGCGGCTGCGCGATGAAGAGGTGCCCGCGCTCGATCAGCTCGGGCATCTGGCGGTAGAAGAAGGTCAGCAGCAGCGTGCGGATATGCGCGCCGTCGACATCCGCGTCGGTCATGATGACGATCTTGTGGTAACGCAGCTTGTCGGCGTTGAAGTCGTCGCGGCCGATGCCGGTGCCCATCGCCTGGATCAGCGTGCCGATTTCCTTCGACGAGATCATCCGGTCGAAACGCGCCCGTTCGGTGTTGAGGATCTTGCCGCGGAGGGGAAGGATCGCCTGGAAATGGCGGTCGCGGCCCTGCTTCGCCGATCCACCCGCCGAATCACCCTCGACGAGGAACAGTTCGGACTTGGCGGGGTCCTTCTCCTGACAATCGGCGAGCTTGCCGGGCAGGCTGGCGATGTCCATCACGCCCTTGCGGCGGGTGAGTTCACGCGCGCGCTTCGCCGCCTCGCGTGCGGCGGCGGCGTCGATGATCTTGCCGACGATCGAACGGCCGTGCGCCGGATTCTCCTCGAGCCATTCCGCAAGCTTGTCCGCCATCAGGCTTTCGAGCGGCTGGCGCACTTCGGAGCTGACCAGCTTGTCCTTGGTCTGGCTGCTGAACTTGGGGTCGGGCAGCTTGACCGAGACGATCGCGGTCAGGCCTTCACGCATGTCGTCGCCGGTCAACGTCACCTTCTCCTTTTTGAGAAGGCCCGACTTTTCGGCGTAATTGTTGAGCGTGCGGGTCAGCGCCGCGCGGAAGGCGGCGATATGCGTGCCGCCGTCGCGCTGGGGGATGTTGTTCGTGAAGGCGAGGACGTTCTCGTAATAGCTGTCGTTCCACTCCAGCGCCACGTCCATGCCGATCGCGTCGCGCTGCCCGTTGATCGCAATCGGTTCGGGGAACAGCGGCGTCTTGGCGCGGTCGAGCCACTTCACGAACGCGGCGATGCCGCCTTCGTAATAGAGCTCCACCGTCTTCGGCTCATCATGCCGCGCGTCGGTGAGGAACAGGCGCACGCCCGAATTGAGGAAGGCGAGCTCGCGATAGCGATGCTCGAGCTTGTCGAAGTCGAATTCGGTGATCTTGAACGTGGCGGGCGAGGGCAGGAAGGTGACCCGCGTGCCCTTCTTGCCCTCCGACGGGCCGACGACCTTGAGCGGTGCGACCGCGTCGCCGTGCGCGAAGCGCATGTAATGCTCCTCGCCGTCGCGCCAGATGGTGAGGTCGAGATATTCGGACAGCGCGTTGACGACCGAAACGCCGACGCCGTGCAGGCCGCCCGAGACCTTATAGGCGTTGTCGTCGCTGGTGTTTTCGAACTTCCCGCCGGCGTGGAGCTGGGTCATGATGACCTCGGCCGCCGATACGCCCTCTTCGGGGTGGATGCCGGTCGGGATGCCGCGGCCGTTGTCGGTCACGCTGACCGATCCGTCGGCGTTCAGCTGGATATCGATCCGGTCGCAATGGCCGGCAAGCGCTTCGTCGATCGCATTGTCGCTGACCTCGAACACCATGTGGTGGAGGCCCGATCCGTCGTCGGTGTCGCCGATATACATGCCCGGCCGCTTGCGCACCGCGTCGAGGCCCTTCAGCACCTTGATCGACGAGGCGCCGTATTCGTTCGCATTCTGGGGTTCTGCCATCGTGCCGATATAGGGGCGGGACGGCTGTAACGAAAGCGAAATGGGGCCTCCAAGTCCTCCCCCGCCAAGGGGAGGTGGCAGCCGCAGGCTGACGGAGGGGGCGGATACGGCAAACTCTGTGTTGGCGGAAACGCCCCCTCCACCATTCGCTTTGCGAATGGTCCCCCTCCCCCGCTGAAGCGAGGGAGGAGTGATTGGGATCAATAGCGCGCGAATTCCGTTGCGCGGCGGCCTAGCAGCGTCACTTCGACACGGCGGTTCTGGCGCATGCCGGCAGCGGTGGCGTTGGTCGCGACGGGATCGCGCTCGCCATGGCCGACGACGCTGAAGCGGGCGCGCGTCACGCCCATGGCGTCAAAGGCGGCGCGGACGCTGGCGGCGCGGCGTTCCGACAGATCCTGGTTGTGGGCATCGGTGCCGCGCGAATCGGTGTAGCCGTCGATCGCGACGCGGACGCCGCCATTGTCGCGCAGATAGCGCGCGAGCGGACGCAGCTTCTCGATCGCGCCGGGGCGCAGACGGTCGCTGTCGGTCGCGAACAGCACGTCTTCGGACAGCGTCAGCGTCGCGCCGCGCGGCGTCTGGCGGAAACCGTAATCGTGCATCGCGCGGCGATCCCAGCCGGGGGCGAGCACCTCGCGCGTCTCGACCACCACGGTACGGTCGCGCGCATCCCAGTCGAAGCGATCGCGGCGCGGGCCGGCGATCCGCAGGAACGCGCTGTTGGCGTCGGCCGCCTCGGCAGGCGAGATGCGGCCGTCGCGATTGCGGTCGAAATTGCGCATCACAAACGCGCGGCCGCGGGGCGTGTCGCGCAATTCGGGGATCAGGCCCTGCACGCCCGCGCCGATCAGGCGATAGGGACGATCGCCCGGCCGGCCGCCGCTCCAGTCCCAGCGGTCCTGCGCCAGCGCCGGGGTGGCGATACCGGCGGCCAGCATGGCGGCGATGATGATGGATTTGCTCATGATACTCTCCATTGGCCCCACGCCCGATGGCGAGCCGAATGGCCGATGTGGCTTGAACGTTCCGTGAGTCGCTCCGACAGCCGGGGTTCAGCCCCGCATGCGCCTCCAAGGGCCGCTCAGCCGAGCGCGATGCGCGTCGCCTCTGCGCCGATCGCGGCGAACAGCGCGGGCTCCGTGCCGGTCATCCACACCTGCCCATGGCCCGCAAGCCGTTCGAACAGCGCGGCACGGCGAAGGGGGTCGAGGTGAGCCGCCACCTCGTCGAGCAGCAGGATCGGCGCATGGCCGGTGCGGCTGGCGACCAGTTCGGCATGCGCGAGGACGATGCCGAGCAGCAGCGCCTTCTGTTCGCCGGTGGAGGCGAGCGCCGCGGCCTGCCCCTTGCCAAGGTGTGTCACCGCAAGGTCGGCGCGATGAGGCCCGCCAAGCGCACGGCCGGCCGCCGCATCGCGCGCGCGCCCGTTTCGCAGATCGGCAAGCAGCGCATCGGCGGTGCCGCTCCACCCCTCCAGCAGCAGCGCCGCGCGCGCGAACGGCCCGTCGGGCTGCTCCGCCAGCCGCTCACCGAGCGCCGCCACCGTCTCACGCCGCGCGGCATCGACCGCCGCGCCATGCTGCGCCATCTGCGCCTCGAGCGCGGAGAGCCATTGCGGATCGGCCGGTTCGTCCGCCGTCAGCAGCCGCGTGCGGGCGCGCATCGCGGCGTCGTAGCGCGCGGCATGTTGCGCATGCGCCGGCACCAGCGCCAGCGTCAGCCGGTCGAGGAAGCGGCGGCGCTCGCCCGCCGGCTCGACGAACAGCCGGTCCATGGCAGGCGTCAGCCACAGGACGGTCAGCCATTCGGCCAGCGTATTGGCGGTCGCGGCGGCGCCCTGGATACGCAGCTGCCGCCGTTCGGGCGCCGGCGCCAGCGTGCCGGTCGCAATCTCGACATCGCCCTCGGGCAGCGCCAGCGTCGCCGCAATGCCGAACCCGCCCGGCCCATCCTGCCGCTGCATCGCCGACAGCGACGCACGGCGCAGGCCACGGCCGGGAGACAGCAGCGACACCGCCTCCAGCACGTTGGTCTTGCCCGCGCCATTCTCTCCGGTCAGCACGACGAAGCCGGGGGCGGGCGCCAGCACCAGCTCCGCATGGTTGCGGAAATCGGTGAGGATCAGGCGCGACAGCATCGCGGTCGCGCCTAGCAGGTTCTGAAGCGCTTAGGCGAGCGCGGCTTGCGCCCGCGCCTTTTGCGTGGAGGCGTAGGAGGCGAGTTGCGGCCCCAGCGCGACCTGCGCATGCCGGTAGATCACCGGATCGGCGATCCCGAGCCGCGCGCGCGCCGCGTCGAGCGGTTCGTGCATCAGCGCCTCATAATCCTCGCCCAGCAGCCACGCGGCGCGTTTGCCGTTGCGATAGCCTTCGCGCACCGCCTTCGCGAGCAGGGTGCCGCCGGTCTCGCGGATCGACTTCAGCGCCGCCCCGGTGGCGATGAACGCCCAGCCGAGGCCCCGCGTCTGCGCGTAGGAGAAGGCAACGAGACACGCTTCGCCCATCGTCTCATCGGCCTTGTAGCCGGTGAGGACGTGCCAGATGTCATGCACGTCGCGGGTGCGCCGCCCTATCCAGGCATAAGGGTGGATGACGTCGGTTTCGGACGGATCGAGCCGGCTGACCTCCACCAGCCCGTCGGCGGAATAGCCGGTGGTGTCGAGGAAATCGCGATAGGCGGCGCCCACCGTGCCGGGCGCGAAGCCGTTTACCCAGTCGCGGTCCGCAAAGCGACGCGCCAGCTCGACCCGTTCATAGGCCATGCGGCCGCCCTCGGGCGTCGCGATCAGACGGGCATAGGCCTCTGCCGTGTCGCCCACGTTCAGCGAGCGCATGATGCGGAACACCTGACCGGTGTCGTCGCCATTGGCGAGCAGCTTGCGCAACGCACCGAAGGCGGTGCGCCAGTCGCGGCGGCCGGTCGTGCCGGGGAAGGGAGGAAGCTTGGCCATCGGACCGACTCCTTTACTGACAATGATGTCAGCATGACGCGGAAGTCGTGGCTAGGCAAGCGGTTGCCGCACCGATGATGCGGCCGATCGCACATCGATCGGAACAAGCGGTCGCGGCCTGTGGTTGGTTCGGTTCGAGATTGCGAGCAACGACGGGACGATATGCCATGGATTACAAGAAGATCGGCTTTGGGCTCGGGGCCTTTGCAGTGGGCGCGGCGGCTTGGACCGCCGGGACGGCACTGATCGGCCCGAAGGTCGGGGCACGGCGCGCGGCGTCCAATGACGACGACGGCGCGGGCGCCGTGCCGGGTGACAGCACGACTAGCCCGATCGCGCCGCGCCCTGCGACGATGGCGGCGGCCCCGGTCGGCATGGCGGAGACCGACAAGCATTTCACCGAACGTGCCGGCAATCCCGCGGCGGAGCATGTGCCGACCGATCTGATGGGCGACACGCACCCCGGCAATGACAGCCGGGCGGCCGAACCCTTCCGTCCCGATCCCACCGCGGTGCCGACCGAGGACGAGAAAGAGGCCCTGCGCCCCGCCACCGGCCCCGCCCCGACCCTGGTCGCCGATCGCGGCAGCGGCTTCAGCGAAGCGACCGGAGCGGCCTGATCGCGTGAAACCTTTCGGTGGGCCGGGACATTCTGGCCTCACTGCGGGGAACAGGAGGATGCAATGCGGACAGCGATTTTGGCGGTAATGGCGGCAGCGACGACGCTGGCGGGATGCGCGACCTATGGCGACGACCGCTATCGGAGCTATTCGGCCTATGACTATGACCGGGTCGATCCGAGCTATAACGGCTATTACGCCGATCGCTATTATGTCGACAATGCGCGGTATCGCGAACGTCGCCTGTCGTCGAACGATCGCATCTATCGCGGGCAGGATGGGCGCTATTACTGTCGCCGCAACGACGGCACGACCGGCCTGATCGTCGGCGCGGCCGCGGGCGGTACGCTGGGTGCGGCGATCGCGCCGGGTGGATCGGGCCTGCTTGGCGCGCTGCTTGGCGGCGCAGCGGGTGCGGCGCTGGGTCAGTCGGTCGACCGCAACAACGTGCGCTGCCGCTGATCGACGGCGGCTGATGCGGCGAAGGGCGGCCTTGGCGGGCCGCCCTTTTTCGTGTCAGTCGTTACCCAGCAACGAGGATTTGCGCGGGATCGTCTCGCCCTTGGGCTGCCCCTTGTCGAGCGTTTCGCTGGGCCGGCGTGCGTCACCGTCGCGCTGATGTTCGGTCGACAGATTGGGCGCGCGCGTTTCGGTGGTAGGCGCGGTGGCGTCGTCGGACGAATGGGGCATGCTGTCTCTCCTTATGACGGCACGAACGGCTGGCGACAGGCCGCCGTTCCGCTTGCCGCGCCGCGCTCTTCGGTTAAGCATGGCGGGGATATCCTGCCTTGCCCGGAGTTCCGATGCGTCAGACCCTGTTCGCCGCCCTGCTCGCCACCGCCGTCGCCGCGCCCGCCGTCGCGCAGGGGCTTCACCAATATTACGGCCTCGCCATCGCCCCCGACGGCAGCCGTACCGCGACGATCGAAAGCAGCGGTAGCCACAACGTCATCACGCTGCGCAATGCGACCGACGGGCGCGTGCTGCGAACGATCGATCCCTGCGCGACCTGCGGCTATTCGGACCTGAGCTTCGCGCCCAATGGCGACCTCGTCTTCCTTGCGCGCGATCCGGCCAGCAAGGGCGTGATGCTCGACTATGCGAGCGGCACCGCGACGCGGACGATCGCGACCATCCCCGGTATCGCGCAAACGCCGCGCGTCTCGCCCGACGGCAAGCGCATCGCGCTGCTGGTGACGCTGGGCGCCGAGAAGGAAGCGGGCGCGACGCAGCCGGGCGTGCGCATGATCGGCGAGATCGGCGGGAAGAACGACGAACAGCGGCTCGCCGTGTTCGATGTCGCCAGCCCGTCGTCGACCGTGACGCCGCTGTCGCCGGCCGGCCGCTATGTCTACGAATATGACTGGACGCCGGACGGGCGCGGCTTCGTCGCGACGACGGCGCTGGGCAATGGCGACAACAATTGGTGGGTGGCGACGCTCGACGCGATCGACGCGCAGAGCGGCGCGGTGCGCTCGATCGCCAAGCCCGCGACGCAGATCAAGCATCCGCGCGTCTCGCCCGACGGCCGAACGGTGGCCTATATCGGCGGCCTGATGAGCGATTACGGCTCGATCGGCGGCGACGTCTTCACCGTACCGCTCGCGGGCGGTACGCCGACCAACATCACCGCGGGCGCCAAGTCGACGGTGACGACGCTGGACTGGACCGCGGGCGGTCTGCGTACGGTGACGCTGGCGGGCGACGCGACGCAATTCGGCACGCTCGTGCCCGGCAAGCCCGTCGCCCCCGGTTTCACCAAGCCTGCCACGGCCAGCGCCGGCGACGGCCGCGCCGCCTTCTCTGCTGACGGGCGCTCGGTTGCCGCGGTGGTGCAGGATTACGAACATGCGCCGGCGATCTACGCCGGGCCGATCGCCGCGGTGCGGCAGGTCACGCACGACAATGACGCCGCGCCCGCACTGACCCGAGCGAAGAGCGTCAGCTGGAAGAACGAGGGCTATGACGTGCAGGGCTGGCTGCTCGCGCCGTTGAATGCGCCCACCGGCAAGGCGCCGATGATCACGATGGTCCACGGCGGCCCGTCGTCGGCGTCGGTGCCCGGCTATGTCACGCCCAATTCGATGAACGGCGCGCTGCTGAAGGCGGGTTATTACGTCTTCCTGCCCAATGCCCGTGGCAGCTTCGGCCAGGGCGAGGCGTTCACCGCCGCCAACAAGCGCGACTTCGGCGGCGGCGATCTGCGCGATATCCTCGCCGGGATCGACGCGGTCGAGCGCGTTGCGCCGATCGACGACAACCGGCTGGGGCTGGGCGGGTGCAGCTATGGCGGCTTCATGACGATGTGGGCGAACACCCAGACGAACCGGTTCAAGGGCATCGTCGCGGGCGCCGGCATTTCCAACTGGATCAGCTATTACGGCACCAACGGCATCGACCAGTGGATGCTGCCGTTCTTCGGCAAGTCGATGTACGACGACATGAAGGCCTATGAGGACGTGTCGGCGGTGTACCGCCTGAAGAGCGCGCAGACGCCGACGTTCATCTATGTCGGCGAGCGCGATATCGAGGTGCCGCCGACCCAGTCGGTCGAATGGTGGCACGCGCTGAAGGCCAAGGGCGTGCCGGTCAGCCTGGTGATCTATCCCGATGCCGGCCATTGCGTGACCGCGCCGGCACAGGCCGCCGACGTACGCGCACGGGCGATCGCGTGGTTCGACACATACGTGAAGAACGCCAAGTAAGGCGTCAGAGCAGGGGCTTGCCCGAATCCTTGAACCGGTCGAGCACCTGGGGTGCGGCGGGCAGGTTGTCGGTCGGGCGCGCCTTATCCGGTGTGGCGGCGGGCGGAGCGATAGGGCTGCCGCTCGCCGCATAGCCGGGCTGAACCTGCTCGGGCCGCGTCATCGGCGGCACCGGCGCGACACTGGCGATCAACGCCGGCGACGTCGCGACGGGCGGCGCGATCAGGGGCATGTGCGGGCCGGGGACCGGCTCGCCGCCACGATAGGGCGCGCTGAACGCGGCGCTGGTGCCCCAATAGCCCTTCCACCGATGGAACAGATGCGCGCCGACCACGTCGGTCATCACCAAGCTGCGGTTCCAGGCGGGCGTCACGGCATAGGTGTGGTAATGCGTCGCCAGCCCGACCGATGCGTAGACATAGCCGGCGAGCGCCATGCCGGCATGGCGTGCCGCCCTGATCCAGGCCGCCCGCGACGGCACCCGGGCCATGGCGCCGTCGCAGGCGAAGCTGAACTGGCAGCCTGACCGCTCGGACCCCTGATAGACGACGCCGCACACCGTATGCGGGAAGGCGGGATGGCGCACGCGGTTCAGGATCACCTGCGCCACGGCGAGCTGGCCGGCGTCGGGTTCGGACGCCGCCTCGTAATAGATGGCGGCGGTGAGGCATTCGAGCGCGCGGGCGCGATCGACGCTGGAGGCGGCTTTCGGGGAAAAGGGCGCCGCGGCGACCACGCCGGCATCGGCGCGCATCGCTGCGGCTGCGAGCGAGGGCGAGACCGGCGTGGCGGGCAGCGCAATCGTACCGGTCACGCCCGGTGCGGGGGCGGCGCCGTCGCTCGCCGTCGACGCTGCGGGCATGGCGACATCGGTGTAGAGCAGGGCCGCACCGGGGAAATGATCCTCCGCCTCATAGCCGGCGGGGGCGGGCATCGGTGGCGGATCGCCTGCCCCATGCGCCGCGATCGCCCGCCATGCGCCCTGAGCCGCGAGCAGCGCGAGGATGCCGAGCCCGACGGCCACGAGCGCGATCCACGCCCGCGTCAACCTCCGGATCGTCTGCCTGCGGACCTGCATGCCGCCGCCATAGCGTAAGGCACGTGCGGCGTCCGCCATGGATTTCCGGACGTGCCAGAGTGGTACGACGGGGCGGTGCGGTAGGACTTTTGGGGACGGGCTGTCCCCTCGATGCGTCACCCCGGAACATGGCCGGGGTGACGCGCTGGGCGGGGGCAGACACCGCCTGCCCCCGCTACCCATGCGGTTACTTGAGCGTCGGACTGTCCAGCTTCAGTTCGCCCTCGGTCAGCGTTTCCGTGGCCGGACGCGCAGCCTTCAGCGGCGTGACGAATTGCTTGGCGTCGCCCACCACGGCGACGCTCGCCGCCTTGGGATCGAGCAGCGCGGCCGATGCTGCCTGCACCGCTGCCGGCGTCACCGCCTCCACCTTTGCGGTGTAGCGCTGCAATTCGGTCAGCGGCACACCGTCGAGCACATATTCGCCGATGATCCCGGCGATCCCGTCGGTCGTCTCGACGCCACGGCCAAAATTACCGACCAGCACCGCCTTGCGCGTCGACAGCTCCGCCTCGGGCACCGGCGTCGCGCCCATCCGCGCCATTTCGGCGGTCATCAGCGAGACGACCTCTGCCGCGGTCTGGTTTTTGGTCTGCGTCCGCGCCGCGATGCTGCCCGTGGTCCGTGCCGCATCGACGCTGCTGCCCGCGCCATACGCAAGGCCGCGCTTGATCCGCACTTCCTGATTCAGCCGCGACGAGAAGCCGCCACCCAGCACCGTGTTGGCGACCGCGAAGGGATAATAACGCGGATCGGACCGCGGAATCGCGACGCGTTCGACGACGACGCCCGCCTGGCCCGCGCCCGGCATGTCGACGACGACGGTACGCGGCGCCGGCAGCGTGCCGACCGCCGGCAGTGGCATCGGCGCGCCCGCCGGCGCCCGCCAGCCGCCGAACTGCGCCTTGGCCAGCGCCTCCGCCTGTGCCGGCGTCACGTCGCCGACCAGGATCAGCGTCGCCTGATCGGGCCGCCACGTGCGCGCATAGGCGGCGGTGACGTCGGCGCGCGTGATCGCCTTCAGCGATGCCGGCGTGCCCGATCCGGGCGCGCCATAAGGCGAAGCGCCGAAGGTCGCGCGATCGGCGACCAGCGCGGCGAGCTGCGCCGGGTTCTTCATCGCGACCTTCACCGCATCGACCTGCTGCGTCCGCGCGCGCTCCAGTTCCTCGGGCGCGAAGACGGGATGCTGCGCCACGTCGGCGAGGATGTTGAGGGCCGGGGCCAGCTGGTCCGACTTCACCGTCACCTCGACGCTGCCGCCCTCGCTTGCCGCATTGGCACCGATCGAGCCGCCCAAGCTTTCGACCTGACGCGCGATCTCGGTTGCCGAGCGGGTCGTCGTGCCCTTGGTCATCAGATTGGCGGCGAGGCTGCTGACGCCCGAACGGTCCGCCGGATCGAGCGCCTGGCCGCCCGTGCCGACCAGATAGGCGGTGGCGATCGGCAGGTCGTGGCGCTCGACCGTGACGACGCGCAGGCCGTTGGCGAGCTGCGTCTCGACCGGCTGCGGCAAATTGGCGGTAACCGGCGCGCCGGGGGCGGGCGGCAGGATGCGCTGGCCTTCGGGCGCGGGCGTGACGATCGCGATGTCGGCAGGCGGGGTCAGTGCTTCGGTCCGCACGGTCGGGGCGACCGCGATCCTGTCACCGGTCTGGCCGGCAGGCTTGGCGCTATCGGGTAGATAACGGATCGTCGCGGACTGGGCATCCCCCAGATACTGACGCGCGACGCGCTGGACGTCGGCGGCGGTGACTTGCTGGATCGCGGCGAGCTGGCGATCGGCGGCGCGGGGGTCGCCATCGATGATCACCGACGAAGCGAGCAGGCGTGCCTTGCCCTCCGCGGTTTCGCGGCTCTTGATCGCGGCGGTGACGATCTCGTTCTTCGCCTCGGCGAGTTCGGCGGCGCTGACCGGTGCGTCACGGAAGCGTGCGATCTCGCGCTTCAGCGCGACCTCGCCCTGGTCCGCGGTCTTGCCGTCGGCCAGGATCGCATACGCGACGAGGTTACCCGTCCCCTGCTTGCTGTCGAGGAAGGACGAGGCATCCTGCGCCAGCTGGTCGCGATAGACGAGGCTTTCGTACATCCGGCTGCTCTCGCCCGTCGACAGGATCGTGTTGAGCACGGTCAGCGCGGGAATGTCGGCGCTCCGGTCGGCGGGGACGTGCCAGGTCATGACGACCGCAGGCAGAGGCGTATTGGGTTCGTAGACGGTGTAGCTCACCGGCTTGGCGCGCATCGGTTCCTGCACGGTGACGCGCGGGATCGCCGTCGTCGGCCGCACGATCTTGCTGAAATAGCGGTCGACCCAGGCGTCGAGCTGCTTGGGATCGAAATTGCCGGCGACGACCAGGATCGCATTGTCGGGGCGGTAATAGGTGGCGTGGAAGGCGCGGACGTCGTCGATCGAGGCCGCTTCCAGATTCTCGATACTGCCGATCGTCGAGCGCGCATAGGGGTGCGTCGTGTAGGATGCGGCCGACAGATAGGTGGAGAACAGCTTGCCATAGGGGCGGGCCAGCGTGGACTGGCGCAGCTCTTCCTTCACCACGTCGCGCTCCGATGCGAAGCTCTTGGGTTCGACCACCAGGCTCGCCATGCGATCGGCCTCGGCGAACAGCAGGCGCTGCAGGTGATTGGCCGGTACGACCTCGTAATAATTGGTGTAATCGTCGTTGGTCGAGGCGTTGTTATAGCCGCCGACGTCCTCGGTCAGGCGGTCCATCTGTTCGGAGACGAGGTTGCGCGTCGCCTTGAACATCAGATGTTCGAACATGTGCGCAAAGCCCGAACGGCCCTTGGGATCGTCCTTCGACCCCACGTCATACCATACCTGCACCGCGACATTGGGCGTCGACGTATCGCGCAGCGCATAGACGCGCAGACCGTTCGCCAGCGTGCGTTCGGTATAGGCGATCGGCTTGACGGCGGTCGCCGCCGGCGCGGCGGTCTGCGCGGTGGCGGCGAGGGGGAGCAGCGCGGCCCCGAGCAGAAGGGCGGCACGAACGAGGCGCATGGGATGCTCCGGTTAGGACGGGATGATGCCGTCGGTTGAACCGGAGCTTGGGGATCGTGTCAATCGTAACGCTCGTCATCCCGGCGCACGCCGGGATCCATGGTTACGAGCGGTCGTGAATGGTGCACAACCGATGAGGCTCCCCGTGTCCATGGATCCCGGCGTGCGCCGGGATGACGGGGGGCGACAGTCGGGCAGCCGCCCCTTAGTCCTTCTTCTTCCCCGAATTGGCGAACAGCACCGCCGCGGCGACCGCGGCCGATCCGATGCCGACGCCAATGATGCGCATCGGCCAATGGCTCTTGCGGCCCTGCATCTTGGCCTGCGCCGCGGCATCCTGCTGCGCCTTGGCGGCGGCGGCGGCTTCGAGGATCTCGTTGGGCTGATCCGACATACTCACTCTCCCTTGCCCCGTTGATACGCTGCGCGAAAACCATTCGCGAACGGGGTCAGTTCACCAGCCGCAATGGCGGCTCTCAGGTCCGCCATCAAGGCTTCGTAGAACCAGATGTTATGTTCGGTCATCAACATCGCACCCAGAATTTCGCCCGCGCGGACGAGGTGGTGGATATAGGCGCGACTCCAGGTCGCACAGACCGGACAGCCGCACGCCGGGTCGAGCGGTGCCTGATCCTCGCCGAACTTCGCATTGCGCAGGTTGATCGGGCCGTTGCGAGTGAACGCCTGGCCGGTCCGCCCCGAGCGCGTCGGCATCACGCAGTCGAACATGTCGATGCCGCGTTCCACCGCGCCGACAATATCGTCGGGTTTGCCGACGCCCATCAGATAGCGCGGCTTGTCCTGCGGCAATTGCCCGGGTGCGAAATCGAGGCAGCCGAACATCGCCTCCTGCCCCTCGCCGACTGCCAGGCCGCCGACCGCATAGCCGTCGAAACCGATGTCGATCAGCGCGTCGGCACTCGCCTTGCGGAAGGACTCGTCGAGCGCGCCTTGCTGGATGCCGAAGATCGCATTGTTTTCGGCATGCTCGCCGCCGCTGTCGAACGCATTACGGCTGCGCTTCGCCCAGCGCATCGAACGTTCCATCGCCGCGGCCTGCACCTCGCGCGTCGAGGTCGTCGGCACCAGTTCGTCGAACGCCATCACGATGTTGGAGCCCAGCAGTCGCTGGATTTCGATCGATCGTTCGGGGCTGAGCAGATGACGCGTGCCGTCGAGGTGGCTCTTGAACGACACGCCCTCTTCGGATCGCTTGGTCAGGTCGGCGAGGCTCATCACCTGATAGCCGCCCGAATCGGTCAGGATCGGCTTATCCCAGCCCATGAAACCGTGGAGGCCGCCCAGCCGCGCTACCCGTTCCGCGCCGGGGCGCAGCATCAAATGATAGGTGTTGCCCAGGATGATGTCGGCACCCGCGTTGGCGACGTCGGCGGGCTTCATTGCCTTGACGGTGGCGGCGGTGCCGACCGGCATGAAGGCGGGCGTGCGGATGACGCCACGCTGCATCTGAATCGTGCCGGTGCGGGCGCGGCCGTCGGTGGCGGCGATGGTGAAGGCGAAACGGGAAGACATGTCGTGCGCTTTGGCGAAAGCGGTCAGCGGTGTCGAGCCGCCGCTACCGCTTGCGCTTGTCGCCGCGCGGATCGGGGGCGCGGGTCGCCATGCTGCGGATCGTCAAACATTCTTTCCGCGTGACGACGCCATCCCTGTCGACGTCGAGCCGGGCGAACACCCGCGCCATCGCCGCCTGCAATTCGGCGAGCGTGATGCGATTGTCGCCGTCGCTATCCACTTCGAACGGGCTGGGCAGCGCATTGGGATCGCCCAGCCAGCGCGTCGACCAGTCGGCGAAGTCGATATAGCCGAGCGAGCCGGTGTGAGCGGTGTCGATCGCGGCAAAGCTGCGCGCTACGCCGGCGGCAAGCTCGGCGCGGGTGGTGCGGCCGTCGCCGTCGCTGTCGAACGCGGCGATCGCCATCGCGACCGGCTCGACCACCAGCGTTGCGGGTGGCTGGGCCGGGGCGGCAACAGGCGTCGCCGCCTGGAGAAGAAGCGTCAGCAGCATCGGCGGCGATCATGCCAGCGGGCCGTCCCGCGCGCCATCGCTATGTGCGCGCCGGCAGCAGCAGCGAGGCGTCGCCGTAGGAATAGAAACGGTATCCCTCGGCAATGGCGTGGGCGTAGGCCGCCTGCATCCGCTCGCGCCCCATCAACGCCGAGACGAGCATGAACAGCGTCGATTTGGGCAAATGGAAGTTGGTGAGCAGGCCGTCGATGCCGCGGAAGGTGTAGCCGGGGGTGATGAAAATCGCGGTGTCGCCTTCGAACGGGCGGATCACCTGGTCTTCGCCGCTCGCGCTTTCGATCAGGCGGAGCGAGGTGGTGCCGACCGCGATCACCCGGCCACCGCTGGCGCGGACGGCGTTCAGGCGGTCGGCGGTGGCGGCGCCGATGCGGCCCCATTCGGCGTGCATCTGGTGGTCGTCGGTGTCGTCTGCCTTGACGGGCAGGAAGGTGCCGGCGCCGACGTGCAGCGTCAGCGTCTCGTGGCCGATGCCGGCGGCGTCCAGCGCGGCGATCAGATCGGGCGTGAAGTGCAGCGCCGCCGTGGGCGCGGCGACGGCGCCCGGTTCAGCCGCGAACATCGTCTGGTAATCGTCGGCATCGCGCGCATCGGTCGGGCGCTTGGCGGCGATATAGGGCGGCAGCGGCATGCGGCCGGCGCGTTCGAGCAGCAGTTCGACCGGCTCGTCCCCCGCGAAGTCGAGCGCGAGGCTGCCATCCTCGCCGCGATCGGTGGCGATGGCGGTGACGCCCGACCCGAAATCGATGCTGTCGCCCTCGCGCAGGCGGCGCGCGTTGCGGACGAAAGCGCGCCAGCGGCGCGGTCCTTCGCGCTTGTGCAGCGTCGCGCCGATCTTCGCCTCGCCGCGTCGCCCCTCGAGTTGCGCGGGGATCACGCGCGTGTCGTTGAACACCAGGCAGTCGCCGGCACGCAATTCAGCCGGCAGGTCGCGAACGATGCGGTCGCGCGTCGCATCGCCGTCGAGCACCAGCAGCCGTGCCGAATCGCGCGGCGATGCCGGCCGCAGCGCGATCCGCTCGGCCGGCAGCTCGAAATCGAAAAGCTCGACCTTCACTTGCGGGCAGGCGCCTTCTTGGCGGGTGCCGTCTTGCGGGCCGGGGCGACCGCCTTCTTCGGCGCCGCGGTGCCAGCCGATTCGCCGCCGGGCAATGTCACGGGCGCGCCGAGCGTCACCGGCGCCGGAGCAGGGGCGGGGGTGTAGGCCGGAGGATTGTCGGCGGCGATATACGCGTGGACGATCTTGGTCGGATCCGCGGGCGGCTCGCCACGCTGGATCGCGTCAACATACTGCATGCCATCGATCACCCGGCCGAAGACGGTATACTTCTTGTCGAGGCTGAGCTTCGGCTGGAAGACGATGAAGAACTGGCTGTTCGCACTGTTCGGATCGTCCGCACGCGCCGCCGACACCGCGCCGCGGACGTGGGGCAGATAGTTGAACTCCGACGGCACGTTGGGCAGCGTCGATCCGCCGGTGCCGTCGCCCTTGGGATCGCCGCCCTGCGCCATGAAACCGTCGATCACGCGGTGGAAGGCAAGGCCGTCATAGAAATGCTGGCGGGTCAGCGTCTTGATCCGCTCGACCATCTTGGGCGCCACGTCGGGACGCAGCCAGATGGTGACGCGGCCACCGTCCGACAGGTCGAGCAGCCAGAGGTTTTCCTTGTCGGTGGTCAGCGGCGGCGTCGCGCGCTGGGTGACGTCGTCGGTGCCGGGTACGCTCTGCGCAAAGGCAGGCGCGGCGAACAGGCACAACAGAAACGCAAACAGACGGGCGAACGGGCGCATGAGATTCCCAACCTAGGTGATGCGGTGCGGCTTAGAGCAAATCGCAGGTTGCACCAAACTGAACATCGTGGCGGCAATGGGGCGGGCGGGTGCCTCACTCTTTCGTCACCCCGGACTGGTTCCGGGGTCCGCTCTGCGGCGAGGGGATATTTTGAGCCTCTTGCCATTCCCCCGCGGTCCGGTGGACCCCGGAACGAGTCCGGGGTGACGGGGAGGGGAAGGGGGCGTCAGCTGCCCCGCCGGCCTAGCTTCTCGACGCGCGCCACCACTTCCTCGCACACGGTCGGCGTGACGAAGCGCTGGATCGGCCCGCCAAACATCGCGATTTCTTTGACCAGGCGGCTGGCGATCGGCTGCAGCGCGACGTCGGCCATCAGGAAGACGGTTTCGACGCGCGGATTGATCTGCTGATTCATGCCCGCCATCTGATATTCATACTCGAAATCGGCGACGGCCCGCAGGCCGCGGACGATGACCTTGGCGCCCTCGCGCTCGGCGAAATCCATCAGCAGCGAATCGAAGGCGACGACGTCGATCGATCCGGCGATCCCCTCCACCTCGCGGCGGACGATCGCCATGCGCTCGTCGAGGCTGAACATGGGGGACTTGGAGGGGTTGGTCGTCACGCCGATCACCAGCCGGTCGACCAGCTTGGCGCCGCGGCGGATGATGTCCATATGCCCCAAAGTGATGGGGTCGAAGGTGCCCGGATAGACGCCGATCCGCTCGCTCATGTCCGCCCCCTGTGTTCGATCATTATCGTGTTGGATGAATGTCGGTCAGCGATCCCGCTCGACGACGTAGCGCGCAACCGCGCGGAGCACATCGGCCTCGGGCCCGAAACCGTGCAAGTGCGCGATCGCCTGATCGACCAGCATGCGGCATTGTTCGCGCGCGCGGTCGACGCCGAGCAGCGACAGGAACGTCTCCTTGCCGGCCGCGCCGTCCTTGCGCAGCGCCTTGCCGACCACCGCCTCGTCGCCCTCGGCATCGAGCAGGTCGTCGGCGATCTGGAAGGCGAGGCCCAGGTCGTGCGCATAGCCGCGCAAGCTGCGGCGCCCCTCTGGCGGAACGCGGCCCAGGATCGCCCCCATTTCCACCGACACACCGATCAGCGCACCGGTCTTCATCTGCTGCAGCCGGGTGACGGTGGCGAGGTCGAACGTCATGCGTTCGGCGACCAGGTCCATCATCTGCCCGCCCGCCATGCCCGACGGGCCGGAAGCGCGCGCCAATTCCATCACCAGTTCGGCGCGAACGAAGGGGTCGGCATGCGTCGCGGGATCGGCGAGCACTTCGAAGGCGAGAGCGTGCAGGCAATCGCCCGCCAGGATCGCGGTCGCCTCGCCGAATGCCTTGTGGACCGTCGGCTTGCCACGACGCATGTCGTCGTCGTCCATCGCGGGCAGATCGTCGTGGATCAGCGAATAGACGTGGATCGCCTCAACCGCCATCGCGACCTCGCCCGCGCAGTCGCGGTCGACGCCGAACAGGTCGGCCGTCGCGCACAGCAGCAGCGGGCGCAGCCGCTTGCCGCCGCCGATCGCGGCATGGCGCATCGCCTTGTAGAGGTCGGCGCGCGGATCCTCGGGTACAGTGAGCAGCCGGTCGAAGCGTGCGTCGATATCCGCGGCGACGGCGGCGAGCGCCTGATCGAGTGAGGGCGCGGTCGCGCTGGTCATCGGATCAGCCGGCTGCAAAGGGGCGGGTGCCGGCGGCCTTGCCCTCGGCATCGAGGCGGATCGCCTCGATCCGGGCCTGGGCTGCGTCGAGACGATCGGCGCAGCGCTGGCGCAGCCGATCGCCGCGTTCGTAAAGCTGGATCGATTCGTCGAGCGTCGCTTCACCGCTTTCGAGGCGGCTGACGATGCGTTCCAGTTCCTTCAAAGCATCTTCGAACGACAGGGTTTCGATCGGCGTATCCATGCGCGTCGCTATGGGGCAGCGGCGGGACGCACGCAAGGATGCGCGCAGACCCCGCCGCTTACCCGAATCAGACGCGCATCGGCATGAGCACGTAGAGTGCGGGCGCCTTGTCGTTTTCGCGGATCAGCGTCGGGGCGGCGGCATCGTTGAGATGCACTTCCACCACGTCGCCATCGATCTGGCCGAGGATGTCGAGCAGATAGCGGCTGTTGAAGCCGATCTCGAACGGCATCGCGGCATAATCGCCCGGCACCTCTTCGGCGGCGGTGCCGTTTTCGGGGCTGGTGACCGACAGGGTAATCTTGTCGCGATCGAGCGCCATCTTCACCGCGCGCGTCTTTTCGGTCGCGATGGTCGACACGCGGTCGACGCCCTCCATGAAGCTCTTGGGATCGAGCTTGAGGATCTTGTCGTTCGCGGTCGGGATAACGCGGCTGTAATCGGGGAACGTACCGTCGATCAGCTTGCTGGTCAGGATGGCATTGCCCAGATCGAAGCGGATCTTGGTGCCCGACAGCGACACGCCGACCGAGCCGTCGATCTCGTCGAGCAGCTTGCGCAATTCACCGACGCACTTCCGCGGTACGATCACGTCGGGCATGCCCGCAGCGCCTTCCGGGCGCGGCAGCGTGACGCGGGCGAGGCGATGGCCGTCGGTGGCGGCGGCCTTCAGCGTCGGCTCCGACGCTTCGTCCTGGACGTGCAGGAAGATGCCGTTGAGGTAATAGCGCGTCTCTTCGGTCGAGATGGCGAAGCGCGTCTTGTCGATGATCTGCTTCAGCGTGTCCGCCGGAATTTCGAACTGCGTCGGCAATTCGCCCTCGGCGATCACCGGGAAGTCGTCGCGCGGCAGCGTGCCCAAGCTGAAGCGCGCGCGGCCGGCGACGATCGTCATGCGGCCTTCGGCGGCGGTCAGCTGCACCTGCGCGCCTTCGGGCAATTTGCGGGCGATGTCGAACAGGGTGTGCGCCGACACGGTGGTCGAACCCGGCTGGTCGACCGCGGCCTGCACCGATTCGTTGATCTGCAAATCGAGGTCCGTCGCCATCAGCCGCAGCTGGCCCTCGGCCGTCGCCTCGAGCAGCACGTTCGACAGGATCGGGATGGTGTTGCGCCGCTCCACGACGGACTGGACATGGCTCAGTCCCTTGAGGAGCGTTGCACGTTCGATCGTCGCCTTCATGGATATCCCCCGTCCCCCGAGTCCGGGGCGTGTTCCTCATCAGTCCTACCCACGAAAAAGGGGTCGGAGCAAGCACTCCGACCCCTCGGGCGATTCCGGTTAACAGCCGGTTAGCGGATTGGCCGCGAATCCGGTGTCGTCCTGCCCCTTGCCCGTCACCCCAGGTCGAGCCCGGGGTGACGGGAGGCTTGGGTATCAGAAGCGCATGCCGACGCCGGCGACCAGTTGGTGGCGATCGACGTCGATATTGTAGCGACCGACCGAATTGTCGGCCTTGCCGTAGTTCGAGTAGCGATATTCGCCCTTGATATAGGTGTTCGCGCCAATCTGATGCTCCAGACCCGCGCCGAGGCGGAAGCCGTCAAGATCGGTGTGATCGCGCGTCTCGGTCGTGCCTTGCGTGTAGCGGGTGTCGACGCGGGCGTTGGTGTAGCCGCCCTTGGCATACGCGAGCGTGGTCGGGTTGAGCGGCACGCCGACGCGCGCGCCGAGATAGACGTCGCGGCCCATGCCGACGCGGAAACGATCGCCCTGGTTGATCAGATTGTCGGTGCGCGTGTCGGTGGTCGATCCGGTCAATTCGCCCTCGGCGCCGACGACGAGGTTGTTGAGCTGCACGTCATAGCCGACCGCGCCGCCGTAGACGAAGCCGTCGCTGGTATCGTGGCCGTCCTTCAGCGCGTCATAGCCGGCGACGCCTTCGATGCGCAGGCCGGTGAAGGGGGCGCCGGCGGTGGTCTGCGCGAACGCGGGGGCGGCGAGGGCGGTGGTGGCCACCGCGGCGAGAATCAGGTTACGCATAAGCTACTCCGTATGACGGGCGCCCCGAACGCTGGGGCGCGATGGGTCAATGGCCCAGACGGAACGGCGTTGCATGAACCTCAGCTAAACACGGAAAACCGTTGCTTTTGCGCCACAGCGATCCGAGACAGCGGGGATGACGTCCACCATTGTGCCGGTCCGCAAGGGCCGCGACTTTATCGCGCGACATGGCGAAACCGTGTTCAATGCCGCCCGGCGGTTGCAGGGCGATGCACCGCATACGCCGCTGACCCGCGCGGGCTTTGCGCAGGCCGACGAGATGGGGCGGGCGCTGCGCGATACGCTGGGTGCGGCGCCGGCGCTGACCTTGTGGGCTTCGCCGACGGGCCGCGCGCTGCAGACGCTGGCGGTGATCGCTGAGCATCTGGAACTCGACTGGCATGGCGCGCATCATGACGCGCGGCTGGTGGAGATCGGCATGGGGCGCTGGGGCGGCCGCTATTATGCCGATGTCGTCGGCGAAGTGGGGCCGGTGATCACGCCCGAGGGCTTGCTGCGCCCGGCGCCCGATGGCGAGGATTATCCGGCGATCGCCGCGCGGGTGACCGCATGGCTGGAAGCGACCGCGGACGATCCGGGTGACCGGCTGATCATCATGCACGGCATCTCCAGCCGAGTGCTGCGGGGTGTCATGACCGGCCTGCCCGATCACCCCGAATGGCGCGCGCCGATCGCCGACGGCCTGCCGCAAGGATCGCTGGTGATGATCGAAGGCGGGGTCGAAACGATCGTCCATCGCGGCACGGGCCACGCCCCCGCGTGAGGCTGGGGGCGGTCCTGCTGCTGGCGATGGCGGTCGCGGGGCCCGCGGCGGCACGCGACACGCTGGGCGTCTACAAGAGCTGGGGCGCGTTCCGCGACGCGGCGCCGCACCGCTGTTACGCCATCGCCCGGCCGGTGACGGCGGGTGGACGCAGTGCGGGCTGGGCGAGCGTCGCGAACTGGCCGGGCCGCGGCCTCAGCGCCTCGCTCCACATCCGCCTGTCGCGGGAGCGCGACCGCTCCGCCCCCGTCACGCTCACCATCGGCGAGCGCCGGTTCGAACTCGCCGCGGGCGGCCTCGACGCCTGGGCGACCGATGCACCCAGCGACCGCGCGATCGTCGCCGCCCTGCGCTCCGGCCGCAGCATGAGCGTCGAGGCGGTGGGCGGCGGAGGGCGCCCCTTCGCTGATGTCTACCTGCTTGCCGGTGCCGCCACCGCGATCGATGCGGCGACCCTGGGCTGCGTCGGATAGCCCGTCCCGGCGGCGGGATGGAAATGGACGCGGTTTTCCGCTATATGCCCGCGATGCTCGACAGCGTTGCGCCCCCCATGCCCATTCCGGGCCATATCGATCCTGTGCCCGTGCCGCGCGCGAAGACGTTGCGCGAGGATGGCCGGATCGACCTCATCGGCCTCGGCAAGGACGAACTCCGCCAGACGCTGCTCGACGCCGGCATGGAGCCGCGGCAGGCGAAGCTGCGCGCCAAGCAGATCTGGCACTGGCTGTACAATCGCGGCGCGACCGAGTTTTCGGCGATGACCGATATCGCCAAGGCGCAGCACCCGTGGCTGGAGCAGCGCTTCGTCATCGGCCGGCCGGAGGTGGTCGAGGCGCAGGTGTCGACCGACGGCACGCGCAAGTGGCTGCTGCGCTCGCCCGACGGGCAGGATTACGAGGCGGTGTTCATCCCCGATGCCGATCGCGGGACGTTGTGCGTGTCGAGCCAGGTCGGCTGCACGCTCAACTGCCGTTTCTGCCATACCGGTACGATGCGCCTCGTCCGCAATCTGACCGCGGGCGAGATCGTCGGGCAGGTGATGCTGGCGCGCGATGCGCTGGGCGAATGGCCGAGCCAGCCCGAGGGGCGGATGCTCACCAACATCGTGATGATGGGCATGGGCGAGCCGCTGTATAACTTCGACAGCGTCCGCGACGCGCTGAAGCTGGTGATGGACGGCGACGGTCTCGCGCTGTCGAAGCGGCGTATCACGCTCAGCACCAGCGGCGTCGTGCCGATGATGGCGCGCGCGGGTGAGGAGATCGGCGTCAACCTCGCCGTGTCGCTGCATGCCGTGACCAAGGAAGTGCGCGACGAAATCGTGCCGCTCAACAAGAAATACGGCATCGAGGAGCTGCTGCAGGCCTGCGCCGACTATCCCGGCGCCAACAATGCGCGCCGCATCACGTTCGAATATGTGATGCTGAAGGACAAGAACGATTCGGACGCGGAAGCGCACGAGCTCGTCCGCCTGCTGCGCAAGTACAAGCTGCCCGCCAAGGTCAATCTGATCCCGTTCAACCCCTGGCCGGGCGCGCCGTACGATACGTCGACGCCGGAGCGGGTGCGCCGCTTCAGCGACATCATCTTCGAAGCGGGCATCTCGGCGCCGGTGCGCACCCCGCGCGGCCGGGACATCGACGCCGCCTGCGGTCAGTTGAAGACCGCAGCGGAGAAGAAGAGCCGCGCGCAAATGGATCGCGAAGCCGAGGAAAAGATGGCGGCGCTCGGCTGAGCCCCGGGCAACCCGTTGGCGCAGCGCGGGTTATGACCCGGGCAACGCTATTATGGGATGTCCTTCATGCTACGCTCTTTCCTGATCGGCCTAGTCGCGGGCCAGCGCGGCATGACGCCGCTGGCGGTGGTCGCGGGTGCGGCACGGCAGGGGACGCTGTCGGCCGGGGCGCCGGGCGCTCGCCTGTTGGCGCATCCGGTCGGCGCCGGCGGCGCGGTTGCGCTGGCGGCGGCGGAGATGGCGGGGGACAAGATGGCGACCGCCCCCGATCGCACCATCCCGCCGGGCCTGATCGCCCGCGCGATGAGCGCCGGATTTGCGGGGGCAGCGCTTGCGGAGCGGCGGCGCATGACGAGCGCGCTCGTCGCCGCCACGACCGCGGTGGCCGCGGCCTATGCGGGTCTCGCGCTGCGGCGCTATGGCATGCGGCGCTGGGGACAGACCGTGACCGGCTTCGTCGAGGATGCGGCCGTGCTGGCCGGCGGTATCGCCATCGCGCGTCTGCCGGCGCGCTGAGGCCTTTTCGTTTGGCGAGCGGCCGGCCCATTGCGGCCGTCATCGCCGCGCGCTAGGCGCGGCCTTCGATGCGGTCCTATCAGCCATCGTCGGACCGTCGTCGAGCGCTGTCGCTGGCGCTGACGATCGCTGCGCACCTGCTGCTAGTGTGGCTGCTGATCCATCTGGCGCCCGTGTTCGACGTGCAGAAGGAGCCGGGCCGTTCGCTCACCGTCAACATGCTGCCGATTGGGGATAATCAGTCGACCGCGACGAAGAGCGCCAAGGCGCCTGCGCGCGCGGCCCAACCAAGCCGCCGCACCGCGCCCGAACCGCCCGCTGCGCCCCGGACGCCCGCCGACGACACGCCGGTGCCGCCCCCGGTCGAGACGCCATTCCCCGGCTATCTGGTGCTCAGCCGCAACGATTTCCGCGCGTCCGACGTCGGCAAGATGCCCTCGACCCGATCGGGCGGCAGCGCCGGCAAGCAGCTGGCCGCGGCGGACGGACAGGGTGACGGCGACGCGGGCGAGACGAGCGCGTCGGCGGGCATCGGCCCCGGCGGTCAGCGGCTCTACGCCGCCGAATGGTATGTGCGGCCCAGCGCATCGCAGACCGGCCCGTACATGCCGCGCGAACTGCCGGCGGGATCGTGGGGCGAGATCGCGTGCAAGACCGCACCCAATTACCGCGTCGAGGACTGCGTCCAACTCGGCGACTCGCGCCCCGGCCTGGGGCTGGCCCGCGCGCTGCGCGAGGCGGCGTGGCAGTTCAAGGTCCGCCCGCCGCGGATCAACGGCAAGCCGCAGATCGGCGCGTGGGTGCGCATCCACTATGACATCGTCGACCGCGATCCGGGCTGATCAGCCCCGCGCACGCGCCCGTCGGTAGGTGCCGAGCACGCGAACCCATTTGGAGTGGAAGCCTAGTTCCTCCAGCGCGCGGTCGACCGCGGGGTCGCCCGGCTTGCCCTCGATATCGCAGAAGAATTCGGTCGCCACGAACTGGCCGCCGCGCTGATAGCTTTCCAGCTTGGTCATGTTGACGCCGTTGGTCGCGAAGCCGCCCATCGCCTTGTAGAGCGCGGCGGGGATATTCTTCACCTCGAAGATCAACGTGGTCATCCACGGGCCCTCGCCGACCGGCGGCTTGCCGCCCCGCGCCAGCACGACGAAGCGCGTCGTATTATGCTCGGCATCGGCGATGTCGACGCCCAGCAGGTTGAGGCCATAGATCGCCGCCGCGCCCGGCGGGGCGAGCGCCGCGATCGCCGGATCGCCCAGCTCGGCCACATAGGCCGCGGCGCCGGCGGTGTCGGGATAGGCGGCCTGCGCGATGCCGTGCGCCTTCAGCCAGTGACGGCATTGGCCCAGCGCCTGCGGGTGGCTCATCGCCTCGCGCACCTGGTCGCGCGTGCCCGGTCCCATCAGAGCGTGGCGGATCGACAGGAAATGTTCGCCGGTGATGACCAGCCCCGATTCCGGCAGCAGGAAATGCATGTCGGCGACACGGCCGTGCAGCGAGTTTTCGATCGGGATCACCGCACAATCGGCACGCCCGTCGCGCACCGCGTCGATTGCATCTTCGAAGCTGAAACAGGGCAAAGGCAGGCCACCGGGAAAGGTTTCGGTGACGGCGACATGGCTGTTCGCACCCGGCGCGCCCTGAAAGGCGACGGCGCGTTCCGGCTCGGCGGCGGCGGCGGCGGTCATCGCGGCGACGATCGGGCGGGCGGGGGCGGCGTAGGTCTCCATGGGGCCGCGGGCCTAGTGGCGTGGGGGGCGACCGGCAAGCGATGCTTGCGGACGGCCCGCGGCTTTCCTATGGGTTCGCTGCGCAAAGTATAAAACAGGGGCAGCGTTAGGCAGATGGATAACCGCACCAATACGATCGCCGGGTGGACGCTGGCAGCCTGCGGGCTCGCGCTCGGTCTGTCGATCGTCGGCGGCATGGCCTTCCACAGCGAGCGCCCCGAAAAGATGGGCTATGCGATCGAGGGCGTCGAGGAAGCCGGTGGCGGCGGCGAGGCCGCGGCGGTGCCGATCGCGACGCTGCTGCCGACCGCCGACGTCGCCAAGGGCGCCGAAGTGTTCAAGAAGTGCGCCGCCTGCCATACCGTCAACCAGGGCGGGGCGAACGGCATCGGCCCGAACCTGTACGCGACGCTCGGCGAACCGATCGGCCAGGGCAAGGGCGGCTTCGCCTTCTCCGATGCGCTGAAGGGCGTCGGCGGCAATTGGGACTTCGACAAGATGAACGCGTGGCTGACCAGCCCGCGCAAGTTCGCGCCGGGCACGAAGATGACCTTCGCCGGCCTTGGCAATGCGCAGGATCGTGCCAACGTCATCGCCTATCTGAACAGCCAGGGTTCGAACCTGCCGCTGCCGGCGGCACCGGCCGCCGGCGCTGCGCCGGCGAAGGAAGGCGCGGAGAAGCCCGCAACTAACGCCGCCAAGGATTCGATCACCAACACCGACGCCGCGAACAACCTCGGCAACACCGGCACGCCCGCGTCGGGCGCACCGTCCGTCGATCCCAACGCCGCCAAGGAAGGCGCGAAGGCGGGGAAGTAAGCCGGATTTTTCGGCGGTAAGTCCGCCGCAAGCGATCCGTCACCCCGGACTGGTTCCGGGGGGTGCCGTGCCGCAGCGGCGGCAGTTGCCCATCACCCGTCATCCGTCACCCCGGCCTTGAGCCGGGGTCCCGCTTCGCCTTCGGCAGCAATGCAGGCTCAACGTGACGTCAAAAGCGGGACCCCGGGTCAAGCCCGGGGTGACGATGCGTTGCGAGAGGTCGAGGAAAGCGCGTACTCCGTCAGATGGCGTGCCGCTCTGACAGGCGCGACCGCGCTCAGCCCTCCTGCTTCGCCTGTTCTTCGTAGAACGCCCGCACCACGTCCCACGCCTCTTCGGCGGTTTCGACATAGGTGAAGATGCCGAGGTCGCGCTGGCTGACCACGCCTTCGTCGACCAGCGCCTGGAAGTTCACCACCTTTTCCCAGAATTCGCGGCCGAACAGCAGCACCGGGATCGGCTTGATCTTGCCGGTCTGGATCAGCGTCAGCAGTTCGAACAGTTCATCGAACGTGCCGAACCCACCGGGGAAGGCGGCCAGCGCGCGGGCGCGGAGCAGGAAGTGCATCTTGCGCAGCGCGAAATAGTGGAACTGGAAGCTCAGCGACGGCGTGACATAGGGGTTGGGCGCCTGTTCGTGCGGCAGGACGATGTTGAGGCCGATCGATTCGGCGCCGACATCGGTCGCGCCGCGATTGGCCGCTTCCATGATCGACGGGCCCCCCCCGGAGCAGACGACGAACTGGCGCATCCCCTTCTGGTCGCGCGGCACGCGGCTGGCGATCTGCGCGAGTTCGCGCGCGACCTCGTAATAGCGGCTCTTGTCGACCAGCCGCTGCGCGATCGCGCGGCTCGTGTCGTCGGTGGCGAGTTCCAGCATCGCCTGCGCCTTGGCGGGCTCCGGGATACGCGCCGAGCCGTACATGACGAAGGTGGAAGCGATCTTTGCCTCTTCCAGCAGCAGCTCGGGCTTCAGCAGTTCGAGCTGGAAGCGGACGGGGCGCAGATCCTCGCGCAGCAGGAAGTCCATGTCCTGAAAGGCGAGCTTGTAGGCGGGGTGCTCGGTCTGCGGCGTCGAGATCGCCTGTTGGGCGGAGGCGGCATCCTGGCTGGCGCGGGGGAAGACCCGCTCGGGTACGCGTGTATCGGTCATCCGAGGGAAGTAGAGCAAAGCTTCGGCCCGCTCAACGGCCTATCGGCACAGGCCGGCATGATCGTCTTCCAAGTGCAGATGGTTGCGGTGCGCGGCGTTATAGGCCGGCGACAGGACCGTGCCGAACCGCCGGCAGGCCGAGGCGTGGATCGTCGTCAGGAAGCGCTGCACCGCCGGGTCCGGCGAGGTCCAGTCATTGAGGATCGAGACGCGCCGCCCGTCCTTCAGCGTAACGCCGCCGATGTCGATCGCGTTGGCGATCGCGTGGCCGGAGCGGCGGTTGCCGTGCGCCGTGCCGACGACGTTGCGGCAGGCATAGCTGCCCATGCTCTGCACGCTCGCGAGTTCGCTGCCCAGGATCTGGTAAGCGGCGGGGGCCACTGCATTGCGCACCCAGGCCGAAAAGGCGCGTGCCTCGCCGCAGCGGACCGCACCCAGGCCGGGGACGGGCACGCCGATCTCGACCAGCTGCACCGCGCCCGACAGGCCGCAGCCGTTGCCGTAATCCTTGTCCGGCAGCACGCGATAGGCGACGTTCATGGCGCGCAGGTCGGCGAGGCATTGCGCGGTCTCGCGAATCGACGGGGTCGCGATCGACGCGCGGGGTGCGCGCGCCGGGGCGGGGGCGGGCCGCTCGCGGCTGCCGCAACCGGCCAGCGCGAGCAAGGCCGCCGCCGTCCAAACCCTGTTTACCGCAATATGCACATGCCCCCCAGTCCCAGCCCGGGGACGTTCGGCGATCGGCGCGGTCGGCGATAGGGGCGTTACGACAACCGGTGCCGCTGGAGCGACGACAGCTCGGTCATCAGCTTCACCAGCAGGACCGCGAGCGGGACGTCGATGGCGAGGCCGAGCACATACAGCCAATTGGCCTCGATCGCGGTGGCGACGTCCTTCGCCGCCATCGTCGCGCGGAAGGTCACCTGGCCGAACACGTTGGTCGCGAGCCACAGGCCCCACCAGGCGCGCATCCAATGGGGCGTGGTCACCGCCTGCGGATCGTCGGGTGACACGGTCGCCGCCCAGCTCTCGCGCACGCCGACGAACGGCTTCCACAGCGTCGCGATCGGCACGAAGAACCAGCCGACGTTCCAGCCGGGCGAAATGGTCATGGTTTCGCTCCATTGATGCGCGTTGCGATTGACCAGGAAAATCCAGCGCAGGACGGCGACACCGCTGAGGAGAAACATCAGCATGAACACGCCGCCGATCACCGCCGCGATATCGTCGGATAGTGCGATGGCGGCATGATCGCGCATCGCGCCACCGAACCCGCCGAGGACGTTGATCTGCCACAGGCTGGCCAGCGCGATGGCGATATCGCTGGCCAGCCAGAGCCAGACGAGGATGATGGCACGGCGCGCGGGGCGTGTAGGGTCTGTCGTCATGACGGCTCCTATCGGCAATGTGTCCGATTCGAACATTCCCCAATCGAGGGTGCCCTGTCGAGGGGCTTTCCTGCCGATGGCCGGGATCAGCGCGCGGTCGTGCCCTGTTGCGTCAGCAGCGCGGCCTGTCGCGCCGAAACCTGCGTGACGATCCGCACCAGCAGGATGACGAGCGGTACGTCGATCGCGAGCAGCACCACGTCCGCCCAGCGTGCGGCCGCGAGGTGCGACGCACGGTGCGCCTCATCCATCAGCAGTCCGCCGATCGGTCCGAACAGATTGGCGAGCAGCCACAACCCCCACCACCAGCGCAGCAGCGCGGGCACCGGCACCGTGTCGGGCGCGACCGGATCGACGCTCGTCCGCCAGATTTCGACGATGCCGCGAAACGGGCGCCACAGGTTGAGCACGGGAAGGAAGAATCGCCCGACCGCCCAGCCCGGCGACACCGTGATCCGGTCACTCAACGCGTGCGCACGGACGGCGGCGCGATACACCCAGCGCAGGATCATTACGATCGTGACGAGATGGACCAGGATCGCGACGCAGCCGATCGCCTCGCCGATCGGTGCCGCTTGGGTAAGACGGTCGGGTGAGGGCGTGCCGCCGAAGGCCGCCACGCTGTTCAGGGCGAAGACGGCATAGGCCGCGACCGCCGCCTGACAGGCCAGCCATATCCACAGCCACGCCACGGTCGCCTTCGCGCCTGTCTTCGGCGGTGCCGCAATGTCCATGGCCTCATCCCCCTTCGCCCTGTCAGGTTAGTATCGTGCAGCCCGCGCAAATGGTCGATCCGAACTTTTGCACGCCTTTTGAGTTGCCAGCGCCGGCACGTGCCACTAGGGCCGTCGGCGGGCCACGCCGTCCCAACGCGGCGCGCGCTCTCTGTGAGGAGAGATACATTGACGGATACCGCCACCGCACCCGACGTCACGGGTGCGACCAAGCCGACCACCAAGCCGGCGCGCCCCTTCTTCAGCTCCGGTCCCTGTGCCAAGCCTCCGGGCTGGGATGCGTCGAAGCTCGCCACCGATTCGCTCGGCCGTTCGCACCGTTCCAAGATCGGCAAGCAGCGCTTGCAATATTGCATCGACCTGATGCGCGAGCTGCTGAACCTGCCCGATACGCACCGCATCGGCATCGTGCCGGGCAGCGACACGGGCGCGTTCGAGATGGCGATGTGGACGATGCTGGGCGCGCGACCCGTGACTGCGCTCGCGTGGGAAAGCTTCGGCGAAGGCTGGGTGACGGATGCCGTCAAGCAGCTCAAGATCGACCCCACCGTCATCCGTGCGGATTACGGCCAGCTGCCCGACCTCGGCCAGATCGACTGGACGAACGACGTGCTGTTCACCTGGAACGGCACGACCAGCGGCGTGCGGGTGCCGAATGCGGACTTTATCCCGGACACCCGCGAGGGCCTGTCCTTCGCCGACGCGACCAGCGGCGTGTTTGCTTATGATATCGACTGGTCGAAGATCGATGTCGCGACGTTCAGCTGGCAGAAGGTGCTCGGCGGCGAGGGCGGTCATGGCGTCCTGATCTTCGGCCCCCGTGCGGTCGAGCGGCTGGAAAGCTACACGCCCGCTTGGCCGTTGCCCAAGGTGTTCCGCCTGGTGTCCAAGGGCAAGCTGACCGAGGGGATATTCAAGGGCGAGACGATCAACACGCCGTCGATGCTGGCGGTGGAGGATTGCATCGCGAGCCTCGAATGGGCGAAGTCGCTGGGCGCTGGCGGGCTGATCGCGCGATCGGACGCCAATGCGGCGGCGCTCGACCGTATCGTCGAGACGCGTGACTGGCTCGGCCATCTGGCTGCGGACCCCGCATCGCGGTCGAAGACCAGCGTGTGCCTGACCGTTGAGGGCGCCGATGAGGCGTTCATCAAGGCGATGGCCGGCGCGCTGGAAAAGGAAGGCGCCGCCTTCGACGTCGCCGGATATCGCGATGCCCCGCCGGGCCTGCGCATCTGGTGCGGCGCGACGGTCGACACCGCGGATATCGAGGCGCTCGGTCCGTGGCTCGACTGGGCTTACGCGACCGCCAAGGCTGCGGCTTAATCCTCATCGTTACCCCGGGCTTGACCCGGGGTCCCGATTCTTCCCGCCGCCCGCTGAAAGTTAGCGGGACCCCGGCTCAAGGCCGGGGTGACGGCGTATCTATTCAAGGACACTCCCATGCCCAAAGTCCTCATCAGCGACAAAATGGACCCCAAGGCCGCGCAGATCTTTCGTGAGCGCGGTGTCGAGGTCGACGAGATCACCGGCAAGACGCCGGACGAACTGAAGGCGATCATCGGCCAGTATGACGGCCTCGCCATCCGCAGCTCGACCAAGGTCACCAAGGACATCCTCGAGCACGCGACCAACCTGAAGGTCGTCGGTCGCGCCGGCATCGGCGTCGACAACGTCGATATCCCCGCAGCGAGCGCCAAGGGCGTCGTGGTGATGAACACGCCGTTCGGCAATTCGATCACCACCGCCGAGCACGCCATCGCGCTGATGTTCGCCCTCGCGCGCCAGCTGCCCGAGGCGGATGCCTCGACCCAGGCGGGCAAGTGGGAAAAGAACCGCTTCATGGGCGTCGAGCTGACCGCGAAGACGCTGGGCCTGATCGGTGCGGGCAATATCGGCAGCATCGTTGCCGACCGCGCGCGCGGCCTGAAGATGAAGGTCGTGGCGTTCGATCCGTTCCTCACCCCCGAACGCGCGATCGAAATGGGCGTCGAGAAGGTGACGCTCGACGAACTGCTCGCCCGCGCGGATTTCATCACGTTGCACACGCCGCTGACCGATCAGACGCGCAACATTCTGTCGGCCGAGAATCTTGCCAAGACCAAGAAGGGCGTGCGAATCATCAATTGCGCGCGCGGCGGCCTGATCGACGAGGCGGCGCTGAAGGCGGGGCTCGACTCCGGCCATATCGCCGGCGCCGCGCTCGACGTGTTCGTCGAGGAGCCGGCCAAAGCATCGCCGCTGTTCGGCACACCGAACTTCGTCAGCACGCCGCACCTCGGCGCGTCGACCACCGAAGCGCAGGTCAATGTCGCGATCCAGGTTGCCGAGCAGATGGCCGACTTCCTGGTGTCGGGCGGCGTCACCAACGCGCTCAACATGCCGAGCCTGTCGGCCGAGGAAGCGCCGAAGCTGAAGCCCTATATGGCGCTTGCCGAAAAGCTGGGGTCGCTGGTCGGGCAGCTTACCACGGGCGCAATCAGCCGCATCTCCGTCCATACCGAAGGCGCGGCGGCGGATCTCAATGCCAAGCCGATCGTCAGCGCGGTGCTCGCCGGGTTCCTGCGCAACCAGACCGACACGGTGAACATGGTCAACGCGCCGCTGCTCGCCCGCGATCGCGGTGTCGAGGTGCGCGAGGTGCGGACCGAGCGCGAGGGCGATTACCACACGCTGCTGCGCGTGTCGGTGAAGACCGCGGACGGTGAACGCTCGGTCGCGGGGACGCTGTTTGGCGATCAGGCGCCACGCCTGGTCGAGCTGTTCGGCATCAAGGTGGAGGCCGATCTCGCCGGCCCGATGCTCTACGTCGTCAACGAGGACGCGCCGGGCTTCATCGGTCGGCTCGGCACGACGCTGGGCGAGGCGGGCGTCAACATCGGCACCTTCCACCTCGGCCGCCGTTCGGCAGGCGGTGAGGCGGTGCTGCTGCTGTCGGTCGACGAAGCGGTGAGCGCGGACCTGCTGGCGAAGGTGAAGGCGCTGCCGGGCGTCAAGACCGCAATGGGCCTGGCGTTCTGATGATGGGCCGGGCGGCGCCGCGATACGGCGTTGCCCGGTCCCGCGGCTGGCGATAGGGCGGCGTGATCATGACTCCCCTGCTTCCCGAAGGTTTTCGCGACCGCCTGCCGCCCCATGCCGATGCCGCCGCGGCGATCGAGGCGCGCGCCTTGGAGGCGGCGCGCCTCTACGGCTATGAACGCGCCGATCCGCCGTTGGTGGAATATGCCGATGCGCTGGGATCGCGGTTGAAGGACGGCGCGCTGACCGATGCGGTGCGCTACGTCGATCCCGTGTCGCAGCGGACGCTGGCGATCCGGCCGGACGTGACCGCGCAGATCGCGCGCATCGCCGCGACGCGGATGGGGCATCATCCGCGGCCCGTGCGCCTGTCATATGCCGGGCCGGTGCTGAAGCTGCGCAGTCCCGAACTCGCACCGGCGCGCGAATGGCGGCAGATCGGCTGCGAGCTGATCGGCCTCGATTCGATCCCCGCAGCGCAGGAAGTGGTGGCGGTCGCGGTGTCGGCGCTGACCGCGGCGGGGGCGAGCGGCCTGTCGATCGATTTCACCTTGCCCGACCTGGTCGATACGCTGGCTGCCGGGCCATTCCCGGTCGCGGCGGACAAGATCGATACGTTGCGCGAGCGGCTGGACGCCAAGGATGCCGGCGCGGTGGCGGCACTGGCGCCGGACTATCTGCCGCTGGTCGAGGCGGCGGGGCCGTTCGCGTCGGCGCTGGAGCGACTGCGCGCCTTTGATCGTGATGGCGTGCTGGCGAGCCGGCTCGATGGCCTTGCCGCGATCGCGGCCGGCCTGGGGGAGGGCGTCACGCTGACGCTCGATCCGACCGAGCGGCATGGCTTCGAATATCAGACGTGGCTGGGGTTCTCGCTGTTCATCGCCGGGGCGCCGCGCGAGGTGGGCCGGGGCGGGACCTATACGGTGATGCACGAACGCGGTGCGGAAGAAGCAGCCACTGGCTTCTCGCTCTACGCCGACGCGATTCTGGCGACCGCTGGTCCGGTCGAGCGGCGGCGGTTGTTTCTCCCCTTCGGCACGCCTGCCGAGGCGGGCGCGGCGATGCGCGCGGCGGGCTGGGTGACGGTCGCGGCGTTGGAGGCGAACGATACGCCCGAGGCGCAGCTGGCGACGCATGTGTACGCAGACGGTACGGCGCGGGCGCTCTAGTTCCAACGATCGTTTCGTCCTCGCCCTCACCCTTTGCCAGCCTAGGAGGGTGAGGGGGATCTACAACTACCCGGTTGACCCGCCGCACGCATGCCGGTAGCTGCGCGCTCGTATTTCAGGACCATCCGTTGCGCCGAGTCCTGTCGAAGGGCGCAGGGGATCACGCCGGCAGGCGGAGACCTGTATCCATGGCCAACGTAGCAGTCATCGGCGCGCAATGGGGCGACGAGGGCAAGGGCAAGATCGTCGATTGGCTCGCCGAGCGCGCCGACATGGTCGTGCGCTTCCAGGGCGGGCACAACGCCGGCCACACGCTCGTCGTCGGCGAGAACGTCTACAAATTGTCGCTGCTACCCTCGGGCATTGTGCGCGGCACGCCGTCGGTCATCGGCAATGGCGTGGTGCTCGACCCCTGGGCGCTCAAGGCCGAGATCGAGCGGCTGGGCGAGCAGGGTGTCTCTGCGACGCCGGAGACGCTGCGCATCGCGGATACCTGCGCGCTGATCCTGCCGCTGCATCGCGATCTCGACGGGTTGCGCGAGGATGCCTCGGGTGCGGGCAAGATCGGCACCACGCGCCGCGGTATCGGCCCGGCGTACGAGGACAAGGTCGGTCGCCGCGCGATCCGCGTGTGCGATCTGGCGCACCTTGACGATCTGGGGCCGCAGCTCGACCGGCTGCTGGCGCATCACGACGCGCTGCGCGCCGGGTTCGGCGCGGCGCCGATCGACCGGGCGGGGCTGCTCGAGGAACTGCGTGCGATCGCGGGTTTCGTCCTTCCCTTCGCCAAGCCGGTGTGGCGCGACCTCAACGAAGCGCGCGGCCGGGGCAAGCGCATCCTGTTCGAAGGCGCGCAGGGCGTCCTGCTCGACGTCGACCATGGCACCTATCCGTTCGTCACCTCGTCGAACACGATCGCAGGCACCGCGGCGGGCGGTTCGGGCTTGGGGCCGGCCGCGGTCGGCTTCGTGCTCGGCATCGCCAAGGCCTATACGACGCGCGTCGGATCGGGGCCGTTCCCGACCGAGCTGGACGACGAGACCGGTGAGAGGCTGGGACAGCGCGGCCACGAGTTCGGCACCGTCACGGGCCGAAAGCGGCGCTGCGGCTGGATCGATACCGTGCTGCTGCGTCAGTCGGCCGCGGTCGGCGGCATTACTGGCATCGCGCTGACCAAGATCGACGTGCTCGATGGGTTCGAGACGGTGAAGATCTGCACCGGATACCGCCTGAACGGCGCGGAGCTCGACTATTTCCCGGCGCATGCCGCGGATCAGGCGAATGTCGAGCCAATCTACGAAGAGATGGAAGGCTGGCAGGAATCGACCGCCGGCGCGCGCAGCTGGGCAGACCTGCCGGCACAGGCGATCAAGTATATCCGCCGCGTCGAGGAGCTGATCCGCTGCCCGGTCGCGCTGGTATCGACCAGTCCGGAACGGGACGACACGATCCTAGTCCGCGATCCCTTCGCCGACTGACGACATAGAAAAAGGGCCGGGTAGCCAAGCCACCCGGCCCTTTTTTAGGCGTTAGCCGTAGATTACGGGGTCGGCGTGGTGGTGCCGGTGGTGCCACCCATGGTGCCGCCCATCGTACCCGTGGTCGACGTACCGCCCATGGTACCGGTCGTACCGGTGCCGCCCATCGTACCGGTGGTGCTACCCGTGCCGGTGCCGGTCATGCCGCCCATCGTGTCGGTCGTGCCCGGGGCGGGGGTGGTGGTCGTCGTCGAATTCGTCGTGCCGGTCGTGCTGCCGTTCATGCCGGCGGTGCCGCTACGGCCACGCTTCATCGACTTGGACGAACGGCTTTGCGTCGTGGTGGTGGTGCTCTGGTCGGTCGGCGACGTGGTCGTCGTCTGGCCACCCATGGAGCCGGTGGTCGAACCGCCCGTCGTGGTCTGGGCGAAAGCGGCGGTCGGGATCAGCATGGCAGCTGCCATGATCGGAAGGACCTTACGCATTGTTCTCTCCTGCAAAAATTGCTTGACCCCAACGGGTTAGCATGGAGAGTGTTCCGCCCTTCGCGGCCTCAACGGCCCGTCTGGCCCCGGTGAAGCAACGCTTGGTCCGCTAATACCAATGCCGTCATCGCCTCGACGACGGGCACGCCGCGGATGCCGACACAGGGGTCGTGGCGGCCTTTCGTCGCGATTTGCGTCTCCTCGCCGGTGCGCGTGATCGTGTCGACGGGGGTCAGGATCGAACTGGTCGGCTTGAACGCGACGCGCAACGTGATCGGCTGGCCGGTGGCGATGCCGCCAGCGATGCCGCCCGCATGGTTGGCAAGGAAGCGGGGGCCGGTATTGCCGGCGCGCATCGGGTCGGCATTCTGTTCGCCGGTCAGCGCGGCGGCGGCGAAGCCGTCTCCGATCTCGAAGCCCTTCACCGCATTGATGCTCATACAAGCCGACGCGAGTTCGCTGTCCAGCTTGGCATAGAGCGGCGCGCCCCAGCCGGCCGGCACGCCCGTCGCCTCGCACGCCACGACCGCCCCGACGGACGACCCGGACTTTCGCGCCGCATCGACGATCGCTTCCCAGCGGGCGGCGGCGGCAGCGTCGGGGCAGAAGAAGGGGTTGGCGTCGATCTGCGCATCGTCGAATGCGGCGTAATCGATCCGGTCGCCGCCGATCGCCTCGACCCAGGCGCGGATTTTGACCTGCGGGATCACTGCGCGCGCCACCGCGCCCGCCGCGACCCGGCTCGCCGTCTCGCGCGCCGACGACCGCCCACCACCGCGGTAATCGCGAAAGCCATATTTGGCGTCATAGGCATAGTCGGCATGGCCGGGGCGATAGGCGAGCGCGACCTCGGAATAATCCTTCGAGCGCTGGTCGACATTCTCGATCATCAGGCTGATCGGGGTGCCGGTCGTCTTGCCCTCGAACACGCCGGACAGGATGCGCACCTGATCGGGCTCGCGCCGCTGCGTGGTGAAGCGGCTGGTGCCCGGGCGGCGCTTGTCGAGCCAGGGTTGGATGTCGGTCTCGCTCAAGGCGATCCCCGGCGGGCACCCATCGACGACCGCCCCGATCGCCGGCCCGTGGCTTTCACCCCAGGTGGTGAAGCGGAACAGATGGCCGAAGCTGTTGATGCTCATTGCGATGCCCCCAGTCGCGCAAAGGCGGGTGCATGCGCCGCCTCGCCCCGCACGCCGCACGGGATCAGTCCGCCCTGCAGCGGCAGCGCCATGAAATAGTCGCCCGCATAGGGCGACGCGAACCCGCTTGCGACATCGGTGGCGAAGCCGAAACGGATGTAGAAGGCCGGTTCGCCGAGCGCGAAGCAGAGCACGATACCCGCCGCCTCCAGCTGCTCGACCCCGGCGGCGACCAACGCCTCCGCCACGCCCTGTCGGCGCCATTCCGGCGCGACGGCGAGCGGCGCCAGCGCAACCGCGGCAACGGATTTGCCACCGACATCGACCCGCATCCGGCTGAACGCGACGAGGCCTGCGAGCGCACCGTCGATCTCGGCGACGAGGACGAGCACCATGTCGCCCTCCACGCACAGGTCGCGGACCAGCGTCGCCTCGTCGGGCGCCGGGAAACAGTCGCGCAACAGCGCGTCGATCGCGGCGACGTCGCGGCCAGCGGCGGGGCGGATCGTCGGCATCAAGCCAGCGCGATGTCGGGCGCGTCCTCTGCCTTCATGCCGATGACGTTATAGCCGGCGTCGACATGGTGGATTTCGCCGGTGACGCCCGCCGACAGGTCGGACAGCATGTAGACGCCCGCGCCGCCGACATCCTCGATCGTGACGGTGCGACGCAGCGGGCTGTTCAGCTCGTTCCACTTCAGGATGTAGTTGAAGTCGCCGATGCCCCGCGCCGCCAGCGTCTGGATGGGGCCGGCCGAGATGGCGTTGACGCGGATGTTTTCCGGGCCGAGGTCGACCGCGAGATACTTCACGCTCGTTTCCAGCGCGGCCTTGGCGACGCCCATGACGTTGTAATGCGGAATGACCTTTTCCGCGCCATAATAGGTGAGCGTCAGGATCGACCCGCCCTGCGGCATCATCGCGCGCGCACGCTGCGCCACGGCGACCAGCGAATAGGCCGAAATGTTCATGGTCATCAGGAAGTTGTCGAGCGTGGTGTCGTAGAACTTGCCGCGCAGCTGCGACTTGTCGGAAAAGCCGATCGCATGGACGACGAAGTCGATCGTCGGCCATTCCTGCGCCAGCGCCGCGAAGGTCGCATCCAGCGCCGCCATGTCCGACACGTCGCAGTCGAACAGGCGGGCGACGCCGAGCTGTTCGGCGAGCGGACGCACGCGCTTTTCCATCGCGGCGCCCTGATAGGAAAAGGCAAGTTCCGCGCCCTGTTGCGACAATTGCTTGGCAATGCCCCAGGCCAGCGACTTGTCGTTGGCGAGGCCCATGATCAGCCCCCGCTTGCCTGCCATCAAACCCGTCACGCGCTCATTACCTTATTCTGTGGTCGCGGCCTCCTGTAGCGCCGGTTCGGGGGGTTCCGCCAGTGCTGCGTTGAGATGGGCACCGAAGACGAGGCCCAGACCGATCAGATAGAAGAACAGTAGCATGACGACGACGCCCGCGAGGCTGCCGTAGGTGAGGTCGTAGCCGCCGAGCTGGCTGAGCACGAGCGGCAGGAGCGCGGTCATGCTGACCCACCAGCCTGCGGTGAACAGCGCGCCCGGCCATTTCGGGCAGTCGCTGTGGCGATATTTGCCCGGCGTCACCGAGTAGAACAGCAGATAGAGCGCCCCGAACATGATGAGGCCGGGGATCAGTCGCGACAGGCCGACCCAACCCGCGGCGTCGCGCGCGAAGGGCAGCAGGCGATAGATGAACTGTTCGGCCGCGGTCAGGATGCCCTGCACCAGGAAGCTCATCAGCGCGATGATGACCGACAGGATGATGACGCCCGACGACGACAGGCGTGATCGCCAGAAAGGCACGCTGGCCTTTACGCCATAGGCGCGGTGGAAGATGTCGCGGATCGTCTCAACGAAACTGCCGACGGTCCACAGGCCGACGAGGCCGCCAAGCCACAGCAGCGATCCCGTCCGCGCGACGAGTACGTCGGCGATCGGCTTGCGCAGGATATCGGCGACGTTGGGCGGCAGGACGTGGAGGAAGGAACTGACCGCACGCTGCGTTTCCGCGCTCTGCCCCAGCAACGACAGCACCGCCGCTGCGGTGATGAAGAACGGGAACACCGTCATCAGCGCAAGATAGGCGAGGTTGCCGGCGTGGATGAAGCCGTCGTTGAACACGCCGAGTCCGGCCCGCTTCACGACCTCGATCGCGGCGGGGCCGGGCTTCAGCTTGGCCAGTTGATGACGGGCGCCCTTGCGCAGATGCGCGCGGGCTTCGGGGGTAAGGGCTGTCGTATCGGTCACTACCCCCGTCAGACGCCCATCGCGGCGCGCGGGTTCCGCGGGTCCTGCCATCCGTCGGCGAACTGTTGCAACGCTGCATCATCGGACGGAAGATCGATCATCAGCGTGACCAATTGGTCGCCGCGGCTGCCGTCCTTCTTGTGAAAGCCCTTGCCCTTCAGGCGCAGCGTCTTGCCCGAGCTGGTGCCCTTGGGGATCGTCAGCATCACCGCCTTGTCGACGGTGGGCACGCGGACCGCGCCACCCTTCACCGCTTCGGTGAGCGTGATCGGCAGGTCGAGCCGCACGTCGTCGCCATCGCGCGTGAAGAAGCGATGGCCCTGCACCTCGATCGCGACGATCGCGTCACCCGCGCCGCCGGGGCCGGGTTCGCCCTTGCCGGCGAGCTTCATCTGCGTGCCCGTCTCGACCCCGGCGGGCAGCTTCAGGTCGATCGCCCTGCCGTCGCCGAGCGTCACACGCTGCGGCGCCAGCGTTGCGGCATCGACGAAGGGTACTTGCAGGCGATAGGTGATCGTCGCGCCCTTGGGCTGCGGGCGGCGGCCGAAGCCGCTGGCGAAGCCGCCACCACCGCCGCGCTGCGCGCCGCCGAACAATCCTTCGAAAATGTCGCTCATGTCGGCGTCGCCCGCGCCGAATTCGAAGCCGGCGCTGCTGAAGCCCCCGCCCGCATTGGTGCGCCCGCCGCCGGGCCTCGCGCCGCCGCCGAAACCAAAGGGCGAGGCGGGATTGCCATCGCCGTCGATCTCACCGCGATCGAAGCGGGCGCGCTTGTCCTTGTCGGTCAGCAGATCGTAGGCGCCGGTAACCTGGCTGAAGCGTTCGGCCGCCTTCGGATTGTCCTTGTTGCGGTCGGGATGCAGCTCTTTGGCGAGCTTGCGATACGCCTTCTTGATGTCGGCCTCGGACGCGCCCCGCGCGACGCCCAAAGTCTGATATGGATCGGCCATTGGTTCCCCGTTGGTGTATTATGAACCTATGTGGGGGAGGCCGCGCCGCAACGCAATCGGTGGCTGCTTCGTTGGTGGGTCATCGAGGAGAGTGACGATGACCGACACACAGCCCACGCAGGCGATGAGCACGGATCGCGGCGGATCGAACGACGGCGTCGAAGCGCCGGGCGGCAAATCCGCGAGTGAGAGCAACGGCGGCGCCTATCCCAATCCGCATACGGGCAAGGATGCGAAGAACCGCGACGATGTCGGCGGCGGCTTCCTGGGCCATGGCGGGCAGAGCGGGATGGATTATTCCGGCACCGGCGATGGGGATACGGACGACGATGTCGGCAACGCGAATGCGGTGACGAAGTAGTCCTCACATTCGTCATCCCGGCGAACGCCGGGATCCATGGTGGCGATGGGGCGGATGGCGCGCGCAACGTCGGCGGCTTCCTGTCCATGGATCCCGGCGTTCGCCGGGATGACGAACTAGGGGTCAGGTGAGCGGCGCCACGTCCACGCTGACCGACATGCTCTGCGCCTGCGAGCCCAGCACCACACCATCGACCGGCGCGATCTCGGCATAGTCGCGGCCGACCGCCATCACGATATGGTCGCCGGCCATCCAGATGCCGTTGGTGGGATCGAGCCCGATCCAGCCGCGCACCGGGCCGCACCACAGCAGCACCCAGGCGTGCGTCGCGTCCGCCCCGACCAGCCGCGGCTGCCCCTCCGGCGGGATCGTGCGGATGTAGCCACTGGCATAGGCTGCGGGCAGGCCGGCGGCGCGCAGGCCGGTGATCATGATCTGCGCGAAGTCCTGGCACACGCCCTTGCGCTGCCGGAACGCCTCGCGCGGGGGCGTATCGACCAGCGTCGCGTGCGGATCGAAGGCGAAATCGCGCTGGATGCGGCGGGCGAGCGCGATCCCTGCCTCGAGGCTGCCGCGGCCGGGCGCAAGGTCTTCGGCGCAATAGGCCGCGATGTCGCGGTCGAGCGGAATGAGTGGTGAGGGGAACAGGTAATTCGCCGGTCCCGCCGCCGACAGGTCGCGGCTGGCGAGGGCCAGCGCGGCGATCTCGCCCAGCGTCGGGTCGTCGGCGGCGGGCACCGGCACTAGTCGGTCGACCGTCAGGCGCGCGACGCTTTCGATCGTCAGGCTGCGCACCGGCGTATCGACCACCAGCCGCGTGACATGAGCAAGGCCCGCTTCGGCAAGGCCGGTGCTCGTCCGCCCGGCGGGTTCGACGGTCAGGCGGTAATCCTCCAGCACCTGACCCGGCCAGTCGATCGGCTTCAGCCGCAGGTTGCAGCGCGCGAACTTGACGTTGCCGCCATAGTCGAACCGGGTGACGTGGCGGACGTCGTATCGCATCGGGTGCGTGGTCATGCCCCCCACCTCATGCCAGGGTAAGCCCGACGGCGCGCAACGGCTCGGCACCTTGCAAGAAGTAGCGGCGCGCGATCGCGTCGGACAATTGCGCAAGGCGCCGCTCGATATCGCCGAGCGCATCGGCGTCGATCGCCGCCGCATCGGTCATCGCCAGCGTCGCGGCGAGCGCGGCGGCGTGGCTTTGCTGCGGTTCGGGCATGCCGTCGTCGCTCAGGACCGGCAGTTCGGCGAGCCGCTGGGTAATGCGCTCGGCCTGATAGGCGAGGCTGCGCGGATTGCCGGGATCGAGCGCGACGAGATCGACGACGGGGACGCGCGCGATTCCGGTCAGATACCGCTGGCGATAGCTGATCTGGCTGTCGGCGAGGTCGAGCAGCGTCGACAGATCGTCCGCGGTCGCGCCGGGCATGCCGAACAGGCGCAGTGCGCGCGTCATCGCGATGGCGCGTTCGATGCGCCGGCCGATGTCGTGGAAGCGCCAGGCCGCGGTGCGCCCCATATGCTCCGCCGACAGGCCGAGGATCGCGGCATAGCGGCGCTGGAGCGAGCCCGCCCGGTCGAGCATGCCGCGATGGGTGGGGAAGGGCGCTTCGAGCAGCCGCATCATGTCGGCGGACAGGCGGTCGCGCGATCCTTCGCCGATGCCGCGCGCCAGGCGGTTGATCTTCGCGACCGAATGCCAGGCCTCATCCTCCATCGCGGTGCGCGCGAAGGCGGTGAGGTCGCCGCGGCGCATCGATTCGGGGTGAGGGGCGGCGCCATTGCCGGCGATCAGGCCGACCAGCTTGGCGACGGTGGCGTCGGACAAGGCCGCGCCACCGTCCGCCGCGATCGAATGGCCCAGCATCACGCGGATCGCCGCGAGCAGCGCCTCGCCGCGCTCCAGATAGCGGCCGAGCCAATAGACATTGTCGGCAACGCGGCTGGGCAATGTGCCGGGGTTGCGGCGGACGTTGTGCGAATCAGGGGCGGGAAGGAGCGAGACGGGCTCCACCGCCTCGGCCCCATGGACGCAGACGTCGGCGGACCACAGCCCTTCGCCCAGCACGCTGGCGCGTGGGTCGGTCGCCTCGCCGATGCGGGCGAAGCCGCCGGGCATGACTGTCCAGCCGCCGCTCGCGTCGCGCGCCGCGAAGACGCGCAGCGTGAAGGGGCGCGGTTCCAACGTATCGCCAATGACGACGGGCATGGTCGACAGGCGCACGATCTCCTGCCCGACATAATCCTGCGGGCGCCGGTCCATGTCGGCGAGGAGTATCGCCCTGGCGTCGTCGTCCAGCTCGCCGCCGTGCACGGTGCGCCCCTGCGGCAACCCGAGCGGGGCGGGACCGAAGGCGGTGCCGATCAACATGCGATCGAGGTCTTCGGCGACGCGGGCACGCTCGGTCGGCTGGCCGCACCACCAGGTCGCGATATTGGGCAGATGCAGGCTCTCGCCCAGCAACCGCGTCGCGAGCTGCGGCAGGAAGGCGCCGAACGCCGGCGCCTCGAGCACGCCCGCGCCCGGCGCGTTCGACAGCACGACATTGCCCGTTGCATAGGCGTCGATGAGGCCGGCGACGCCGATCTGCGAGTGCGAATCGAACGCCAGCGGATCGAGCATGCGCGGATCCACCCGGCGCCAGAGCGCGTCGATCCGCTTGAGGCCTGCGATGGTGCGGACGTAGAGCTGGTTTTCCAGTGCGGCGAGATCCGCGCCCTCGACGAGCAGCAGCCCGAGATAGCGTGCAAGATGCGCCTGTTCGGGATAGCTCGGGTTATACCGCCCCGGCGTCAGCAGGCCGATGCGTGGATCGGCCCGGCGGCACATGGCAGCGATGCCGGCGCGGAAGGCGGCGAAGAAGGGCGCATGCCGCTGCACGTTGAGCCGCGCCTGAAGCCCGCCGAGCGTGCGGCTGACCGCCAGCCGGTTCTCGAGCGCGTAGCCGGCGCCCGCAGGCGCGCGCAGGTGATCGGCGAGCACGCGCCATTCGCCGGTCGGCCCGCGGCCGAGGTCGATCGCAATGAAGTGCGGATGCTTCCCGCCCGGCGGATCCAGCCCCACCATCGGCCGCAGGAAATAGGGGCTGCCGGTGACGAGCGCCGCCGGGATCAGCCCGCGTTCGACCAGGCGCTGCGGGCCATAGAGATCGGCAATCACCGTCTCCATCAACTCGGCGCGCTGCGTGACGCCGCGGGCGATGCCGGCCCATTCGTCCGCCTCGATCAGCAGCGGCACCGGACTGACCGGCCAGGGGCGCTCGTCCGCCTCACCGATGATGCGAAAGCCGGTGCCGATGTCGGCGGCGTGGCGGCGCACGCGTTCGCGGACATGGTCGAGATCGTCGGAGGCGACGCTGGCGAGTTCGGCGAACATCGACGCCCAGGCAGGATCGCCGCTGTCGCACAGCACGTCGCCGCCGCGCGTACGCGCGCAATAGTCGGCGATCCAGCGCCGGGCATGCGTCTCGGCATCGAATATGGGCGCCGCCTGCGTCGCCATCGCTGTCCGTTCGTCCCCCGCCTTTGGTGCGGCGCACCGTCTACACATGCTGGGGCGGATGCAACAGGGTTTGGGGTGCCGAAGCGCGATCTAAAACCCGTCATCCCCGCGCAGGCGGGGATCCATAACCTATAACGCCAGCGACGGATTCGCGACGGTAGCGCGTCTGGATTCCCGCCTACGCGGGAATGACGAAGTGGCAGGGGCCTCACACGTCCGGCAGCACCTGATCCGCCACGCCCCAGCCAGCCAGCGCCCGCGACGTCGCGCGCTTCAGCAGTTCGTCCGCGTCGCGTACGGTCCAGCGCGCCGCCGTGTCGATGTCGCGCAGCTCGGTCCACGACACGGGCGCCGACACCGGTGCGCCGGCCCGGGCCCGCGCCGAATAGGGCATGATCGCGGTGCTGCCACGCTGGTTGCGCAGATAGTCGATGAAGATGCGGCCCTTACGCTTCGCCTTGGTCGCGACTGCGACGAAGCGGTCCGGCCCCGCCGCGGCCAGCGCGCGCGCGAAGCGGTCGGCGAAATCTTTCACGGCTGGCCATTCCGCCTGGGGCGTGAGCGGCACGACGACATGGACGCCCTTGCCGCCCGACAGCAACGGGAAGCTGACGAGGCCGATCTCGGCAAGCTGCGCACGGACGTGATCGGCGGCCGCCTTGGTGTCTGCAAAGCCCAGGCCTTCGTCGGGGTCGAGATCGATCACCAGCCGGTCGGGCATCTCGATCGCGTCGACATGGCTGCCCCAGCCGTGGAATTCGATGCCCCCCATCTGCACGCACGCGACGAGGCCATCGGCGCTGTCGACGTAGAGGTAGGGTTCGACGCTGCCGTCCTTTTCACGGACGTCGACATGGTGGACGTGTTCGCCGAAACTGCCCGCGTCGTGCTTCTGGAAGAAGCATTGCTTGGCGCGGCCTTGCGGGCAGCGGACCAGGCTGAGCGGGCGGCGGGCGACGCATGGGAGCATGATCGGGCTGACCGCCGCATAATAGTCGGCGAGCTCGCCCTTAGTGACGTTGCTTTCCGGGAAGATCACGCGGTCGCGATTGCTGACCTTGACGTGGATCGCTGGCGTGTCGGCCTGGTCGGGGGCGGGTTCGGGCACTTCCGCGACGACCGTATCGGCGGGTTTGTCGCCGCGCAGACCCAGGAAGCTTGCGTGGCGCAGCAGGCCATCGGGCGTCGTTTCGGCAAAGGCGATCTCCGCGACCAATTCGGGGCGAACCCAGCGCGCGCCGCGGACAGCGGCCCGGAAGGGTTTCAGCGCGGTCGCGTCGACCGGTGGTGCGTCCGTCTTGAGCGTCGAAAGGCGTTCGGCCAGATCGTCCATCGTCGCGGTATCGAAGCCGGTGCCGACCTTGCCGGTGTAGCGCCAGTCGTCGCCCTCGCGTACGCCCAGTAGCAGTGACTTGAATCCCCGCCGCTTGTCGGACGGCACCCAGCCGAGGATGACGAATTCCTGGCGGCGGGTGCATTTCGCCTTTAGCCACGCGCGGTTGCGCCCGCCGGTATAGGGCGCGTCGGCGCGTTTCGACACGACGCCCTCCATCCCCTCGCGACACATCGCATCGAACAATTGCTCGCCCGAGCCCAGGACGTGCTCGGAGAATTGCAGGCGTCCGTCGTCGCCGACGATACCGCGCAGCCGCTCCTTGCGCTCGACCGTCGTCAGGCCGGTCAGGTCCTCGCCGTCGAGTGACAGCAGATCGAAGGCGAACAGCGTCATCGCGCCGCCGGCACCGATCGCGTCCTTCAGCGTCGAGAAATCGGGCTTGCCGTCCTTGAACGCGACGATCTCGCCGTCGATCAGCGCGGAGGACACGGGGAGGGCGGCGGCGGCCTCTGCGATCCCCCCAAATTTGTCCGTCCAGTCGAGGCCGTTGCGGGTGTAGACCTTGGCCGCCCCATCCGCGACCGCGACGAGGGCACGATAGCCGTCGTATTTCATCTCGTGCAGCCAGCCGGTGCCGGCGGGCACGCTATCGACCAGGGTGCAGAGTTGGGGGTTCTGGAAGGCGGGGAGTTTGGCCTTCTTGCCCTTTTTCGCACGCGTCGCGCGCGGGGCTGCCCCTCCACCACTCGCTGCGCGGGCGGTCCCTCTTCCCTGCGGAGCAGGAGAGGACTTACCGTCGGCGATCTCCGCCATCGTGCGGCCGGTTGCGACGCTGGTGAGGCCTTCCTCGACCAATGTGTCCGTCCCGCCGGCGTGAGCGTCGTCGATCTTACGCAACAGCCAATTCTCGCGCTTTTCCTTGCCGCGCGGTTTCAGGCGGATCAGCAGCCATTCGCCCTTCATCCGCTCGCCATCGAGGACGAAGTGGAGATGGCCCTTATCGATGTCCTTGGCGGACTTGCCCGCGACCGGCGCCCAGGTGCCGCGGTCCCACAGCATCACCGTGCCGCCGCCATATTCGCCTTCGGGAATCGTGCCTTCGAACGTCGCATACGACAAAGGATGGTCCTCGGTCCGCACCGCGAGCCGCTTTTCGTCGGGATCGAGGCTTGGGCCGCGCGTCACCGCCCAGCTTTTGAGGACGCCGTCCGCTTCGAGACGGAAGTCCCAATGGAGGCGGGTGGCGTCGTGCTTCTGGACGATGAAGCTGTTGCCGTTGCCCGGCGCGAGCGTACCCGCCGGCTCCGCCGTCTTCGCGAAATCGCGCTTGGCGTTGTAGCGGGCGAGCGGGTCGGTCTCAGGCACGTTTCTTCGCCGGGGCGCGTTTGGCGGGGGCCTTCTTCGCGGCGGGCTTTTTCGCCGGCGCGGCCTTGGCTGCCGACCCGCCCGATTTCTCCATCGACTTCTTCAGCGCCGCCATCAGATCGACGACGTTGCTGCTCTTGGCGGGTGTGTCGTCGTCGGCCTCCTCGATCACCTTGCCCTTGGTCTTGCGCTTGCGCTCGATGAGGTCCTTCAGCGCATCGACGTAGCGGTCGTGGAACTCCTGCGGATCGAAGGCACCGCTCTTCTTGTCAATCAGCGCTTCGGCAAGGTCGAGCAATTCGCTGTCGGGCTTGGCGTCGGGGATCTCGCGGAAATAGCTCTGCGCTTTGTTCACCTCGTCGGCGTAGCGCAGCGTTTCCAGCACCATGCCTCGGCCGCATGGCTTCAGGCTGACGACATATTCGCGCCCGCGCATCGCCAGCTGGCCGAGGCCCACCTTCTTCGTCCGCCGCAGCGCCTCGCGCAGCACGATGAACGCCTCTTCGGCCAGATCGTCGGCGGGCACGACGAAATAGGGTTTTTCGTAATAGAGGACGGGAATCTCGTCGGCGTCGACGAACTGGGTCAGCTCCAGCGTCTTCTTCGATTCGAGCTTCACAGCGTCGATCTCGTCCTGCTCCAGCAGCACGAACTCGCCCTTCGACACCTCATAGCCCTTCATGATCTCGTCGGTGTCGACGGGGCCGACGCCGGTGACGACCTTCTCGTAATGGATCGGCTTGCCGCTGGGTTCGTGGATCTGCTTGAAGGCGACGCTGGCACCGCTTTTCGTCGCCGAATAGATTTCGACCGGTATCGACACCAGCGCGAGCCGGATCTGTCCTTGCCAATAGGCGCGTGCGGGCATTGCGAGGGCTTTCCGTTGCGGAAGCGATTCAATTCACGGGAGAAAGAGTCGTTCCCGCCAATTCCTCCCCCGCCAGGGGGAGGTGGCAGCGCAGCTGACGGAGGGGGAGGGCAGCGGTGTCCTATAAATGACGTGCGCCGTTCACCTCCCCCTCCGTCACGGCTTCGCCGCGCCCCCTCCCCCTGGCGGGGGAGGATTTTTGTTTGCTGCCATTTTCCGCTAAGGGGCCGGCCATGGCCGACAATCCCTTCGCGCTGTTCGATGCCTGGTATGCCGAGGCGAAAGACAGCGAACCCAATGACCCCAATGCGATGGCGCTCGCGACCGTCGATGCCGCCGGGCAGCCGTCGGTGCGCATGGTGCTGCTGAAGGGGCATGGCCCCGACGGCTTCGTCTTCTATACCAATCGCGAAAGCCGCAAGGCGGGCGATCTGGCGGCGTTGCCCAAGGCGGCGCTGCTGTTCCACTGGAAGTCGCTGCGCCGGCAGATTCGCATCGAGGGCGGGGTGACCCGAGCGACCGACGCCGAGTCGGATGCGTATTTCGCGTCGCGCGGCCGCGATTCGCAGCTGGGCGCCTGGGCATCGGACCAGTCGCGGCCGCTCGATACGCGCGAGGCGTTCGAAGCGCGCTTCGCCGAGATGCAGGCCCGGTTCGAGGGCGGCGACGTGCCCCGTCCGCCGCATTGGGGCGGCTATCGCGTGACGCCGCAGACGATCGAATTCTGGCAGGATCGCGCGCATCGGCTGCACGAACGCCGCCTGTTCACGCGGACCGATACGGGCTGGACCGAAGGATTGCTGTTCCCATGACGCGCGACGAACAACGCCGTTTCCTGCCGCTGGCGACCCGCGCCGCGCTCGCCAGCGTCAGCATGGCCTGCTTCCTGCTGGCGCTGAAGAGCTTCGCGGCCTGGCACACCGGGTCGGTTGCGATGCTCGGCAGTCTGGCCGACACCGCGCTCGATCTGCTCGCCAGCCTCGTGACGCTGTACGGCGTGCGACTCGCGGCGACGCCGGCGGATCACGATCACCGCTTCGGCCATGGCAAGGCGGAGGCGCTGGCGGCCCTGTTCCAGGTCGCGCTGATCACCGCATCGGCGGCGGGCATCGCATGGCGCGCGATCACCGCGCTGGGTGAGAACGGGCCGACGGCGGATGCGGAATTCGGCATCGGCGTGTCGCTGATCGCGATCGTCGCGACGATCGTGCTGCTCTGGTATCAGCGCCGCATCATCCGATCGACGGGCTCGGTCGCGATCATGGCGGACAACGTCCATTATCAGTCCGACGTGCTGCTCAACGGATCGGTGATCCTGGCGCTGGTGGTCGACCAGTATCTGGGCTGGCACAAGGCGGATCCGATCTTCGGTATCGCGATCGCGCTGTGGCTCGCCTGGGGGGCGTTCCAGGCGTCGTCCAACGCGATCGACCAGCTGATGGACAAGGAATGGCCCGAGGATCAGCGCGCCGCCTTCCTCGACGTCGCCGCGCGCCAGCCGGGCCTCAAGGGCATCCACGATTTCCGCACGCGCCGATCGGGCAGCCACGATTTCGCGCAATTCCACATGGAGGTCGATCGCAACCTGACGGTCGGCGCGGCGCATGATATCGTCGAGGGCGTCGAGCGCAACCTCAGACAGATGTTCCCGAAGGTTGAGGTGCTGATCCACCTCGATCCCGAAGGCCATGTCGATACCGACAATCCGCTGGTCGAGGCCGACGTGACGCCGCACTGGTTCGGCAAGCGGGTCGGCTATTGATGCGCATCCCCTTCGCCCAGATCGATGCCTTTGCGGAACGCGCGTTCGGCGGCAATCCGGCGGCGGTGATGCCGCTCGCCGCGTGGCTCGCCGATGACGTCCTCCAGCAGATCGCGAGCGAGAATAACCTCAGCGAGACGGCCTTCATCGTGCCGCACGACGGGGAGGACGCCGATTTCGATCTGCGCTGGTTCACCCCCGCCGCCGAGGTGGCACTGTGCGGCCATGCGACGCTGGCGAGCGGGCATTTCGTGCTGTCGTCCGACCCGGCGCTGACGCGGGTGCGCTTCGCGACGCGGCAGGCCGGCATCCTGGAGGTGGCGCGCGATGGCGACCGCTATCGCGTGGCGCTGCCGGCATGGGGGCCGAGCGCGAAGCCGCTGGATGGCGTCGTTGCGGCGCTGGGTGTGACTGACCCGGTCGAGACGCTGTGGCATGACAAGGGCTATGCCGTGGTCGTGCTCGCCGACGAGGCGGCGGTGCGCGCCGTCCGCCCGGACGATCGCGCGCTGACCGCAGAGGGCCCGATCGTTGCGATCGTCACCGCGCGCGGGCAGGCGACAGACATCGTCAGCCGTGCCTTCACGCCTTATTACGACATTTCCGAAGACCCGGTGACCGGCGCGGCGCATGCGGTGGTCGTGCCCTATTGGGCGCAGACGCTGGGGCGGGATCGCTTCACGGCGTATCAGGCGAGCAAGCGCGGCGGGCTGTTGTCCTGCGCGTTGGAGGGCGAGCGTGTGGTGCTGGGCGGGGCGTGCGTGACGGTGATCGAGGGGACGTTCCTGCTGCCGTAGGGTGGTCCCCGTTTCATAACCAACGTCATTCCCGCGGAGGCGGGAATCCAGACGCGCGGACCTCACGAAAGAGCCGCGCCGTTAGCGGTTCTGGATTCCCGCCTGCGCGGGAATGACGGCGTGGGTAGGGAGGGTCTACCGCTTCCGCCCCTTGGTCATCGGATCGGGCTTCTTCGGCTTCACCCATCCCGCCGGCGGTTCGACCTGCTGGCGACTCGTGCCGAGGCCCATCGCGCCGGGCTGCTGGCGTGTCAGGCCTGCCGGGTCCGCGTCCTCGCCGCCGACGCGCAGCAGGCTGATGCGGTCGCGCAATTCCGCGGCGCGCGCGAAATCGAGCGCTTCCGCCGCTGCCTCCATCTCCGCCTGCAGCGCCGCGATCGAAACGGTCATGCCGCCGCCGCGAGCGCTGCGGCCTCGGTCGCTGCGATCCAGCCGCCGCCGAGCACCCGGTCGCCGGCGTAGAGCACCGCCGCCTGGCCCGGGGCGACGCCATATTCGGGGGCATCGAACAGCAGGCGGTCGCCCGCCAGTCGCGCCGGCACTGGCTTGGCCATCGAGCGCACCTTGGCGGTGAGCGGCCCGTCATGGTCGCCGCCGATCCAGTTCACCCCGCTCAGCCGCGCCGCCGCCACCGCCAGCGCCGCGCGGGGGCCGACGACGACCTGCCGGCTCGCGGCATCGACGCGCACGACATAGAGCGGTTCGGGACTGCCACCGATCTCGAGGCCGCGGCGCTGGCCGACGGTGAAGTGGATGATGCCGCGATGGGTGCCGAGCTTCGTACCGCTGAGATCGACGATATCGCCTGCCGTGTCCGCCTCGGGCCGCAGCTTGCGCACCAACCCGGCATAATCGCCGTCGGGTACGAAGCAGATATCCTGGCTGTCCGGCTTGCCCGCAACGGCGAGGCCCATCTCCGCCGCGATCTCGCGCACCCGCGCCTTGGGCAGGCCGCCGAGCGGAAAGCGCAGATAATCGAGCTGCTCCTGCGTCGTCGCGAACAGGAAGTAGCTCTGGTCGCGCGCGGGATCGGCGCCGCGATGCAACTCGGCGCCCGCGGCCCCTTCGACGCGACGGACATAATGGCCGGTCGCAAGGCAGTCCGCACCGAGATCGCGCGCCAAAGCGAGCAGATCGGTGAATTTGGGGCCGGTGTTGCACTGGACGCAGGGGATCGGCGTCTGGCCGGCGAGATAGGCGTCGGCGAAGGTATCGACCACCGTCTCGCGGAATCGGCTTTCATGGTCGAAGACGTAATGCGCGATGCCCAGCCGGTCGCACACCGCGCGCGCGTCGCGAATGTCGCGGCCCGCGCAGCAGCTGCCCGAGCGCCCCGTCGCCTCGCCATGATCGTAAAGCTGCAAGGTCACGCCGATCGTCTCGGCGCCGGTGCGCGCGGCGAGCGCCGCCACCACCGAACTGTCGACGCCGCCCGACATGGCGATGACGATGCGCCGCGCGGACAGGGGGGCGGGCAGCTGGAAATCCGTGTCGTCCATAACGGTCTTCCCATACGCCGATGGCAGTGGAACCGCAAAGTAAGGATGGTTCACATATTCTTGCACCGGGCTTTACCCGACCTTCACCCGAACCGGGATAAAGCCGTTTCTCCTTAGTGAGTAACACGAGTGCAGCCGCGTTGGATCTCAGCTTTCCCGGTTTCGACAGACGTAGCGAAGTCAGCCGGCTTCCCCGCGATCTGTCCGCGGCCGTGGCGGATGTGGCGACGCGGCAGGGTGTGCCACCGGCGCTCCGTTCCGACATGCGGAGTGGCCGGACGGGACATCGCTCACGGCTGCTGCACCCGCTCGACTGTGCCTTCAACGGCGCGGTGGCGATGCTGCTGCGGACGTTGACCGGTGCCGGGACCGGCGATGCTCACGAACATGAAGACGGCGTTTACCTCGGCGTTTCAGCCGATCTTCAAGACCGTGTCGCTAAGGACAGTGCTGCTTTCAGAGAGGGGGCCCCCCGCCCCGATCGAGGTTGAATGATGATTGAAAATCAGAAAATCCGCCCCGCCAAGGTTATCGGCCCGCTCGGCGAATCGCTGACGCTCGATACGCTGCCGCCGCCGTCGACGACGCGCTGGGTGGTACGCCGCAAGGCAGAGGTGGTCGCCGCGGTGAACGGTGGGCTGCTGACGGTGGACGAGGTCTGCACGCGCTACGGCCTGACCGTCGAGGAATTCGCCGGCTGGCAGCGCGCGATCGACCGGTCGGGCATGCCGGGCCTGCGCGTCACGCGCATCCAGCACTATAAGTCGTTGTACGAGCGCCAGCAGAAATATTGAGCGATATCGTACGCTCTCATGACTGCCATCCGAGACGCTGGCCGAGTTTACCTTGTCGCTGGCCGCAAGACCAGCGTTCGCATTGACCTTGGCGGGTGTGCCGCGGACGCCTGATCGACGACGATTGATCA
>NZ_JAFCUK010000012.1:0-118145 GCF_049896485.1 Sphingomonas sp. DC4900
GAACGTCCAGACCAACGTATTTCACTGCCTCCGTCATGACTCGTCTCCGCTGCTGACAAATCCATCATCAGCATCTCAGATTCGAGCCTCCAAGGCTCCGGCAGTCATGGGGTCTAAGCCCGGCGACTGCTCCGATCGGGATGGTGAAAGGGGAATGCTAGCGGGAGGTCCGCTGGCTTGGGATTAGCGCCCGATCCCGGACCGGCCGTTCGCGACACCATTTCAAAAGAGGATCGTTTTCTCAGGGAAGGATGCTGTTAGATGTCATTGGAGCTAAATAAGGCGAACGTGATCGCCTTTTACGAGATGATGTTCAACGACTGCCGACCTGCTGAGGCAATCAAGCAATATGTCGGCGGAGAATATATCCAGCACAACCCTCAAGTCGCTACCGGAAAGCAGGCATTTATCGACTATTTTGAGCGGATGGCACGAGAGTGGCCTGGCAAGAGAGTCGAATTCAAGCGGACTATTGCAGAAGGAAATACCGTGGTCCTGCACTGCCATCAGCACTGGCCCGGAGACCACGACTACGCTGGCATCGACATCTTCCGATTAGATGATGAGGGTCGTATCGTCGAGCATTGGGATGTGCTTCAAATTATCCCCGACCACTTTGAAAACCCGAACGGCATGTTCTGATGAGGGGTCCGTACTCCCACATTCTGCCATTGAGCCTGCTCCGTACGGTCCCGAAGGCTGCCAGCCATTTATCGATCGAGTACCGCCTTTGAGCGCCCGCCGGTTCTTCGTAACAGGGAGCCTGCAGTGAGACAGCCGGGAAGTATGCGCTGATCGCACGGGCAGGCGATGGGCTTGCCTACCCTGACCGATTCTGCTGAGCCTACGTCCTTGATGCGGGCACCGACGGCTGACGGCCTCAGGCGGGTAGCGCGGCCCCCGGCAGCTCGTCCGGAACGTGCGACCTGTACCGCCGAGCGAAGAGCATCATCGCCGCGACCGAGATCAGCCCCGGCACCGCGAAAGCGACGAAGTTCAACGCCATCGGCAGCTTGGCAGCGAGCAGCAGTCCGCCCAGCAGCGGCCCGACGATCGCTCCGACCCGACCGACTCCCGAGGCCCAGCCGAGCCCCGTCGTCTTGATAGAAGCGCCGTAGAAGTCCGCCACGGTCGCGTAGAGGAGGATCTGCGTGCCCGTCGTGCCTGCTCCCGCGACGAATATCAGCAGGTAGAGGACGGCCGTCGGGCTCTTCGCGCCGAGCAGCGCGATACACGTCGCGCCGATCGCGAAGGAACTGACCACAACGCGCACCAGTCCGTAACGGTCGGCAAGCCGCCCGCCGCCGATGGCGCCGAACATACCGCCGAAGTTGAGGGCAAGAAGAAACGACAGGCTCGAGCCGAGCCCGTAGCCGGCGGTGCGCATCAGCTGCGGCAGCCAGGAGCCGAGCGCGTACACCATCAGCAGGCAGCAGAAGAAGCATGTCCACAGCGCCAGCGTTCCACCCGCCCGGCCATCGTGAAACAGCGCGGCGATGGAGGATGAGCCCGCTTTAGCGTCCCGCAGGACCAGTTGGCCGCCCGGGACCGTGCGGCCGGGTGCGATCTTCGTCAGAATGGCACTCGCACGTCCCTCGTCCCCCCGACGTATCAGAACGGCGAGCGACTCAGGTAGCTTCCAGAGCACGATCGGGAGCAGACAAAGAGGCACCGCGGCAGCGAAGAACATGGCACGCCAACCAAACGTCGGCAGCAGCCAGATGCCGAGCCCGGCGGCTACCATGCCGCCGACTGCGTAGCCACTGAACATCAGCGCCACGAGCGTCGTTCGCAGGCGTTTCGGTGCATATTCATTCGTCAGCGCCACGGCGTTGGGCATGAGCCCACCGCATCCTAGTCCCGCCAGGAAGCGCATGACCCCGAACTCCGTTGTGTTCCCGACGAAGCCGTTGACGATCGTCGACACGCTGAAGATGGAGAAGCAGATGGCGATGCAGCGCTTGCGCCCGATCCGGTCGCCCAGCGATCCGAAGGTTAGCGCGCCGATCATCATGCCGAACAGCGCCCAGCTTGCGAGCGAGCCCGCCTGGGGTGGGGTGAGGTCCCACTGTTCCATCAGCTGGGGCAGGATCGCGCCATAGATGAAGACGTCGTAGCCATCGACGATGAGGAGCAGGCCGCAGAGGACGACGATTGTCCAGTGGAAGCGGCCGAACGTGGCCTCGTCGACAATGTCGTTGACCACGGTGCCTGCCATAGACCTACTCCCCTGCAAAATCGGTGACGTCTCAGACACGCTCCAGCATGAGCGCGATCCCCTGGCCGACGCCGATGCACATGAATGCCATGGCGTAGCGACCACCGGTGCGATGCAGCTCCTCAACGGCCGTCATCGTAATCCGCGCACCCGACATGCCGAGCGGATGGCCGTACGCAATAGCCCCTCCGTTCCGATTTACGCGCGGATCATCCTGCGCGATGCCAAGATCACGCAACGTAGCGATGGCCTGACTGGCGAATGCCTCATTCAGCTCGATCACGTCGAGCCGATCAAGGCTAATCCCGGTATTCCTGCTCAGCTTGCGCGCCGCCTCGATCGGACCGACGCCCATGATCCTTGGCGCGATGCCAGCTGCTGCCATGCCAAGCACACGTGCGCGAGGACGAAGCCCGTTACGTGATGCGGCGTCTTCGGAGGCGACGAGCATAGCTGCTGCGCCGTCATTTAGCCCGGAGGCGTTCCCCGCCGTCACCGTACCGTCGTGGCGTACCACCGGCTTCAGCTTGGCAAGAGCGCCCAGGCTTGACGCGCGCGGATGCTCATCCTGTGAGAAATCGATCGGATCGCCCTTTCGCTGAGGAACGCTGACCGACACGATTTCAGCCGCCACACGACCACTAGCGATAGCTGCTGCGGCCTTCTCCTGGCTGGCGAGGGCGAAGCGGTCCTGATCTTCGCGTGATACGCGCCACACGTCAGCGACGTTCTCGCCGGTTTCGGGCATGGAGTCGACGCCATAGGCGTGACGCATCGCGGGATTGACGAAGCGCCATCCCAGCGTCGTGTCCTCAATCTTCTGAGAGCGGTCAAAGGCTGAATTAGCCTTGCCGAGCACGTACGGTGCCCTGCTCATGCTCTCGACACCGCCGGCGATTATGAACTGTGCATCCCCGCAGCGTATCGCCTGCGCCGCGATGCCGACAGCGTTTAGGCCTGAGCCGCAGAGGCGATTGACGGTTGTACCTGGCACGGCTTCAGGCAACCCGGCCAAAAGCACGGCCATGCGCGCGACGTTGCGATTGTCCTCTCCCGCTTGGTTGGCACAACCAAGGATCGTGTCGTCAACGGTTTCCCAGTCTACGCCTGCGTTGCGTGCGGCGAGCTCGCGGATGGGGATGGCCGCGAGGTCGTCGGCGCGGATCGATGACAGGCCGCCATTGAGCTTGCCGATGGGGGTACGGATGGCGTCGCAGATGAAGGCGTCAGGCATGGGACCTCAGACGAAGGCGTCGATAATGGCGTCGGCAAGGGCGTTTGGTGCGTCAAGCGGAGCAAGGTGAGCAGCATCGAGCATGACATGTTGAGCACCCGAGATGCGTTCGATCAGGTGCTCGCCATGACCGACGAACGGTGTCGAGGTATCGCGGTCCCCCGAGACGACGAGCGTTGGAACGGAGATTGTTTGCAAGCGATCAGCGATGTCCATGTCACGGATAGCAGCCGCGCACCCGGCATAGCCTGCCGGCTCCATACAGAGCAGGCCACGTCGTACGCTGGCGGCGATCTCGGGCCTGGCTTGCACAAAGCTTGGCGATAGAAACCGCGACATGGCAAGGTCAGCGATCCCAGCTACGCCTTCCTCCCGCACCTTCTCGACCCGAGCCGTCCAGGCGGATCGATCCATCGTTGCCGAGGTGCATATGAGCGCCAAGCCGGTAACTCTTTCCGGCGCGTCCATTGCAAGCTGCATGGCGATCATGCCGCCCAGGGACACGCCCGCCACCAATGCGGCTTCAACGTCAGCTGCATCCATAGCCGCTGCCACGTCGCCTGCGAGCATCGACAGCTCATAGTCTCCTGCCGGGGCATCGGATGCGCCGTGACCACGGGTGTCGATGCGCAAAAGCGAGAACCGATGCCTAAGCGCGGGAATTGCCGCGTCCCACAGGTCCATGTCGGTCCCAATGGAATTCAGCAGCACCAGCGACGGAGCAGCGGTGTCGCCTTCGACCTTCCAGTAGATGTCAGCGCCTTGCGATCGGATGAAAGGCATCAGGCAGCGCGCTCTAACGCGGTTTCGTCTGTGAATGATGCATCAGTCTTCGCCCGCACCTCGTCCACGGTGATGCCTGGGGCCAGCTCGATCAGGCGTAATCCAGGCTTGTCGCATGCGAGAACGGCCAGGTCCGTGATGATCAGATCAACGCACGCCTTGCCGGTGAGCGGCAAGGTGCAGGCCGGCAGTATCTTAGATACGCCTGCCTTGTTGGCGTGATCCATGACGACCACAACACGCTTGACGCCGGCGACGAGATCCATCGCGCCGCCCATGCCTTTCACCATCTTGCCCGGGATGGTCCAGTTCGCGATGTCACCAGTCTCGCTGACCTCCATCGCGCCGAGAACGGCCATGTCGATGTGCCCGCCGCGGATCATCGCAAAGCTGTCCGCCGACGAGAAGAAGCTGGACGTGGGCAGCGCTGTAATCGTCTGCTTGCCGGCGTTGATGAGATCAGGATCGACCGCATCACGCGTAGGAAATGGGCCAATTCCGAGCATTCCGTTTTCTGACTGAAGCGTCACGTCAAGACCTTCAGGAACGTAGTTGGCTACCAGCGTCGGTATGCCGATGCCGAGATTGACATAGAACCCGTCTTGCAGCTCGCGAGCGGCCCTCGCCGCCATCTGTTCGCGGGTCCAGCCCTTCGTATCGCCGGCCATCACGCGTCCTCCTTCTCGCGAACCGTCAGCTTCTCGATCCGCTTCTCGTTGATGGTCGACAGGACGACCCGGTCGACAAAGATGCCGGGCGTGTGGATGCAATCGGGGTCGAAGCTGCCCGCTTCCACGATCTCCTCGACCTCCGCCACAGTGACCCGACCCGCTGTCGCCATGTTCGGGTTGAAGTTGCGCGCGGTCTTGCGGAACATGAGGTTGCCCGCCGGGTCCGCCCGCCAGGCCTTTACGATCGACAGGTCGGATCGCAGCCAGGTCTCGCGGACGTACTCCTCTCCGTCGAAGTTCTCGACGGGCTTGCCCTCCGCCACGACGGTGCCGACGCCCGTTTTGGTGTAGAATGCCGGGATGCCCGCACCGCCCGCACGAATGCGCTCAGCCAAGGTTCCTTGCGGCGTAAGTTCAAGGTCAAGCTCGCCCGAGAGGTACTGCTGCTCGAAAAGCTTGTTTTCGCCCACGTACGACGAGATCATCTTCGCGATCTGTCGGGTCTCCAGCAGCATCCAGAGGCCGAAGCCGTCGGCGCCGGCGTTGTTGGAGATGACGGTCAGCCCCTTCACCCCGCTTGCGCGAATTTCCGGGATCAGGCTTTCGGGATTGCCGGACAGGCCGAAGCCGCCCGACATGATCGTCATGCCGTCGAAAAGCAGCCCGTCGAGGGCCGCCGCCGGATTGTCGTAGACCTTGTTCTTCATGTCGCTCCGATCAGCCCAGGTCACCGCCCGCGACGGGCAGGATGGAGCCGGTGATGTACGATGCCTCGTCCGAGGCGAGGAAGAGGATCGGCGCGATCTGCTCATCGAGCGTCGCGTACCGTCCGAGGAACGTGGACGTCGTGACCTGCTCGACCGCCTCAGCCATCCAGGCCTGCTCACGTGCGTCGTCCCCGTCGGGATTGCGCGGCACCATGCGGGGCGGGGCCTGCGTTCCGCCCGGCGCCGTAGCAACGACCCGGATGCCGCGGTCACCGTATTCCATCGCCAAGCTTTGGGTCATTGCGTTGATGCCGCCCTTGGCCGCCGAATAGGGTACCCGTCGGATGCCACGCGTCGCGTTGGACGAGACGTTGACGATCGTACCCACTCCCTGGTGGAGCATGATTGGCAGGACGGCGTGGCAGCTCCAGAGCGTTGGCATGAGCGATCGCCGGATTTCGGCCTCTATCTGCTGCGGCTCAAACTCGGCGAACGGTCGCATACGGATCGCGCCGCCTACATTGTTGACGAGGATGTCGACGCGGCCGAACTCGGTTTCGGCCGCGCGCATCGCCGATACGGCACCCTCGCTCGTCTCGAGATCGCAAACAAAGGCGCGCGCGGCCCTGCCTGCTTCATGTGCGACATCGGCGACAAAGTCGGCGCGATCGACAAGCATGACGGCCGCACCTTCAGCGGCCGCACGTAGCGCAACGCCGCGGCCGATGCCCTGCGCCGCGCCCGTCACGACCATCGTCTTGCCACGGAACCGGTCGGCAAAGATCATGCCGCAGCCTTTACCGAACTCTCGCTGGGCGCGAATTTTTCGTAGTGGAAGTGCTTTGGCTCAACGCCCTTGTCCCGCAGAAAGGTGCGTACAGCCTCGACCATGGGCGGCGGTCCACACAGGTAGATGTCACAGTCACCGGCGTTGAGGTGGTCGTCCGAAAGATGCTCGGTGACATAACCCTTGAGGGGATGTCCGCTCTCCGGATCGGCGACGCATACCGCAGAGGTCAGCGTCGGCAGGCGGGCGGCCAAAGCGTCGATGCGCTCCATCTCGACCATGTCGCCATCTTTGGTCACGCCATAGATCAGGTGAAGCGGCTGCTCGGTGCCCTGATCAGCAAGGACCTCCAACATCGACAGGATCGGCGCTAGGCCGGTGCCACCGGCGAGGAGTATTGTCGGGCGATCGACGTTTCGCAGAAAGAAGCTGCCCTGCGGTCCGACAAAGCTCATCCGAGCGCCGGGCTGCGCCTTCTCGCTAAGCCAGCTGCTCATCAGGCCGCCCGGAATGTTGCGGATAAGGAAGCTGGCTTCCGCCGCGCCAGGTTTGGAGCTGAACGAATAGGAGCGGTGTTGCCCAGTGTCCGGAACCATCAGGTTCACGTACTGGCCCGGGAGGAAGCCTAGAGCGGCGGGATCGTCCACCCGCAGCGTGAGGATGATCGTGCTGTCGGAGACCATCTCCACGCTGGCAACTTCGCCGCCATGTATGGCGGGCTTCACCTTGCACGCCGACGACGGCACCGGCACTGCGATCACGCAATCGGACGAGACCTGCATCTGGCAGGTCAGGACCATGCCTTCTTCCGCCTCGTCCTCGGTCAGCGCTTCTTCGATGTACTCGTCGCCAAGCTCGTAGCTGCCCTGCTCGCAGCGGCACTTGCATGTGCCGCATACGCCGTCCGAACAGTCCATCGGCAGGTTGATCTTCTGGCGGAACGCGGCGTCGAGCACCTTCTCGCCTGCGTTGCAGTCGATGAAGCGCGTAGCGCCGTCCTCGAAGTTGAGTGCGATACGGTAGCCCATGTGATCCTCTCGAGCCCGGCGTCAGATGTGATAAATGTCGATCACCTGGCGGATGTAGTCGTTCTTGAGCACGACCTTCTTGTTGGTAATGACCGGCTGATCACCAGTCGCGTCGATGGTGTAATAGGATGTCCCGAAGAAGCTCAGCGTCTCCTTGTAGCGGTGACTGAGCGTATGCCAGTTGAACCGTACCTCAAGCACACCGTCTGTCTCGCTCGTCACCTCAATGTTTGTGACGGCATGGTTCGTACGTGGCTCGGGCATACTTGCTCCCGATCGCTCGGTCTTGATGCGGAAGACGCGATCTTCCAGCCCATCCCGATTGGGATAGTAGATCAGCGAAATCTCACGCTGAGGGTCTTCGACCAGTTTGTCGTCGTCGTCCCAAGCCGGCATCCAGAACACTGCGTTGGGCGCGTAGCAGGTCAGCCATTCATCCCACTGCCGATCGTCGAGCAGCCGCGCCTCCCGAAAGAGGAACGCGGCAACCCGGTCATAAGCGAGTGTCATGCTGCCACCCGCAAACGGTCGACCTGCCGGACAGTGCTGCCGCCGTCGCCACCATCGTCCTTGTCGAGGGCCGCGATCAACGTCTGCGCCCAATATTCGTGCTGCCGCACGAACAGACCCTCATCCTCGCTGCGATTGCCGCTGAGCGTAGGCTCTAGACCCATCGCCGTGGCGTTCTCATCAGGACCCGCGATCCAGTGCGTAGCGCCGCGGCTCAGATCATTCCACAAATCGCCTGCGCCTTCGTAGGCGGTCTGGCAGGAGCGGAACTCCTCCAGATCGTCAGGCGTGCCCATCCCACTGACGTTGAAGAAGTCCTCGTACTGACGGATGCGAAGCGCCCTTTCGGCGTCCGCCTCGCCTTTCGGCGCGAAGCAGTAGATCGTGACCTCGGTCTTATCCACGCTCACCGGACGGATGACCCGGATCTGCGTCGAGAACTGGTCCATCAGATACACATTGGGGTAGAGGCACAGGTTGCGCGTCTGATCGACGATCGGCTTGGCACGCTCCTCGCCCAGTCGCTCCGCCAGCTCCTCGCGGTGTGCGTATACGGGGCGAACCTCAGGGTTGAGGAGCCGTGTCCACAACAGAATGTGGCCGTTGTCGAAGCCGTAGACGCCGCCAACGCTCTTCGACCAACCATCGGGGTCGACTGCCTTGGTGGCCTCCTCCTTGCGCCGGCCGGTCGTTGCCGAGTAATTCCAGTGGACTGCGCTGACGTGATAGCCGTCCGCGCCATTCTCCATCTGAAGCTTCCAGTTGCCGTCGTAGACGTAGGATGAGTTCCCGCGAAGCACCTCCAGCCCTTCTGGCGCCTGGTCGACCATCTGGTCGATGATCACGCGGGTCGAGCCAAGCCAATCCTCCAACGACTGCACGTCGGGGTTGATGCTGCCAAACAGGAAACCGCGGTAGTTCTCGAAACGCGCTACCTTGGTCAGATCGTGCGAACCCTCAGTGTTGAACGCCTCGGGGTAGTCTCCCGTCTTGCCGTCCTTAACCTTGAGAAGCTTGCCCGCGTTGCTGAACGTCCAACCATGGAACTGGCAGGTGAAGCTGCCCTTGTTGCCATGCTTCTTGCGGCAGAGCATCGCGCCCCGGTGCGCGCAGGCATTGATGACCGCGTTGAGCTGGCCAGTTTTGTCGCGCGTGATGATGATCGGCTGACGGCCGATGAAGGTCGTGAAATAGTCGTTGTTCTCCGGTATCTGGCTCTCGTGGGCGAGATAGACCCAGTTCCCCTCGAAGATGTGCTTCATCTCGAGGTCGAACAGGGCCGGATCGGTGAATACGTCGCGTCGGCAGCGGAATGCGCCCGTGGCGGGATCGTCAACGACCGCGGTTTCGAGGCGTTCGCGGATATTTGCGCGAAGGTCGGTCATGGTGCTTCTCCTTTGCGACGAATGTCAGGCGACGGCGAGCCGGGCGCGGTTTGAGAAGGCCTCGTCGTCTGCCACCTCAGCGCGCTGCAGCTGGAAATCGAAAGCGATGTGAGCGCTGTCGCCCTGCCGGTTCGGCACGGGCAGCAGGCCTTCGCGGGTGCCGAAGGCGAAGTCGTCCGCGGCGAAAGGATCGTCACCGAAGTTGATTTGTGTCGTCAGCTGCCTGTAGCCGGGAGCCTCGATGAAGAAGTGAACGTGGGCAGGGCGATTGCCGTGTCGACCCAAGACCTTCATCAGCTGATCTGACGCACCACCCGGCGGGACGCTATAGCCGTTCGGCATCTTGGAATGGAACGAGTAGCGCCCATCGTCGCCGAGCTTGATCCGCCGGCGGTTATTGAAGGGCGTCTGTTCGTGGGTCGGATCGAAGTGCGAGTAGAACCCACGCGAGTCCGCGTGCCAGACGTGAAGTATGGCATTCTTCACCGCCTCCCCGTCAGGTCCCGTGATCTGACCTGTCATGTAGAGGGTGGTCGTCTCATCCGGGTCATCCGTCAGATTGGCGTCGTTCTCGACTAGCGGAGCGCCTTCGACGTAAAGGGGGCCTTCGATCGTACGCGGTGTGCCGCCGGTCTTGCCCGCCTCCGCATCCTTGGCGTCCATGTACAGGTCGAGGAAATGCTCGATGCCCGTACCGGGCATGAGGAGGCCAAATTCTCCGGCAGCCGATTGCAGATAGTTGACCGCACTCCAGACCTCGTTCTCACTGATATCGTGACGGACGATGATCGTCATGGTTGCTTCGACGAGATCGCGCATGATGGCCTTCACCCGAGGATTGCCGTCGGTTGACGCTGTACCGGCAACGCGGTCGAGCAGGTCCTGGATTGCGGGGGTCTGTACGAAGGAAACGTCCATGGGGGTCTCTCCTGGAATTCTATCTGGTCGCCGCCTTGGGCGGTCTATCAGTTGCGGCTGCTTCAGCGGTCGTCGTCGTGGAGCGATGACGGGTGGCGGCACAGGGCAGTGACCCGCATCGTCATGAAAGGGTAGAGCGGCAGGCTCATTAGAATGTCATGCAGTTCGGCATTCGAAGCGACATCGAAGATGCTGACATTCGCGTATTGGCCTACGACCCGCCAGATGTGCCGCCATGTGCCCGCACGCTGGAGATCCTGGAACCGCGCCTTTTCGGCAGCTTTGAGGCGGGCGCCTTCTTCGGCGTCGAAGCCGATCGGTATGTTCACGTCCATCTCTACCTGGAACAACATGGTCGTCAGGCCCTCTCTGCAACGACGTGGAGTGTGGGTGCGGTGCGGTCTCGACGATGGAAAGCCACGCGGTCCTCATCGAGCGCCACACCGAGGCCGGGACCGGTCGGGACCGCGAGCTCGAAGTCGGCGTAGCGAAGCGGTTCTGCCAGTATGTCCTGGGTAAGCAGCAACGGACCGAACAGCTCTGTGCCCCATGCGAGCGTCGGAAGGGTTGCACACAGATGGGCCGACGCCGCTGTCCCGACACCGCCTTCAAGCATCGTCCCGCCGTAGAGGCCAACACCGCCGGCATGGGCAATCGTCGCGACAGCATGTGCGGGTAGCAGACCACCCGATTGCGCGATCTTCACCGCGAAGATGCGGGCGCCCGAGCAGGCGGCAATAGCGAAGGCGTCACAGGGACCATGTAGCGCCTCGTCCGCCATCAGCGGCACGATGTGCTTAGCCGACAGCCGCGCCATCGATGCGTGCGCATGCCTTGCGACTGGTTGCTCGACGAGGTCGACACCGGCATCTTGCAATAGACGCATACCGAGATCGGCCTGTGCTTCATCCCAGTTCTGGTTGACGTCGACACGGACGCTGCCGCGGTCACCAACCGCCTTTTTGATGGCAGCGACATGCGAGACGTCGTCGCGGACCGATCGCTTGCCGATCTTGAGCTTGAAGATGTTATGCCGGCGAAGATCGAGAACGCGCTCCGCTTCCTCGATGTCGCGCGCGGTGTCACCGCTCGCCAGCGTCCACGCAACCGGAAGACTGTCGCGGACGCGTCCCCCACCGATCAGCTCGGACACCGGTACTCCCAGGCGCTTGCCTGCCAAATCTAAAAGCGCCGTCTCCACCGCACACTTAGCGATATGGTTGCCGAAAACGCTTTGCGTCACCTTGGCCATGGCGGCGCCGACTCTAGTCGGGTCGCAGGTCCTGAGCACAGGAGCGATGTAGCTGTCGATGGCGAGTTTTATACCTTCAGGGCTCTCCTCACCGTAGCTGAGGCCGCCGATCGTCGTGCCTTCACCGATACCTTCTAAACCGTCGGAGTCGCGCATTCGCACCAGTACGATCGACTGGTGATGCATCGTCGCCATCGCTAGGACATGCGGACGTATCGTCGGAATATCGACGATGAAGGTATCGATCTCTGCGATCGTGACCATGACCTCTCCACATCCTCAGCTCTACGTTATCCCAGCATAGGTACGTCGGAGGGGCTGGACGCGCAAAGATCAATGTGGTTTGCTCACGATACTCACAGGGTATTCAAGCGATGGATCTTCGTCAGTTTCGCTATTTTGTGACCGTCGCGGCCGAACGGAATTTCAATAAGGCGGCAGAGCGGCTGCACATGGCGCAGCCGCCCCTCAGCCGGTCAATCCAGCAATTGGAAGCCGAGATCGGTGCAGAATTGATCGATCGTACGAGCAGGCCGCTTTCCCTGACGCCCATGGGGCACTTCTTCCACGATCAGGCCGTGCAAATTCTGCGGCGTGTCGAAGACATGCGTGCGATGATGGAGGCCGCGATCGCGACCGATAAGCGGCGCTTTACGATTGGGTTCGTGTCATCCACGATCTACGCCCGGCTGCCGGCACTAATACGTGAGTTTCGCTCCGAGCTACCCGATGTAGAGTTGACGCTGGTGGAGAGTACGACCCTTGATCAAATCGCTGCTCTAAAGGAAGGCCGTATTGATATTGGCTTTGGGCGCATCCGATTTGAGGATCCTGCCGTGCGACGCACCGTCCTGCGACGAGAACCCCTAATCGCAGCGGTACCGCTTGCCAGCACACTGGGCATAGACGGCGGTCCCATTTCATTGGCGGCACTCGCTCGCGAAAAAGTAATCCTTTACCCGAGCGCTCCGCGGCCGAGCTACGCCGATCAAGTTCTGTCGCTGTTTCATGACAATGGTCTCACGCCCAGCGTCATCCACGAAGCTAGAGAATTGCAGATTGCGATTGGCTTAGTGGCGGCGGAGGAGGGAGTCGCCATCATTCCAGAATCCGTAAAGCGAGCACGCCCGGACGACGTTCGTTACCTAGAGCTACTAGAACCCGCCCATTCACCTATCATTATGAGCCACCGTGTCGGCGATTTTTCACCAGAAATCTCTGCTTTCATGCGTATCATCGCGCGCAAGTACAACGACTGGAAATATCCTGTGCCCGAAGCGCTGTTGATCACGGTATAACTAAACTAGCAGCATCGACGCCCTCTTTTTAAGTAAGCTTAGGGGCCATCGCGAAACCTTCCCTGCGCGATGGCCTCGCCCAAGTCTAGGTCGATGCCTGCGGTCAGCTGAAAGTTGCTCTCCTACTTCTTGTCGGAACCGATCAGCAGGAGCCGCGAGCCCCGCAACCTGCATGGCGCCAGCTGCGAGGCGGGCTGTCGGTGGAAGCGCGTCGACGATCGGACATCGCGCTCTGTTTGTCTGACATCCGCCATGCTAATCAAAGCTCGGGGAGGCGGGCCGGTGCTCACACAGATACGAAGGATCAAGAACCTCGGGGTCTTCGGTGACTATTCGCGCAGCCCTGAGGTCCCCGACCTGAACCGATACAACCTGATCTATGGCGAGAACGGCTCGGGCAAGACGACGCTCTCGCGTCTGCTCGCCTGCCTCGAGGAGGGCGAGCACGCGGATCACCCTGACCTAGAGTTCACAATCGAGACCCAGTCGGGCGCGTTGGCGCGCGGAACCCGGTATGGGCGCAAGGTGCGGGCGTTCAACAGCGACTTCATCGAGGCGAACATCGGCGGTTTGGACGGGCCGCTGCGTCACATCCTCATTTTGGGTGAGGAGAACAAGCTGGTCGCGGCGGAGATCAAGTCAGAGATCGACACACGAGACGCCCGCCTCCGGCGCATCGCGGAGTTGGACGCATCGGTCGCCAAGCTGGAGACGGAGCGTGGGCGCTTGTTCTCGGGCATCGCGAAGACGATCGGCGAGGCGACGAGCGGGGCGACCCTGCGCAGCTACCGCAAGCCTGACGCGGAGGGCGCGTTCCGGAATCTTACCGGGGGCGAGCAGCTGTCCGACGAAGAACTCGCCCTCCACCACACCACCGTCCACCAGGACATGATGCCGTCGATCGTCCAAATCCAAGAGCCGAGCGTCCGGATCGGCGTTGACGAACCAGAGAGCGCCATCGCCGTAGCGCGAGGCACTGCGCTGCGCGCGTGCGACCTGGCGGCCGAGTCCGCGCAGTCGAATGTCCTGGAACGCCTGTTGGGGAAGCCCGACATCGCAAGCTGGGTCGAGCAAGGCATATCCCTGCACGGCCGGCATTCCTCGGAGACCTGCGAATTCTGCGCGCGACCGATGCCTGCTGAACGGCTCGCAGCTTTGGCGGACCACTTCAGCGCGGAGGACCAACGACTGAAGGCGCGCATCGAGCGCGAGCGCGACCGGTTGTCAGCGGCAATCGAGGGCCTGAACCGGATCATCGCGCCGGACCGCCTCGCCCTTTATTCCGAACTCCGTGACAGCTACGACGCAGCAACCAAAGAACTCGACGCCGCGCTCATAGAGCTCAAGGCCCGGCTGGGCGAGGTTGACGCCACGCTCACGAGCAAGTTGGCCAACCGCACCCGATCATACGAGGCCACGGCGTCCAGTGATACGGCCAGGCTGGCGCAGTCCTTCACGAACCTAAACGCGATCATCGAGCGCCATAATGAGAAAACCGCCGGCTTCGACAGCGCACGCAGTACGTCGCGTGACGCGATCGAGGCACATTACCTGCGTTCAATCAAGGGGCAGGCTGATGAGCTGGCCGAGCGGATAGTCGCCGCCACGGTCGAGATCGCCCTGCTGCGGAACGGTGGCGAGGGCCTGCCGGACGTGCGCGGCATCGCGGCGCTGAACGCCTCCATCGCGGCGAAGCAGGCTCAGGTCTCGAACGAGCACAAGGGCGGAGAGAACCTGACGAGGGATCTTTGTCAATTCCTGGGCAGGACCGATCTACGGTTCGACTCAGGCGTGGACGGCTACCATGTCATGCGACGAGGCAGGCCGGCGAGGCGCCTCAGCGAGGGTGAGAAGACCGCGATCGCGTTCCTATACTTCCTAGTGCAGCTGACGGACCGCGACTTCGACATGTCGGAGGGAGTGGTGGTCATCGACGACCCGATCTCAAGCCTCGACGCCTCGGCGATCTACCAAGCCTTCTCGTTCCTGAAGAACAGGACGCAGGGTGCCAAGCAACTCTTCATCCTCACCCATAACTTCGAGTTTCTCAGACTAGTCATCAACTGGCTTCAGAACATTCCAGGACCCAGAGCGGAGAAGACCTTCACGATGGTCCTCTGCTCCGAAACGGAGGAAGGCCGTTCCGCACGCCTCGCGCCGCTCGACCGGTTACTCATCGATCACGCGACCGAATACCACTACCTGTTCAAGGTGCTGCACACCTTCAAGTCGGACGGGACGATCCTCGGCTGCTACCACGTCCCGAACATAGCCCGTAAGGTGCTTGAGACGTTCCTCGACTTCCACGTGCCCTCCAACCGGAGCCTGCACCGGAAGCTCGAGGAGACCGACTTCGACCCGCACAAGAAGACGGCGATCTACAAGTTCGCCAATGACCTCTCGCACCACACCGGCAAGTCGTTCGACCCAGCCCTCGTGGCGGAAACCCAGAAGAACACGATCTACCTGCTCGAGATGATCGAGGCGGTCGCACCACTCCACTACGGCGGCCTGAAGGCACTCGCGGAGGCTTAGACCCCGCGCGCCACCTTCGCCCGCTTGACGGCACCGGCGTTCATCCGACACACCAACCCGCCCGGATTTTGCAGGCAAAGACGCGGTTGGGAGCGCCGTGGACCATTTCGGCGATCGGCGACGTGTTGATCGGCAAGGGCACCACCGCAGCGAGCCGGGGTGGTAATCGGCGAGCCGTAGCTGAACGAACGTCCGCTTACGCCGATTGCCATCCGAACTCGGTCGGGCCGTAATCCTACCAGAACGTGTAAGTTTCGCTACCGATCTCCCGTCAGGCTAATCCGATTGCCAAGATGGCGGAAGGCGCGATCACGACAGGTGAGAAGGATGATCTGCATCCGCGTTGCCGCCTCCGTCAGGATTTCAGTCATGAGATCGAGGCGGGTATCGTCCGAATAGACCAGCGGGTCGTCCAGGATCAGCGATACTGGCATTCCCTGCTCGAGGAGCATGTCGGCAAAGGCGAGCCGCGTAAGGACTGCCAGCTGCTCCTGGGTGCCCCTGGAGAGATCGCCGCAACTCTCGCCCAAACCGCCCCGCGCAATCGACGCCAAGCCAAGGTCGTCGCCAAAGCCGGGATTCGCACCCGGCAGCAGCCGTTCGATGTGCCGGCGCGCACGCCGCGCCACCGGCCCGACGAATGTCCGTGACGTCTCGGCGCGCGCACTCTCCAACATGTCGCGAAGCAACTTCAGCGTTTCGGCTTCCTGCGTCACACGTGCCAGGTTGGTAGCTGCGGCATCAGCCTCCTCGCGCGCGACTGCGGCGCGGTCGGCCAGCCCCTTGCCGCCTTCCGCCTCGATCCGCGCCTCGAGCCCGGCAATCACCTTTTCCAGGTCGGTACGCTGGGCCCGGGCCACCTCGACCCGCTTGTCCAGCAGGCCGATCTGCCGTTCGATGGTAGCAACGTCATGCGCAGTCGCTGCGCGTTCGGCATCCTGCAGGTTGACGAGCGCTGCCGCCTCCTGCTGGCGCGCATCGCGCAAAGCGTCGTCAAGCGAGGCCACCTCGGGCCTGGCTTCCAAGGTGGCAAGCTGTGCCGCGGCGTTCAGCGCATCCCGCTCGGCGCCAGCTTCCTGCACCATCAATGGAGTATTGCGCGCCTCCACCTCGCGCAACTGCTCGGATGCCACTGCATCGACACCTTCCGCCCTTGCGAGCGCCGTATCCGCCTCACCTAACGCGATGGTCAGCGCCTCGACGTCTGGTTCCTCGCCACTCCCCTCCCCTTCCGCGCCTTCCTGCAATTCGACGATGAAAAGCTTCAGGGCCGACGCGCCCACCTCGATTCCGAGCAGCGTCACGGCAGGCGTGATCCCGATGATCCGCGCCTCGAGCGTGCGAAGGTTGGCGACCGCGTCTCGCGCGGCCTCGTTGCGAGCGCGAGCCGCAGTGACGCTCTCCACCCCGTGCTCGGCCAAGGCCGCGTTCAGATCATCGGTCGCATTGGCGAGCGCCGTCTCGGCGCCTTGCAGCCCGACCGGCGGACGGATGATCAGTTCGGCATCGCCCAGTTGGATGCGCGTCTCGCGAGACAACATCCGGTCTCCACGCTCCGCCGCAGATCCGTCGATCGTCAGGCCGCTGACATCACCGGCGAACTCGATCCGCGTCGCACCGGCATCCACGGCCGCCCGCGCCTTGTCCACGGCACGTTCACGTTCTTCGAGGGCCTTGATGACGGTGGTGGGGATCACCGCAGTCGCGAGCTGTCGCGTCACTTCGTATTCGGCCTCCAGCGCAACCAGCTCGGCATATCGCCGTCGTGCCTCGCCGACTGCTACCCGGCGCTCGCGCTCGGCAGCCCGTATCCGAGCAGCGTCAAGTGCCGCGTGGGCGGTCCGCCCAGTGTCACGAGCACGGGTTAGCAGCTCACGGGCTGTCGTCGCTCGTTCCTGCGCGGCCGCCAACTCCCCGATCAGGCTGGATCGACTATCCCGTGCCTTGCTGAGCGCTGTAGCCGTGTCGCTGACAGCTTTGCGGGCGATTGCGAGGCGCGATGCGAGATCCTCAAGTGCCCTGACACGGTCGACAAGGCGGCCCTGCTCAGCGCGGCGTGTGTCGAGCAGCTGAGCGGCAGAGCGCGCCACGTCAAGCTGGCCTACCAGCGCCCGACGCTGCTCAGCATCGGTTGTATCGGCAAGATCGCGGTCGAGCAGCTTCAGCCGCGCCCGTGCGGCCTCGAGGTCGGAAAAGCCCTGCTCTAGGGCGGCAAGCCGAGTGGCCGCCTCGCTCGCGGCGCGCTGCGCGGCGTCATGCTCGTCGCGGGCCGCAGTCTGGCGACCAGTCAGCCGACCGCTGTTGGTCCAGTATTCCGCGTACTGACTGTCGATGCGGGGGCGAACACGCTGGTAGGCAACACCGCCCATGATCGTGCCGACCTCAGCTTCCAGGGTAGCGCGAACGCTGTCGCGCACGATCTCGCCTGGCGCAGTCACTTCAAGCGCCTGCGCCTGCCCGACCCACAACAGACCGAGTGCGCCGTGGGCGGCCGCGTCGCCGCCCTGGCTGGTGTCGCGACGCGCGCCGAGCAGTGCTTGCAGCTGCGCCTCGGCATCCTCGCCCTGCGCACGCCCGTTCGGTCCCCGAACCTCGACCGAAGCACTCTTCAGGAAGCGCTTGCTGACTTCCCACGCCTCGCCTTTCGCCTCGAAGCCGATCTCGATCTGCGGGGCGACGGCCTCGCCGTAAGGCGCATAGCTGCGCGCAAGCCGGTTGGCGGTGTTGTGCCGGATGAAGAAAGCGGCGCGCATCGCTTCCAGCAGCGTCGACTTGCCGGTCTCGTTGGGCTCTATGATGACGTTGAGCCCATCCGTCAGCCCGTCGAGCACGAAGGGGTCGCGGTATTTGCGGAAGTTTGAGAGCGCGATGCGCCGGATCCGAAGGCTCATGCCGCGTCCTGCCCACGCTGATGTTCCACGAACAGGCGCTCGAGCGCCCGCCTGGCAATGGCGCCGTCGCTGCCACCGGCCTCTATCATGCTCATCAGCTTGGCCGCGGCCGTGCCGATCATACCCTCGACCCGCAGGTCTGCCAGATCCTGTTCGCTCGGCCGACCGACGAGATCGTCGGCGGTGACCGTCAGATGGCGGAGGCGATGGCGCAGGTCATTGTCGAGGCGCGCAAGGATCGCGATACGATCGGATAAACTGACGATACCCGAGAGCGAGAGCTGCAGGAGGGTTGCCGATGGTTCGACCTGCGCAAGCAGCCGGTCGCACTCGGCGGCAAAGCCCTCCGCGTCGGCAACCGTCCACGAACGCATCAGCCACTGGAACCTGCCAGTACGGATTGGCGATACCGACGGCTCCGCCCCAGCCTCAAGCGTCACGAGCAGAGCGTAGCCCGGCTCATCCCGCTGGAAGCGATCGGTTTCGGGCGTGCCTGAGTACCAGGTGCGCGCATCGACCCGGAGGCTCCCGTGCCAGTCGCCAAGCGCAAGATAGTCGAGGTTGGAGCGCTGCGCGCGATCAGGCGCAATCTGGTTCTGCGCCTCGCCGCGCGACGAGAAGTCGCGGATCGAGCCGTGTGCCAGACCGATGCGCAAGCTCGCGCCTGGCGTCTCCATCGTGTCGAACAGCGCGGTCGGATCGTCGAGATTATGCCGGTGGGTCAGTGGTGCCGGTAGCAGCCACTGCCCGGGCTCCAGCTCGCATGGCACCGGCTCGGCGAGGATACGGACATTGGCGGCGCCTTTGGCGCGGACACGATCCCACAAGCCGCTGTTGCGGGCGAAGTCATGGTTGCCGGGCAGCAGCCACCAGGTACAGGCATAGCGCTGCATCCGTGACACCGCCTGCACGATCACGCGGTCTTCCGGTCCCTCAGTATCGAACACATCGCCAGCGACCAGCACATGCGCGACATCATGCTCCGCAGCTGCTTTGCCGATCGCGTCAATCGCATCGAACCGCGCCTCGCTAAGCGCAGCGCGCACGTCGCTGTCGAAGCGGCCATACGGCTTGCCGAGTTGCCAGTCGGCAGTGTGGATCAGGCGTAGCATGGAAACCTTCTGGCGGTGTGGGTTATGGCTGTCGAGCCGGACGTCCTGCCCCCTTCCCTACCCCGCCACCATGTAAAGTCAGCGGATCGCGACAACCTTGACCTCGACGGCATCGGCGATCTTCTTCCAGTTCTGGTCGCTGGTCCATGCGGGCAGACCGTCCCGTCGGGCAAGAGCCAGACAGAAACGGTCACCAAGGCTGAGTCCCGCCTCCGCTGTTGCCGCCCGCAACCGCCCGGCAATCTGCGCGAGTGCCTTGTCGGCCGGCACGACCGTCAGCGGCAATGGATCGAGCATCGCATCGACTTCGCGCTCGGGCATGCCGGCATGGACGAAGTGACTGACTACCTCGGCATAGTTAACGCTGCTCACCCGCGCCCCACCGATCTCAGCCGCGACCTTTGTCGCGCCGCGTTCGCCCTTGAGCATCGCGATGATCGCAGACGCGTCCAGCACCACGCTCATTCGCCGCTCTCTTCCCGACGTCGGGCAAGGAATGCGTCGACGGATGCGTCGGGATTACCGCCAGTGTACTGCTTGGCCAGAGCCTGGGCACGTGCCACAGCCTGACTTGCCGTCCGCAACACCACGCCGTCCTCCGTCTCATCAAGGTAGACCGCACCACCGCCACTCAGGCCAAGGCGCTTCCTCACGTCTGCCGGCAGGCTCATGCGCCCGTTAGGCGTAATGTTGATTTGCAAGGTCATGTTTGCACGCCAGCCCTGATGTACCACGTTGACGCAACATAGCTGACGCCCCCGCCGACGACAACAATGTCGATATTGCGTCTGTCCCTTATACTAATGTCACAGCTGGTACGTTGTGCCACGCCGCCACGATTCTGCCAAATACGCATTTTAGGAGGTACGGTTTGGGTATACCTCTGAAAGACCGGAGCGCGCCCGGTCTTTTTTCCGTCAAACGCGCTCTCAAAAAAGACTGGACATAACAAGACCGTTCATAAAGGACTGAAGCATGTTCGTCCGGGCTTATCTCCGCGCATCGACCGCTGAACAGGATGCGACCCGCGCTCGCGCAGCGCTGGATGCGTTCGCCGCCTCACATGGATTCCGTATCGCATCGCGCTATGTTGAACACGAGAGCGGCACTCGCCTCGCCCGGCCGGAGCTTTTTCGACTACTGGACGATTGCGGCCCCGGTGACGTGTTGCTGGTCGAGCAGGTCGACCGTCTATCGCGCCTCAGCTCGGCCGATTGGAGCAAGTTGCGATCGGAGATCGAGGCACGCCAGGTTCGGATCGTGTCTCTCGATCTGCCAACCTCCTGGAACCTGATCGCTACCCCCGACGACTTCACAGCTCGGATGTTCGCCGCGGTAAATGCAATGATGCTCGACGTCCTCGCCGCGGTCGCTCGCAAGGATTATGATGATCGTCGGCGCCGGCAAGCCGAAGGCGTCAGCCGAGCTCGAACCGCAGGCCTCTACAAAGGCCGCGTTGAGAACACTGCCCGCAACGCCGCGATCGCCCGGTCACTGAAGGATGGGCAGAGCTGGCGCGAGATCATGATCGGCACGGGCTGCAGTCGGACGTTGCTCGCTAAGATTGCTCGCCGCCTGAAGAACGAACGGTCGGGCGACGCCAGCGGCACTGATCCGTGCGCTGTCGAGGACATCGCCTGAGCGCCAGCAATTCGGGCTTCCCCTGCCCTTCCAACTCGCCAAGCCGCTGTGCCGTAGCGTCGACGCCGTCGTCAGGCGCGTTTTCCCAAGGCTTTAACAAAATTCCTTCTGGCTAACGATCCAACAGTCGTTACGGGCGTTATCAATATCGCTGAGCTGATTTCCCAGATACGGTAGACGGCGCAGCAGATGCTGCCTTTTGGCAGTATTTGGGAGGCGTCGGTTAACCATGATGGACAAGGAACTGCTTCGCGGTCTTGAGGAGCATCACCGAGTCATCCGGGTTGGCCTCACGTTAATTCAGAGTCACTGCGCAACCGACTGCGCGAACATTGCCGGTCTGGAAAAGGCTCGCTTAGATCTAACCCGCGCAAGCCGCGAAAGGTCGGCGTTTGTTAGCGACTGCATTATTCCGCGTTTACTGGAAACGGCAGACAGCGACGATCGTGCTGCGCTGTCGGATTTCCTTGTCGCCTTCACCTCTAAGAGGCTCATCTCAGACAAACACATCGAAAGGTGGACCGACGACAAGATCGCAGCCGACGTACCTGGCTACTGCGCGGCCGCTCGTACCATCTGGTCAATGATGGAGGAGCAAATGGAACGCGAAACTCGCGTGCTCGGAGCGCGCTTGCTGCGCAACTCCGAGCTATGCAGCGCGCGACGCTGAGCCTTTACCGTCGCCGCGACTGACGGCGGGGTTGTCTCAAGCGGAGGCGATAGGCGAGCGCCCATACTTTTCGAACAGCAGGTTCAGGGCTTCCGCCATGAGTTTGACTTGGTCGGTGTCGTGCTCGACAGCCAGCATCGCAAGCTGCTTACGAACCGCGGGATCGAAGTAACCGGCAATGTTCACCTTGCCGTTCCGGCGAGGGCCCGGCGCCGCCCGAACAGGCCCGTCCCCCTCCCCCGCCTCGACCGCCTCGGCCGGTCGAGCGATAGGCGACGGCGCTGGCGCAACCTTGCCGCCAATCTCTCCCAGCTTACCCAGACCTGCTGCGAAGCCAACCTTTCTAGTCATGCCGCCTCACCCTTCTTCTTACGCTGCGCAGGTGCACGTGTGCGAGTGTGCAGCTGTGCGACCACCCAGTCAAACAAGGCGGTCACCTCTGCGGCAGCTTTTCCGTTCGGCTCGACCTCCTGCGCTGCTTGGCCCGAAATCATACAGCGGCTGAAGGCGACGCGATCCCCAAACGACGGGTCCGCGACCTGAAGCCCGAACGACGAAGCGATCGTCTCGGCCGCCTCCTGGCCACCAGTGCCTTGGTGAGGCACGCTGTTGAGGACCGCGAACGCCGTTTTGCCAACCAGCTTCAACAGCTCGACTGTCTTCGCCATAGCCCTGAGATCCATGATCGTGGGCTGACACGGTACGAGGATCAGATCTGCCGCCTTTGCCGCCTCGAGAGCTGTGCTCTCGCTGTGCGGAGCCGTGTCGAGGATTACCACGTCGGCCCCCATCGACTTCGCTTCCTCGAGAACCTTTGTCAGCCTGGATGGCTGGATCGATAGCACTGCGGGCGTCTCATCCGCGCGATGATCCTTCCATTCGGCTGCGCTGGCCTGTGGATCGAGGTCGAGGAGCAAGGTGTTCTTGCCGGTAGCGGCGAAAGCTGTCGCAAGGTGGATCGCGAGCGTCGTTTTTCCGACCCCGCCCTTCTGCGCAATGAGAGCCACTGTCTTCATCTTGATATCCTCGCTTTGCCCTATGCACAGTCGTGACTGTGCACACGTGCGCGATTGCGTTGGTACGTATGCCCACACTCGCGCTAGCGCACAAGCGCGAAAACGCACGTGCGCGCGTGTGCACAGGTGCACGGTCGCACCAGTGTCTGAACCGTTGTTGCGTTGAATGACCTTGTTCAATGGTGCCAACACAGCTGCTCAAGCCAGCTCGGCTCAAAGCAATGACGCTGCGCCGGTGAGCCGACTGGTTTCTGGGGCGGGTCTCGCACGTGCGGGCTCTACCCTGCGTCGCTTAGCTGGCGGCGTCAGGCCGCCCCTAAGCACCTCCTCTTACCATCCTCGGTGAGCCCTTCCCGTTCAACATCCATCAGCTACCCACACGACAAGCAGCCCGACTACAGATCCTTCGCACTATCGCGTAATCACGACCGTGCGACGACGCACCCTCGCACCTGTGCACACCTGCGACAGTGCATTATCGCAATAGTGCGCCGAGCCAATGCAGCCCTTAGCGCCGTGTCGCAGAGATCGCGTCGGCGACCTGTCGTCCCTCGGCCGAGCCAGAGCCATGCGCCACGCAATCACGGCGGTCGCATCGCACCTGTGCACCAGTGCACCGGTGATTCATTCCATCGCAGGGTGTGGAGCATAACGCTTTCGCACGATCCCCAACGCTAAGGGGGCGGGTGAAAAGGGAGCTTCTGAACTAGCTGGCGCCTTCGGGGGGAGGGCACCCCACGACCTTGGCAGGCTAGAGCCAAGCGCACTCGCTCACGCATACGCTCCCAGACATACGTGCATCGACGCGCGGGTGCGCTGGTGCACAGAAGCGTAATTGCGACGTCGCAGACGTGCAAGTGAGCACCTGTGCACAGGTGCGCGGTCGCACACTCGCGATACCTATATCAGTATGCCGACGATGACCAACATCAGGGCGGCGTTGGACGCGAGGATCTTCCCGACGCCCAGCGCGCGAGCCGATCGGCCTTTCCTCCTGGTAGACCAGGTGCGGTCGATCCCGGTACGTACTGCCAATATCCCGTCGACGGCTAGGACGGACCCTATAACGAACAGCATCAGGGTGAAGGCCTTCACAAATTCTCGACCTGATGACGGCGATATGGCGAACGCAGCCACGAGACAGACCGTCGCGATCCCGTAGAGCGATGCGCCAGCATCGAGGAGACCGGACATCAGGAGACGGCGAGGTTGGCTCCACGGGATCGGCACAAACATCGTCGGCCTTCTGCAGACGCGGCACGGCTCAACCGGACTGGCGGGCGGCCACGCTCCGAGGCGATTGCCGCAATATCCGCATGTCGGCGCAGTGGGGGAGGGGGCCGTTTGCATCGACTACGCTGACGGATCCGTGATGGTTTCGTCTGCCGGCACGTCGGCGCGCATGGAGGCATTGTAGCAGGCGGGGTCGCAGAACAGCATAGGACGGCCTCTACACGTCATCTGGTGCCCCTCCAGCATGACGGGCCTGCTTGCCAGTCGCTGGCATCGCTCGTTGGTCTTCGTCATGAAGCCGCAAGGGATGGCGATCGGTTCACCACGCGGCGCCTCCATCTCGGCCGCGTCTAGCGGCTCTATGTTGAGGTCCGGGGCAGGATCGAAGAAGTCCCGCTGCTGGATACGCGCGTGTTTCATATGGACACCTGACGACGATGGGGGAGGGGGCTCTCGAGCGATGCTCTCGCTCGCCTGCTAACTCCCTCTCCCCTCTAAAGCTTATTGCCTCGGCGCTGGTGGTGCCATCGGAGGCGCCGGGGAGGGCGCCGGTCCGATCGAAGCTCCAGTTGGTTGGGGCAACCGCGTCTGTGCCTGATTGGTCAGCTTGACGAAGGCGTCGAGCATCGCGACCGAAGTGATCTTGCCCATGTCGGTGCTGGTATACGCACCTCCGAGAGCGCCGACGCCGGCGTTGGTGAGCAGACCGCCTCCCAGGATCGACAGATCCTTTTTGCGGGCCGAGCCCGTCGCGATCGCCTGTTGGATGCCGGTTTTCACCTCGATCAAGGTAAGCATGGTCTGGCTCGACTTGACCTTCTGTTTGAACCCGAGGCCGCCGGGGAACATCGTGCCGAGCCCGCCTCCGCTGCCACCCGCATCAGAATCCGAATAGAGCACCTTGGCCTGGAGAAGGTAATCCGCGGCCTTCAGAGTGGCTTGGTTGTTCGCGCCAGCGACGCTTCCACCCGCTGCGAGCTGACGCTCTCGCTGCAGGGCGTCGAAGCCTTCTCCACGATCGACGACCTGGAAGCAGCCCGATTGAGCAACGAGAAGCTTCAGCAGGGGGATCGGATCAACACGCTGACTCCCGCCGTTCTGGGCTTCTGCCATCCGCATCAGCGCCGCAAGGCCCGGGGGAATGCCCTCGGCGGTTCCTCCAGCGGCGCGCTCCTCCACCAACGCGATGGTCCCGTAGGGTCGATCGCAGCGTGGAACCTGCGTATTCTCGTCGATCCCGATCCCCCCCTTACCCGCCTTCTGGGCGAGCGCCGGCGAAGCCGACGCTGCGAGCAATGCCATGATTGCGATAGTACGGCGCATTGTATCCCTCCCTCGTTCGATGATCGTGTACCATAGGTTTGTTGCTATCTCAGTGCGTTGCGACTGAAATGACCTATTCCAGAAAGCCCTTTGCGCTGTCGGCTTTGACCTCGAGAGCGCGAGCAAGACCGGTCTGCAGCCGGATCGCCTTTGATCCGCTCCAGCTTCTGCTCGATCGCTTCGACAGGCGGCCGATCCCAATCCGGCGCGGCCCGGTTGCGACGGAAGTGTGTCGTCGCTTTGGATCCGAAGAGATCCTGCTGATACCCAACAACACGCCGCTGGCGTTGCTCTTCGGCATAGGTGGCTCGCCATACGTCGTCGTCCGTTTGCGGCCTCGGGGCTTCATCGGCACGACGAACGAGCGCCATCAACTCGGCGAACTCCTCCGGGGAGGTCGTGGCTATGCGCGGATCGTACCTCATCGCAGGACCCTCGACAGGTGTCCTGCGTACACTGAGACCACCTTCCAATAGGCAGCCATGGGGGCCTTGTGACGCCGCCAGCATTCCTCGGCTCGCGTCTGCGCGTCGTGTCGCAGCTCGAGGAGGACGAGCCGTAGCTCAGCTCGGGTCGCCTCGGGTCGAGGCGATGGTGTAACTCCCCTCAGCGAGCGCGAGCGCTGACGCGAGATCCTGCATCGCGGCCGTAGCGTCCTCGTGAAATCGTTCCTTGGCGGCCTGGTCGTATTCGACGCCGCGGATCGAAAGGGCCAGCAGCGCCGGGTAGCGCTTCAGCGACTGCAGTCGCTTGTCGCACGCATGACGGAGGACCGATCGCGGCGCGCGATTGGTCGACACGGTCGCCATGTGACGTGCGAGCAGCACCATCGCGGGATCCGTATTGGGGTCTACGCCCGCGTTGCGGCAATCATCCAGCGCCTTGGTCATCGCCTGGAGCGTTATCGCGATCGTGCTGAGCGCAGCGGGGTCCACCGCCTGTTGGTGGCGATAAGGCACATCGTAGAACATCGACGCCGTCTCCAATGAGTGTCGAGCGCGACATTTCACGCCCAAACGCTCACTCCCCCCTCTTCTCCCGCGCCTTCGGCTGCATCCGGGCCGTCAGCCCCTCAGGGCTGGGCGCATTGATAATCCTCGGAGAGTGCCCCGCTCGAAACCGCGAGCATGGGTTGGGCCACTGGAAAGATGTTGCCGCCTTTCGGAAACATCTTTCCAGCGCCAGCGAGCGCTATGCGATCACCTCGACACCGACGGACTTGAAGGTGCTCACCGTATCGCGAGCCTCGTAGCGGTTCGCGTCGACCAGCCCCTTCAGCTTCGGTCCGTCGTATTTGGCAAAGCCGAGATGATCGCATCCCGTGATGCGTTGCCCGACAACCCCGACCTTGCCGGTGGGGACCCAGTCGGCCCAGTCACCCCACGCGGCTTGAACACCGATCTCGCCGATTGCGGCCTCTAAAAGGGCAATCTTGCGGAGGACGTGACTGTCGCTCGGTTCGAGTACCTGAAGAGCAGGAAGCGTTCCATGGCGAGCGGACCTCGTACCTGGCCGCCTGTACCGGCGAACCATTACCGCAAGGGAATGTCGGGCCACCCGAGCAGCCCATCCTTTCTCCCCCCCTCCGCTCTTCCTCTACCCCTGTTAAATCAGGGCTGATTTCGTATCCGTCCCGTTTAGCGCAGCAGCAGCGACACTCGATCGCGATGACGGGCAGCGGATCATCTTCGACGCATCGCTGACGTCGGCTGACGACCTCCCACCCATGGGCAAGTCGGAGAACGACTACCCGTCGCCTCGAACCCGACGATGATAGGGCGCCCGATAGCAGCGAGTTTTTCGGCAAAGCCGTCATAGTCCTGCCTGGTCGCCATGACGGTCATCCGCCGGCGCCGGCCGCCTTCCGGTCGCTCGATGAGAACCTCCTGTCGGCTCTTGGACATGTCGATGGCTACCAGCACGGCGCCGGCAGGCGTAGAGGTGAGCTTGGTCATGGTCGGTCGGCCTCCAAAGTGTTGTCTCGACAACCTCACTTTAGATACCTGCTGACCGGCCATGGCTTGCCCTGATGAAGTCTGCGGCCGCTACGCGGCCTTGTCTTCATCAGGGCCATAGCGGCTCCCGAACCAGCGCTTCCCAATGTGCTATGGCAGCGAGTTCATCGCCGCCGCCGTCCAGACCTGGCTCAGGCAGATCGGCGTGAAGACGCTCTACATCGCCCCGGGCTCGCCATGGGAGAACGGCTACAACGAGAGCTTCAACGGCTCGCTGCGGGATGAGCTGCTGAACGGCGAGATCTTCTACACCCTCGCTGAAGCCAGGGTGCTGATCGAGGCGTGGCGGCGTCACTACAACACTGTCCGACCGCACAGCAGCCTCGGCTATCGACCACCCGCCCCGGAAGCGGCGACACCGCCATTGCCGGCCTCCGGTTCCGCTTCGCTCCACCTCCGACCGGCAATGGCGGCGGAGACGACAATGCACTAACTATCAACCCGGACCACCCGGTGGGGGCTGCTCATAATCACCACTCCTCGGCGGTCACCCCCTTTCCCTCAAACGATGGTATTCCGGGATAGGAGCGTTCTCCCAGGTACCCCTCGCCTGCGGAAATCAGGAACTAAGCCGATCAATCTCTGACAGCACGTATCGAGGGTCAAAAGGTTTGGCGACGAAGAAAGAGTGTTCCGGCAGGTCAGCTTGTGAAGGACGGACGTTACCGGAGACAACCGCGATCAGCATTGGCGGGTACCTATCACGAACGTAGCGTGCAAGTCGCAGACCATCCATCGATCCCTTCATCTGGATGTCTGTCAGGACAATTCCAATCTCGGGATGATCGGCTATGATCTTGATCGCTTCGTCGCCGTCCTCAGCTTCAAACGCAATAAAACCACGGTCGCTGAAAAAATCCATCAGATCGTGACGTATAAACACCTCATCTTCAACGATGAGGATTGCCCGTGGCGGAATTGCCTGACCCATTACGCGGTTACCAATTCGCCTGCACCGACTAACGGCGCTTTGATCCGAAATTCGACACCTTCAGGCGGGTAGCTCAACACCGTCTCGCCCCTGAAGTACGATCGCAGCGAACGTTCGATTAGCCGCGTTCCAAAGCCCCTGCGTGTGGGGGGCGAGACGGTCGGACCGTCGCGCTCCTGCCATAGCAAGGTGAACTCTGGGTTTGCGTCATATCCACTCACCTCCCACGTCAACGTCACGGTGCCGGTATGGTTGCTCAGGGCACCGTATTTCAGCGCGTTGGTGACCAGCTCGTGGATTGCGAGCGTGAGGGCGAGTGCCGACTGCGGATTGAGACGCACCGCGGGGCCATTGATCGCGATCCGGTCCCGCTTATCGGCAACGGCCGCCAAGCCGGCTTCCAAGACCGTATCAAGGTCCGACGCTTCCCACGATGTCGCGGTCAGCACATCCGTCGCCCGGCCCAAGGATGCCAGACGTGATGAGAAGGCAGCAGAGGCATCCTCCAGTGTCACCGCATCACGCAGCGTCTGGTTGGCAATCGACTGGATGATGGACAAGACGTTTTTCAATCGATGGCTCAATTCGCCATTGAGCAGGAGCTGCTGCTCACGCGCCTCCTGCAAAGTCGTGTGATCACGCGATACGGACAGGATGCGCACCACCTCGCCGTTCTCGCCGAAGATGGGCGAAACCGACACCGACCAGAATTTCGGGGTGCCCAGGAATGTGTCAGCTGCGATCTCGAAATGGGCCGATCGACCCGCTCTTGCCGCTGCAAGCGCCTCTTTGCCCAGACCAACGCCGTCATTCTTCAGAAAACTCGGCCAGAAGCAGCCTTTGACCGCGTTGAAGTCGCTGATCTCCATCACCTTCATGCCGCCATCGCTCATGAAGGTGAGATCGCCGTTAAGGTCGAGCACCTTGATACAATCGGTCGAGGCAGCAAGAACGCTGCGCATAAAGCTTTCGCTTTCGCGCAGGTCCTGTTCTGCCCGGCGGCGCTCAATCGCAACCCGGATACGACTGGCCGCCTCTGCGACGAATGCCACCTGCTGCGTCGTCCATTGGCGCGGAACGTTATCGTTCACGAAGAAGATCGCGACGGTTCGACCATTCCCCACCACCGGAAGATTGATCATCGTTCGAACGGCGAGGCTTTCGAAAATGTCCGCTCGAGGCGATGTTCGTGGATCATACCGCACATCGGGAATGACGACGGGACGACCAGCCCGGAGGTCGATAGCGTAGTCACCATAATCATCGACGCGGTACTGACCGACAAGCCGGGGACAGCCATCCGCCGTCCAGTGCTCCGGCACGGTAATCATTTCCCCGTCTGCATCCAGCGTACCGTACCCAGCCCGAACCACGCCGAGCGTCTTGGCCACGATCTCCGTCGCCTGATCGATCGCATGTTCCATATCGGATGACTCCGACAGAACGTGCCCGATGTCGGTGAGCGCCTCGCGCTTTTTCTCGGCGCGGATGCGATCCGTCACTTCGAGGAAAATGACGGTGAACCGATCCTCCCCAATGGGTTGGCACACCCCGTCATACCAACGATCCAGCCCTCCGAACTGACGGGTAAAGCGCTTGGCTTCGCCGGTATCGACAACCTCGGCGAACTCGTTGACCCATACGTCCTCAATTCCCGGGAAGAGGTCGCGCATCGTCTTTCCGATCGCCGTGCCCCGCTCGATACCCACCAGGCTATACCAGGCGTCGTTCACTTCCTCATACCGCCAGTCGCAGATCCTGCCGTCTGCATCGCGCACGACTCTGGCGAGGATGAAACCCTCTTCGAGCGTCTTGAACAGGGTGCGCCATTTCTCCTCATTGGCCTGCAACCTGCCGGTGGCGCGGGCTTCCACCTCCCGCAGGGCTTCGCTCGCGGCATGCGCTTCGGTGCGATCACGCAGCACCTTCACATAGCCGACATGTTGGCCGTGCTGGTCCATCAATGGGGACGTCACATCGACGGCCAGTATGCGTCTCCCGTCTTTGCGAACCATCCAATGCTCAACAGACGCTCGGCCTTCGTCGTGAGCTTGCGCCAGATCCAATGCCAGCCTGCCGGCGCTGATATCTACGTCGGTGAACAGGATCGAAGCGCTCTTTCCAATCACTTCGTCCCTTGACCAGCCAAGCACGTTCTTCGCGCCGGAAGTCCATTCAACGATATGGCCATCGAGATCGGTCGTGACGATCGCGAAATCCTGAGCGCTGTCCATGATGGCGCGCTGCCGCGCCTCGGATGCGGCGACCTGCCGTGCCGCAAGACGTTGTTCGAGTTGCGCCATGACCTGTCGAGCCAGGACGCGGATCGAGCGTATCTGTACGTCCGACAATTGCCTCGGCTGGTAGTCGAGCACACACAGCGTCCCGATTGGAAGTCCGTCGTCCGTCTTTAGCAGTGCACCGGCATAGAAGCGGATGTGAGGCTCGCCGGTAACCAGGGGGTTGCACGCAAACCGCGGATCGGCCGTCGCGTCGGGAACAAGGAGGAAATCCTGCTCCAAAAGCGCGTGCGCGCAGAACGACGTATCCAGCGGCGTTTCGCGAACCCCCAGACCCACCTCTGCCTTAAAGAACTGGCGGCACTCCCCGATCAGATTCACGACCCCGATCGGCGCCTCGCAAATCGCGGCGACCAGCTCGGCCAGCTCGTCGAAAGCCGACTCTCGCGGGGTGTCCATTACCTCGAATTTTGCGAGCGCCGCCAAACGCCGCTGCTCACGCGCTCCAAGATCAGTCATTGTTTACCACGATTTGCCCTTCCGCGGCACGCTAGCATCCAGATCGGCGCCTCGCCACTATCGAGAACATCATAGAAACAACCTCCAGTTCTGTAGATTGAAATGCTGGCGCGAAGAGCCAGCGAAACGGCACCGTCTCGTTTGGGAAGGTCGCGTGGGACGGCTGACGGCAGGAAGGCGCGCTCGATGGCAACGAGGGCGCCATTTTCCCGAAATGTGTTCCCGATTGGCTTTTCCCGAAACTGCCCGGTGCAGATGGAGAAACGGGACAACCTATGGCCGTCTGATCGACCTCCCCTTGGCGGTCGAAGCTGTTGGCAGATAACGTGAGTGCGACGCCTCGTTTGCGAGCAGCGCCGGATGATGGCGAGCACATTGGCAGCTAATTCGAGCACGGTGCCACGCGCCAGTGGCAGATAGCGTGAGCAGGAAATAGCGCTGTTGGCGAGCAGACACCGCTACGATTGCAAGCCCCTACAAATATCCGTCCCAATCCGGGTGACATGCCCGAGAAGGCGACGTTCATCCCGAAGCCCTTCTCGGCTGCGATCGTCCACGAGCACCTCCGCAGGACGCTGCCTGACGGCAAGAAGCCCGCGCCGCTGAAGAATGCGGTGACGACGCCGGTTCAGCCGGGAGCCTGAGCCACCCCTGCCGAGGCGAGCAACTGCGCGTCGGTCGCGTCGCGGTTGTCGATCCACCATTTGGCGTCCGCGATGCCGAGCAGCGCCGCGCCGGTTTCGACGCTATCGAGAGGTTGATCCTTGCGCAGCAAGGCGATCCGTTTCGCGCGAATGGTCGTTGCCCAGCTGACCTGTCGTTCCGAGCCGTTGAGCGGCGCCAGCGACAGATGGGCAACGGCTTGTTGCGAGGCCGCGGCGTCGCGCTCGTTCTCTTCCTGGCGCTGCTTGCGGTAGCACGCGCCGCAGACCGTCGTGCGCAGCCAGGTGGCCTTGCGCTCCTGCTGCGACGCGAACCCGGCAATGAAATGGGTTTGCTCATGGCCGCAGGTGTGGGTGATGCGATGGTCCATGACGTTCAGCCTGTCATATGGGCCGGATTTGTTCCAGCGGGATTGAGTCGAGCCGTTCGGTTCCGGCGACCGATGCTCGCGGCATGAAGATGGCGATCACGACCCGAGTGGGCTGCTCATCACCAGCACGGTCGCGCGCGCGATCGGCGCCGGCGCTACGCCGGCTCTGAAGGGGGCGACCGCCCCCCACCGCAGCGACTTGGCGACGGGGCGATAGCTGACCGGATGGATGCCATCCCGGCTCGGTTGCGCCCGCAGCGGGATGACGGTGTCGCCGAAACGTGCCGCGATCGACGTGACAATGGATGACGCGCGCAGGTCGTAGGGGGCAAGCCAGGCCACCTTGACGGCGGTGGTTCGCCGCCTGAGCGCAAGAAGGTTGGTTGGGAGCGCCGGACTGGCGGCATCGTTCGACCCGAGTGCGATGAGGGCGACGGTGGCGGCCGAAGCGCCCCTCACCCGCCGCTCGATCTCGGCCGAACCGGCACCCACGCGCGCATGAACCTCGCAGCGTATGCCCTGTGCTGCCAATGCCTGCGCCGTGCCGACCGCGGTGCTGTCGCCCAGGATCAGGCAGAAGGGAATCATGGCCGACCAGCCTGATGGGCAAGCGGTTTTCGTGGAGTGGTCATGTCGCCGTAGGCAAGTAGCCCGAAGATGGCGACAGCACAGCCGGCGATGCCGAACGCTGCGCGTGCCAGCCCGATCAGCCGCGCCTTGCGACCCTTGCGAAGGTGGTTCCACCCTCGATCGAGCGAGGTACGCCAGGACAGCCAGCCATCGCCGATATCGCTCGCGCCGAACATCGCGATGGGGATCGCGACGGCCAGCATGATATGCCGGATGTCGGCGCGGGCGATCACGATGGCGAGAAAGGTCGCGACCAGAATGAACAGCGCGATGGCGTTGATGACGCTGTAGAGCGGGCGCAGCCGAAAGATCCGACGCGAGGGCGCAGCGAGGTAGCGCACGATCGGACGGCGGCAGGTGTCGCAGACCAGCATGTGCTGCCCCAGCGGCCAGCGGCGCATCGCCTCATGGCAATACGGGCATTCGGGCCGGGGCAGGCTGATCATATTCATGCGACGTGGCCGACCCTGATCGCATCGGGAAGTGCAGCCCGGATCACGTCGGCGACGTCGGGCACGCAGATCCAGTTGGAGAATCTCGGGTTCCAGATCGCCTTGCCCTTGCACAACGCGGAAAGAACCTCCCTGCCGATCTCATCGTCGCGCGCGGCCCTGAATGCGATGCGGCCATCTGGCAGTGTCCGCTCGACGATCCCGGCGCATACCTCGATAGGTGCGCCCGCCTTGACGGGAACCGCCTTGGCAGGGGGCGATACCTCCAAAACGGTGCATTCAACCGCTACCGATGTGGAGGGACTTTGCGCCGGATGAACAGTGACAGGCTCTGCCTCGACGTACGGCGGCAATTCCGGCACAGACGCGGCCTGGACGATGGGCATGTTGATCGGCCCAGACGGGTCGCCGGTATGAGACGTATCGGCGGCGTCCGTGCTGTCAGGAACGATGCCGAGGCGGGTATAGATATCGCCCTCCTGGACATGGTCGGCGATGAGCTGGTCGGCGATCTCGACCATCTGCGCGGCGGTGACGCCGGTCGAAAACATTCGTCCCAGGGGCGATGACCCGCCGAACGGCACCCAGGCTTTGTAAAGGTTGTCGCATTTGTAGATCGGCTCGTCGCTGCCGATTTTGGAACGGTCGATCATCGCGGTGGGCGGAACGGACACGAATACGCCGACCTCCGCGAACGCCCTGTCATGCCCTTTTCGCTTCAGCCACGCCTGCAGCACCTTGCGTTGTCGTTTGGCCTGTTCGACCGGATTGGGGATGTTCTGCGGCTGACGTTGCGAGCGATACCAGACCATCCATTCGCCATGCTCGTTCTTCGAGATCCGGCCAGAGTAGTTCTTGGATTCGAAGATCGAGGCGGTGCGCGACGCCCGCGACAGCAGGATATGATCGAACTGCGCGAACCCGCCCTGCCCGTCCGGCAGGCGCAGATCGTGGATAAGCAGGTTGCGGTCGTTGTCAGGCCCGAATTGGTGATCGAGCATATAGGCGGTCTCGCGCTCGCCCCGCATCCCCTGGCGATGGTTCCGCACCGTCGATCGCACGCGCTCGGGGAGAGCCGCGAACTCGTCGGACGCCATCACTTCGTCGGCAAATGCGATCTCGGCCGCGCGGGTCGATTTCTTGCGGATCATCGTTTCGGCGTTCCCGGATTTGGCTGCGGCAGCGGTTGAACCGCCTGCGCCGGTAGCGGCGCGGAGGCGGGAGGCACCATTGCGGGCGGCTTGGCCGGCACCAGCCTCGCCTCGAGCCGTGGCCGTGCATCCTCGATCAGCTTGCGGAACGCATCGAGCGTCGCCAGCGTGGTGATCTTGCCGATGTCGGTCGAGGCGTAGCTTCCACCGAGCGCACCCACGCCAAGGCCGAGCAACAGCCCACCGCCCACGACGCCGATATCCTTCTTGCGCGCCGACCCGCTGGCGACCGCTTCCTGGATGCCGGTGTTCACGTCGACCAGCGTCATCAGCACCTGGCTTTCGAGTGTCTTCGACTTGAGCCCGACCGCCCCGCCGAACACACCGCCGACCCCGCCCCCGCTCTCACGCGACTTGGCGTCGGAATAGACCACCTTCACCTCGATCAGATAATCCGCCTTGGTGACAGGCCGGGTTGTGGCAGTCCCGCCATTGATCGCGCGTTCGCGTTCGAGCGCGCTGAACGCCTCGCCGCGATCGGCGACGCGGAAGCAATTGGATCGCGCGATCATCAGCTTGACCAGTGGCAGCGCGTCGACGCGCGCGGTCGAACCGCCGTTCTGCATCTCCGCCATGCGCATGAGCGCCTGCAGTTGCGGCGACAGGCCATCGGCCGGGTTGGCGGCCTTCTCCTCAACCAGCGCGGCAACGCCGAGCGGCACCTGGCATTGCGGCACGGCGGTCGTCTCGTCGACGCCGGTGCCGCCCTGCCCCAGCTTCTGGGCGTGGGCCATTGAAGGTGTGACGGCCGCGAGCGCGGCCGTCACGACGAGCATGCGGGTGCGATCAAGCACCGGCGCCCGCCTTCTTCGCATGCGCTGCGGGATCGCAGATCCCGGCACGCTCCTCGTCCGCCGCAACTTTCTTCGCGGCTTCGTCACAGTCCTTGCAGTCGGGACAGTCCGCGCAGTCCTTGCATTTGCCGTTGTGAAGCGCGTGCGCGCGATAGCGCGCCTTCTTCGCCTCGACCTCGCGCGCGGCATCGGTGCCGGCATGACTTCCGGCGAAGCTCGCCATCGCGAGCAGGACCGGCGCCGACGACTGCGCGCTGGCGGCCGACGGCAAGGCCACGGAGAGGGCGGCAAGCCCCAGCGCGGCGATCATCTTCAGTTTCATCGTGTGTACTCCTTCCCTGGCCGTTTTCAGAAGAAACCGTTGCGTCGGCCGTCGCGACGGTCATCGTGGCGGGCGCTGCTGTCGCCCAGCGCCGAGCGCCGGACCTCCAGCTCAACCCCGTCCCCCTTGTGGCGAATGCGGACATCCTGCGGGGCGATGTTGTTGCGCTTCGCCCAGCGGTCTGCGTCGGCATCCGAGCCGAACTCGCCCATTTCCTCGAAATCCCAGTTGCTCATGTCTCCTGTCCCGGTTGATCGCCGTGCCGGCGCGCGGGGGCCGGTCCTGGCGGTGCGATGCGAAATCCCCGCGCGTGGATGAAGGACAGTGTCACTGGATCGAGGCCGGTTTGGCGGCGATGCGCCGGACCACGAGATTGCTGTCGGCCCCCAGACGAAGATCGAGCGTGTGCCCGACCCGTCGCGTGAACAGCATCACGCCGGCAACCTCGTCGTGCAGCGTGCCCTTGCCGAAGAAGGTCCGAGAATCTGCCCATTCGCGGCCGTGGATGAAGCGGACGCGATATTGGCCGAGCGGGGCTGGCACGGTGACACGCTCGAAGGCGCGGACATAGACCGACAGCCGGTTCTTCGCCGTCGCCGGATCGAGCAGCTGGACGATGCTATTGTCTGCCGCACCCTGAATGGTCAGGTGGCTTCTGACGGTTCGCAGGTCGACGCTGGAGGAGACGGCGACCGTTCCCGATTCCGGAAAACCGGTGTTCGTCCCCACGATTGACGCGAACAGGCTGGAGGTTGCGCGCTTGATCTGGCCCTGCCCGGCCCAGGCCGCAAGGACCAGTGCGATGGCAACACCGACGCCCAGCGCCTGCCAGTAAGGGGCCGGCGTGAAGCGCGGGCGGGGCCGCCATCGACCGCGCTGATAATCGTGGCCCCTGTTCCTGGCTTCGAACCACGACCCTTTCGATCCGCCAGATATCCAGCTCGCGCTCCCCAGCGGCACCGATTTCCTGAACCCGAAGCGGTTCAGCTCGACCCGTGCCTTGCGATCGTTCCATTGCGTCGCACCGGGATCGAGCCCCTGCCGCTTGCGGTAGCGATCGCGCATATAGTCGCGATCATCGATGCCCATCGACCATCTCCATCGACTGCGAGGGGAGAGCCAGGGGAAACACGTCCATTCTGGACAGCATCGCGTGATCGCGCAGCGAGGCCTCGACGGCGACAACCTCGCTCGAAGTCAGTCCAGGTTCGCGTCGTACGAACAGGATGGTCGACGCCGATCCTGCCAGCCAGCGCGCGATGGAGATCCTGGGCATCAGCCGGTCGTGGTCGGCGAAAGCGTGGGTCGCTCGTCGCACGCCGGCCAGCACGGTCATTCCCCAACGCAGGGCGTGACCGTTTCCAGAATCGTGTCCCGCCGCCTCTGCGACGGCTTCCGGCGGGAGATCCCGTATCAGATCGCGGACGGCCGAAAGGGTCGCACCAGGTTCATCGCCGGCATGCTGGATCGCGCGGAGCAGCACATAGCGCGAAGCGCAGGTGTAGCCCGAGCAAACGTCAGGATCGTCGGGAAGGAACGCTTCGATCGCGGACGAGCGTGCATAGTCGCTCGGATGGTCTGCGAAGAAGTCCCAGTTGCCGCGCGCGGGGTCGATCAGCTGGTCGCGGACCTGGTCGGCGAGTTCGGCGATCGCGTCGCCATCGCCGAATACCGCGAGCCGGCCCCCGTCACCGGCGCGGACCGCTTCAAGCGCCGCTGCCGTCAGATCCGCGGTTTCGGCGATCGTGAGGGTCGCGTGCGTCGGCTCGGGTTGGCGCCGGAAGCGAAAAGGGAAACTACCGTCCACCGGGCGTACCTTGGGTTGCGGGCGGAACGAAAATTCCACCATCGGTGTGGAGCGACGCGCTGACGATTCCGCATCCGACCGCCCAGGCGAAGGTGAAAGCCGCCACCACGGCCGCCAGGAGCCCCGCCTGACGCAGCCGGCGCGTCAGGGGGACGAGCACGCGCGGCGCGGTTGACCGTGGCTCCACGGGCTTCCTGCGGGCCTGTTGGAGATGCTCGGACGCGCCCTCGATCGCATCGCAGGGCGGCGTGTCGAGCCGCGAGGTCCGGCCGATGCGGGGAGCCCCGTGCATATAGTCGCGGTCGGCGAGGCTCATCGTGCTGGCTCGGGCCGGACCCGGAGGGCACGCAGCGGGCGGGTGAGCGGCAGGAGTAAGACGTAGGTCAGGCCGAATATCGCGGCCATCGCGAGCGTTTCGCCGCCCCAGTCGAGCGCATCGTCGCGCCGCGCGAGCTGGCTGCATTGCGCGAGCGTATGGGTGTCGAGATCGCAGGCGTGCCAATGTTTCGTGGCGATCACCTGATCCCAGGTCGGTGGCGACGTGGTCATGCTCATAGCTCCAGTCCGATGTCCTTTTCGGGGTAGGGAAGTTCAGGGCCTTTGGGCTCGACCGGGACGCTGAACCGGGAGAGGTCGAGCGAGGGATCGGTACGGATGTCGATCTTGCCGCCGGTCGAGGGGCGGGCTGTATCTGCGCTCGGCTCGCCTCCGACTTTCTCCGGTCCGCGATCGAGGTCGGGCGGCAGCGAAGGGTTGAACGTCTCGCCCGCGCCGGCTTTCGCCGCTGTGCCGGCAGCGCCGCGATCGGGGTCGATCGACAGCGCGCCGGTGGTCTCGAGTGCCGAGGTCTTGTTGCCCTCGTTGCGCTCGATCGCGGCGGTCAGCTTCTCGCGGTCGTCGGTGAACAGCTGGATGTCGTCGCGGACGCGCGTAACGGTGACGTTGAACAGGCGCTGGTTGGAGAGGTTAGATTCCTTGTGGCTCATCACCGCGATCGCGGTATCGGTGGTGATGCCCTGCGCCGCGTGCATGTTGAGCGCGTAGGCGAGGCTGATCCGTTCCATCATCGGATCGCCCGCCTTCAGCTCGTGGAGCGTGCCGTCGCTCGCCTCCACCTTGATCCCCGACGGGTCGGCCGAGACGACGCGGGCGATATCGTTGTTGTTGAGGCCGCGGTCCTTGTCGTTCTGGGTCCAGCGGATCTTGTCGCCCTCATGCAGCTTGATCTGCTCGCGCTGGGCGAGCTGCATCGCGTCGGTCTTGTCGACCGGCGATATCTTCTGCGGATCGAAGGTCCGTACCCGGTTGCCGATCTGGACCTGAACGCGGCCCTTCGCGTCGACGCCGAGCACGTCATAGGTGCCGGGGCTGAGGCCGAGCTCGCGCATGGCATGGCGCAGGTCGATCACCTGGCCGGGCTTATAGGTATGCGCGTAGCGGAGTTCCTCGCGCGTGACGTTGACCTTGTCGAGGACCGGGGTGACGACGCCGTCCCCTTTCAACGTGCCCTCCGCGGCGAGGCCGTCCTGGATGCGCACGTTGAGCTCTGCGCGCGCGACGCGGCCCGACGAGAACATCGCGGTGGTCTCGCGCTGTTCGGGGGTTAGGCCCAGCCAGTGTTCGGCCGCGGCCTTCACATGCTCGGGGTTGGCGGTGACCTTGTCGCCGAGCATCGCCATCGCCTCGCGCACCTCGCCGCGGTTGGTCAGCGCGGCGACGGTGCGCAGCTGCTCGGTGCGCTGGCGCAGATTCTCGTCCATCCGCGCCATCGTGATCCCGCCGGCCTGCGCGAGCGCGAACGCCTTGCCGGCGTCGACCGCGGTGATCTGCTGGCGATCGCCGATCATCAGGAAGCGATCGACGCCGAGCGCATTGGCGATGCCGACCAGGTGCTTCATCTGGTCGGAACCCACCATCGAGGCTTCGTCGAGGATCAGCGTCGTGCCGGCGAGCGCGTCGCGCGCGCCGTCATAGCCCGCTCCCTTCCCAGCGAGCGCGTGGCGGGCATAGCTGTGGACGAACGAGGAGACGGTGCGGCTCTCGATCCCGGCTTCCGCGCCGAGGCGATCGGCGGTCGCCTTCATGAGCGCGAGGCCGACCACCTTGCCGCCCTCCTGCTCGACGTTGCGCGCGACGCTCGCCAGCATGGTCGACTTGCCGGCGCCCGAGACGCCTTGGACCGCGACGATACGATCGGCGGAGGTCAGCGCCATCGTCGCGGCCGCCATCTGGCCTGCGTTGAGTTCCTTGTCGCCCGATGCGGCGTTGATCCGCTCGATGACGGTGTCGGCGGAGACGATCACCCGCCCCTCCCCCTTGCCGCGCTCGATCTCTGCAAGGATGCCGCGCTCCGTCGCGAGCGCCTCGGGCGTCGTGACATGGGTGACGACGCTGTCGATCCGGTCATCCTTGCCCGGAATCAGCTTCTCGTTGCGGATGAGCTCGGAGACGCGCGCGTCGACATGCGCGGCGGTGACACCCTTCAGCCCGAGGTCGAGCGCGGTCCTGGTGATGTCCGGCACCGCGAACGCGGCTTCGCGTTGGGCATGGATGCGGATCGCGGAGGCGACGGCGTGCTGGGCGCGCAGATCCACCGGCGCGATGCGCAGCCGGTCGAGGCCGCTGGCGACGAGCGGATCGGCGGGTCGGAATAACTCGCCCAGGCTTTCGCGGAGATTGGCCAGGACGTCACCGAGGCGCTCCATCGGTCGTGGCTGGGCATCGAGGCCGCTGGCGCCAGCACGCTCGCGCGCGGCATCGACCAGCGCCTTGCCGTCGAACCCGAGCGCGGCCGCCCGGTCGCGCCACTCCTGACGCAGGGCATCGCGATCCTCGACGTTCAGCTTGGCGTCGCGGGTATTGTTGGTCACCTTGCGCAACGCCTCGGCGGAGGTGACACCGAGTTCGCCGGCTTTCGCCAGGATATCGGCGCGCCGCTGGCTGAAGGTGTCGATCACCTGCTTGGGCACGCCGGCGATCTCGAACTGGCCGTGCTTGCCGGTGACGCTGGTCTCGTAGCCGATCTTCGCCAGCTCGGCGCGAAACTGCGCGTGGTAGGCCGCGCCGATGGTCGTGTTGTTCTTCCACAGCTGCTGGTTGTGGAGCGCCTGCCATGCCCCGTTCGCCATCTTGGTCATGTTGGCGATCAGGACATGGATGTGGCCCTGTGGATCGAGCGCGCGACTCGTGTCGTGCTGGAACAGCGCATAGACGAGGTTGCCGGTTCGCACCGCATCCCCTGACCTGGACTGATCGTAGGTGCGGCCTTCGGCGAAGGTCTTCTCGACCCATCCCATCGTCGCCTTTACGGCGTTCATATGCGCGGTGAGGACACGGGTGTCGCCAGCGACATAGGCCATTACGCTGGCGGACTTCGGCATCGAGAAGGTCAGGTCGACACCGAGCCTGCGACCCTCGACCTGCCCGACCTTTTCGCCATCGGGCATCTCGCCGTTGAGGATCTTCTCGAAGTCTTCCTTGGTCACCTCGCCCTTGAGGCCAAGGTCGGCCGCGCCCACCCCGCCCCAGGCGGTCGCCTCGGACGAATGCTCGGCGGTGTAGTAATCGTCCTTGGCGAAATACTGCGCCGCGCCGGAGGCGGACTTGACGGAAGCGATCGACAGCATCGGCTACATCCCCATGTCCATGTCGTCATCGATCTCCGGCGAATGATCCGGGCCGTGATGACGATGGTGGTGATCGGGGTCGCGCTGCGTCGCAAACCCATCGCGCAATTCGCGGGTCGCCTGGTCCTCGTGGCGATCGGCATCACCGCGATCGGACCGGCTTTCCGGGGCATGGCGTGACGCCTCGCCGCGCGTCGGATCCACCCCGCTCTGCGGACCCGCACGGTTCTCGATCAGGGACACGCCCATGCCGCCGAGTTGGGCATCCAGACTGGATGAACCTCCCGTCACAGGCTTGGAAGGTTCGCCCCCGACCCTCGTTGCGGCATCCGACGCGCGGACGGCATCGACGCCGGTCGGGCTGCTGGCGACGCCCTTGCCGGTTATCTGATCGATCACCACCGGCAGCGACCCGGTGACCTCCATCGCCGCAGCCGCCTTTTCAGCCTCGCTACGCGGCTTCTCGGGCTGCGAGGCGGTCAGGTCCGGCTCTTGCCTTTCCTTCGCCTCCACGCCCCCCACAGGCCGTGTGGGGGTATGCTCGCGGCCACCCTCACCCCCCTCATCCGCGCCATTGTTCCGGGTGTTCTGACGACGCCGGTCTTCCGGCGAGACGTATTCGGTAGGCTTGAAGTTCTTGCGGGGCACCGCCCCCGGCGCGACCTCGGCATAGGAGCGGTATTTGAGTTCGATCCGCGCAGCGGGAAATCCATCGGGAAACTTCACGAAGCCGTGGAGCGACGGCAGGTTGTTGATGTCGTCGGGGATGACCAGCGGCTCGATCGCCGTGCGAGGCGTGAGGGTCGAGGCGTCGCGGGTGTTGTTGTAGCCGTAGCTGTAGGCCTCATCCATCTGGCGGACCTCGCGGCTGCCGATGAACTCGGAGCACTTTTCGGCTGTGGTTCGATCGGCGGTGGCGAGGATCAGCTTGGTGCGCGCAAGTCCGGTGAGCGCGGTCGCGTTCTGCAAGCCATAGGTCGCGACCAGCTTGTCGAACGAGTGGATCCCAAGGACGAACGCACCGCCGAAGTTGCGGGCCGACTGGAGGCCATGCTCGATACCAGGAAGCGCGTGAAGCGCATGGACTTCGTCAAACAGATACCAGGTCCGCAGGTCACGGGTCTTGGGCAGGCGCATGAGGTTGTTGACGGCCAGATCGATCCACAGCGTGAACAGACCGCGGGTCATCTCGAGGTCGTTGTACGAGCCGGTGATGAACATGATCGAGCCGTCGCGATTGTCGGTCGCGATCCAGTCGCGGATCGAGAAGGCGGGCGGGCCGCCCGGGACAGGGTCCGGCATGAAGCGTAGCGCCTGTCCGTTGACGTTCAGAACCGAGCGGATCGATTCCGCCATGCGGGCGGCTTTCTCGGTCGTCAGCGGGGCGGCGATGGTGTCATCGAGCTTGGCGTTGATCGACTTCAGATCGGCCTGCATCAGGTGGTGCGCGATCGCGGCGTTGTTCGCTTCACCCATCTCCTGAAGCTTCAGGCACATCTCGATGAAGAGCATCCGCGCGGCGTTCTGCCAGAACGGTTCCTTGTCGTCGGGATGCGAGGGAATGAGGGCCGATGCGGCCGAAACGAAATCGGCATAGTTGCGGCATTCGTCGAACAGCGTCCACGGCGCGCAACGCTCGTCCATAGGGTTGAGAATGACGTCGGTTTCTGGGTTGTAGAACGTCTCCACGAACACGCCGGTCAGGTCAAAGATGACCGCGCGATGACCGCGCGCGCGAAGCTGCGAGACGTGGCTGCGCAGCTGGGTCGTCTTGCCGGTGCCGGTGGTGCCGATGAGCATGGTATGGCTCTGTTCGAGCCGCCACGGATAGGGGATGCCGGCGATCGTGTATGGAACGTGGATGCCCCGGTCGATCCGATCGAGGATCGGAGCCTTGGCGACGAGTTCGGGGACGTACGGCGGATCGTGTTCGGCGCACTCGGTGCGGAACTTGCGCCGGTTGTGGCCGCTGACAGTTTTGACGAGCACGTCACGCTCGACCAACAGGGCGCCGCGGTTGTGGCGTTCCTGGAGCATGTCGCTGCCGCGCTTGTTTGCCCACATGATGAACCACATGATGATCGGTGCTGCGATGAAGGCCGACATGACGAGTGTCGTCAGGAAGATCTTGACCGTCTTCGCCCAGGCATGAACGACATGGGGTTCGTAGGGGACGTAGCCGATCGGAACCTTGGTCACGATGCCGTTTGGCAAGGTCAGGTTGATGAGGTGGAATTTGTCCCCGCCGACCCACGTCCAGATGGCGGAATAGAGCTTCATCAGGTCGAGCTGGAATTCATGCTCGGCGAGGCCCAGCCAGACGAAGATATTGAACAGGACGATGAACGTCCCCAGCCATATCCAGATGGGCACCTGGAGGCCCGCCCAGGTCATCTTGTACTGACTGGCGAGAAGCTGCGAACCGCGGGTGAAATTGCCCGAGTTGCGGGTGATCCGCCCCCGCGCGGAATGGTGCTTTACGGTCGCCGCCTGACCGTTGAACCGGATGTCGCCGCTACGCATGGAACGTCGCCAGGCGCTCCTTCGCGGCTTCGCGAAGCTGGGGTACGACGTCGCCGTGATCGCGTGTGATAATCACGTCGATCGCCGCCTGCATGTACTCGAGAACGAGGACCGCACGGGTGATGTTGAAAGTATGCTCGGCCTCAGCGAAACGGATACCGAACATAAGCGCAGTGCGCGCGGCCTCAGACCGGGAGCACGACCGTTTCGCGGCTACACGATCAAGTGCCGCAATCTCTTCAGACGAAAGTCTGAAAGCTATCGTCGAGTTAGACATTCACCACCCACTTGAAAGTGGCTGGTGGGGTTTTCGGAGAGTGGAAAATACTACAGCCTGGTCCCGAGGTATAGAGTGAAAACGCATTCACCCTGCAAACAGGGATTTTCGCGCGTTCTCAAGCGCTTAGGGGAGAACCACCAAGGCGTTTGCAGGGGCAAACATGTTTGCCCCTGCAAACACCGGCAATTACAGACACCTAACCTGCGGCGTGCCGCGTACGGTGTGCAAATCCTTAGGGACTGTCGCGGTGGTGGTGGCATCATGGCTGGATGTCCGATCATTGGACTGGGTTCCGGGAGAGTAAGCGCCGCAGGCAGGCGACCACCGGACTGGACCGAAGGGTATTGGGCGGAGCAATCCCGCCCGACGACGGACCTGGCCGAAGGTCAGTGTCCGTCGCCTCATGCTGGTCCGGTAAAGCCGGACCAGCGAGCGATTATGAGTGTCGCTATTGTGCCGGTGGAGCGGTGCTGGCATCGTGGGAAATGGAGGCCGATCCACGATCAGAAAAGGCAGGTCATATGGCACGGAGTATCGAGCAGGAACGGGCACAGCTTGAGGCGGACGAACAGCGGCTCAACGAACGCCGCAAGCAACTGGCCGATCGTGAGCGTTCGGAGCTGCTGAAGGAGGTGGAACGGTCGGGGTTGATGAAGGCCGATCCTGCCCAGTTCAGCGCGATCATTGGAGCGATCAAGAAACTCGGGATCGCCGAGACCGTGAAGCGCCTGACCGCGTAAGCGGGTCAGCGCGAAAGCGGGCTCAAGCCCATCATGCAAATAGAAGGGGAGCTGCCGTTAGGCGCTCCCCTTTTCAATGCTTGGGCTGAGCTGGCGACGCTTCGGTCCATTCAGGCAAAAGAATGGGGAGCATCGAGGCGAAGCCCGATGCCCCCCGACGCGATGGCGACTGGAGGGAGGCTATCCCCAGACCATGCGTATCCCGTCACTGGTGTCGGCCTGAGCAGCGAGGGTGTCGAAGCGTTCGAGGTAACGACCATCGAGGCGACCAAGGTCGCGGCGAACATAGGGCTGGCCGAGTGTCTCGCGTAGTTGCCCGATGGGCATGCTCCCGCAATTATCGTCCGAAAGTCGTAGCGCATCGAGGACGTGGAAGGCGTTGCCGTTCGCGAGATTGATCTCCGCTGCGCCGTCCGGGGTGCTGGCGACGCGCATCGTGATCGTGCGGGTCGCGTCATCGTGCCAGAAGCGCACGTTGAGGCCACGGAACTGGGCTTCCTCGACCACGGCGATGACACCCACATCGTGATCGAAGATCGCGCAGATCGACGCGAGCGACCAGGGGCAGACGCGAGCTTCGAACGAGCACGACACGAGGGGGTCATCATCCTCGTCTTCGAGCAGCTGGCCACGTTCGCGGGCGAAGGCGCGGAACGCGGCAAGCTGGCGGGCGGTGATGACGGCGGGCGCGGCGTCGGCTTTGCGATCGACGCTGAGGAAGAAGGTGATCGACATGGTCTGTCTCCCATTGGAACCATCATCTCCGGTTCCCCTCCCCTTCCGATCCGTCAGGATCGGCATGGCCGATCACGGGGTCATGGGTCGGTCCGCAGGACCGGGTGCCCGAGCGATGCGTAGCTGGTGCTCGCAATGCGCAGGCATTGCGGCACCGCGAGCGAGCCGGGCTTCGGTCGGACTGCGCCGGTCGATGCGTAGCGAGCGCGACACGCGCAGGCGTGGCCGCGATGCGAGCGAGACGGGCGCGGTCGATAAGCGGGTGCGATCGGCACGAGCGAGGCGTAGCGAACCGGCGATCCGAAGGGATCGCCGTGAAGCGAGCGAGCCGTGCCGGTCAGCTCCTGCGCGATGGCATCGGCACGGTGCGATGCGCAGCGGCAGCGCAGGCGATGCGACGGCATCGCCGCGCCCGCCAGCGAGCCGTGCCGATGCGGCAAGCGACATGCCGGGTGAGACGCGCCGGTCGATGCGTAGCGAGCGCGACATGCGCAGGCGTGGCCGCGATGCGAGCGAGACGGCGTGGCCGATCAATGGGTGCGATCGGCACGGCGCGATGCGCAGCGGCAGTGCAGGCGATGCGACGGCATCGCCGCGCCCGCCAGCGAGCCGTGCTGATGCCGCAAGCGTGACGCCGGTTGAACCGCGCCGGTCGATGCGTAGCGAGCGTGACACGCGCAGGCGTGGCCGCGATGCGAGCGAGACGGCGCGGTCGATAAGCCAACGCGATCGGCACGGCGATGCGTAGCGAACCGGCGATCCGAAGGGATCGCCGTGAAGCAAGCGAGGCGTGCCGATTGGTGTTCAACGACGATCGCCAGTCGTATCGGCCGAGGCGTAGCGCGCTGGTCATCGCATTCAGCGATGACCGCAAAGCGAGCGAGGCGATGCGACGGGTGTCGGTATCGACCCCGGCACCGGCGAGGCGTAGCTGGCAGTGGCAATGCGACGGCATTGCCCTGCCGCGAGCGAGCCGTGCCGAGCGGGCAACGTGGCGTGATCGACCGATAGGTCAGTCCCACGCGGCGCGATGGGGCTCGATGCCCCGGAGCGCCGCCCAGGGCGACGTAAAAAAGGGGAAGGACTCCGGTTGCCCGGAGCCCTTCCGTGGGTGCGTCAGGCGCGGCGGCTGCGCTGGCTCGGCTGCACCGGTGCCTGTCCGTCCTTGCGGAAGACGTGGAGCGGTACGCCGGCGGTACGCAACTTGCGAGCGAAGTCGATCTGGACGCCCGATCCTTCGCAGACGATCGCTTCGACGGGACGCAGCGAGGCGATGCGGTCGTTGCGGAGGAACCCGCCCCGGTTGCCGTGGCGCTTGTCGAGGAACATGCGCACCAGCTTGACCTCGCGCGAGGCCGCCCACGACGCTGCGATGGCGTCGGCACCCTTGTTCATGGCGGTGGTCATCAGGACCATCGACGGGATGCGACGCTTGATCTGGTCGAGGCGTTCGAAGAGCTGCTCGTGGTCGTGCCATTCCATGCCGCCCGAGAAGGCGACAATCGGGCCGCTCGGGTTGTGCTCGTCCCGACGCTTTGCCGCGCGTGCCGCCAGATAGTCGGCACCGTCGATCATCGAGGCGGTCAGCTTGGACGACACCCTGCTGCCGCGGACGGTCGAGAAGGGCCGTCCGGTCTCGACGCGATACACGTTCCCGGCGTGGTCCCGCATGCAGCGCATCGCCTCGGCGCAATTCTCGAGGGTCTGGCAGAGCAGCTGGGTCTCTTCGAGCTCCACCGCGTAGATCTCCGAGGGGTCGTAGCTGCGCACCAGGTCGCCAAGTTTCTTGGCGGCGTCATCCTCACGGCCCTCCATGCGCTTGGCCACCATGTGGAAGCTGTTGACGAAGCCCCATGCGAGGTCGGCGGCGAACTCCTCCATGCGAGTGTCGCGGAACACGTCGAACATCGTCGCCAGCATCTGCTCGACGGCGTGTGCGGCCTGCTCCGGGTCGGGCATGTCCAGCTTCTCGGCTTCGCTGACGATGGAAAGCTTCGCCATCTCGCTCGCCTCGATGAACGCCCCCTGATAGGTCTCGGTGGTGTGCTCGTCGGCGCGGCGCTCGTTGATCGCGCGGCCCATGTCGTTGAAGTTGCTGTACTTGGTCATGATAGCCTCCATGAGTTGAAAATCTCACCTTCTCTCGGTGAGGAATCTCATCCGGCATGCGGCGGTCAGGGCGGTCAGGGACGTTAACCGGGAAGCCGCGGCCCGCAGGGTCGCGGACCCCGGTTAACGCTCGCGCGCGGGGGAGCCGATTTTCTCGTGCCCTGGAGGCGGAGCGAAGCGGAGACGGAAGGGTGCGTGAAAATTGGGGGGACCGCGCGTCCTTGACGGCCCGCCAACCCCGCATGCCAGACTTCCTCATCACAGAGAGAGAAAATATTATGTTGTGGTGGGCACGCCGGGTCGGACCGAGCACGGGCGGCGGTGATGCGCCGGCACGGCGCAGCGCCGTAGAGGCAGCGCCAGTGAGCCCGAGAGGGCGAACCAGCTGCCGTCGCCCGCGCGCAGGACGCCCGGCGCCGGCATAGGGATCGTCACCCGCAGGGCGGAGACCCCGCCAGGGGGCTCCGTGAGGCCCGCCAGGGCCGAATAGAGCCCGGTCCCGCCCACAAGGCGGGACGCCCCGCCCTGCCCCTCTACGGCCGTCCCACAGCCAGCACAGCAGGATCAGCAGGATCAGTCCGATTCATACTCGCCACCGTCATCCCCGGCATCGTAATCCGGCATCTCCTGGATTCCCGGGTCGTCTGGATCGCGGTTGGCATCGGGGTCCTCGCCGTGCGGGTCGGTCTGGATATCCGGTTCGGTTGCGAACCGGATATCTTCACCGATCCGGTCAGCAATGTCCGGCTCGACCGCGCTGTCATCGTCTAGCCAGCAGGAACGCGGACACTGGAGCAGCTGGTGACCACGATGGACGAAGGGCTGGCCGTTCATCAGGATGGGTCGCTCGGCGAGACGCCGGCAGGGTTCATTGCGACGGTTGCGGAAGCCGCACGGCACCGCCAGCGGGGCGAGCGCGACGGCATTGCCGTCGTGGTCGCCGCCGGCGGGTGCCGGCTCGTCGACCCGAGCGACCGGGTCCGGTGCCGCAGGTATCGGCTCGGGCGCGAACGGGTCGCCGTCGAACATGTCGCGCTGGACGGTCATGGTGCCGGACCTTTCAGGTGAGCGCGCGCTGGCGCAAGGCCGCGGTGCGAAGCACCGTGGGCGAGGCGTCCTGCGCGGGCGATGATGAAGCATGCGCGAAGGGCGACGCCCGCAGACGCCGCCCGGTTCGCTGGCCGGTCAGTAGAACTCGGCGCGATCGGCGATGATCTCGCAGCCGTAGCGGTCGTTGCCGTCGCTGTCCTGCCAGCGGGTGTAGTGCAGGCGTCCCTCGATGGCGATGAGGTCGCCCTTCTTGCGGTTGCCGGCGATCGCCTTGGCGAGGCCGTTGAAGCAGGTGACCTTGTGGTATTCGGTCTCCTTGACGGTGAAGCCGTCGTCGCCTTTGTAGGTGTGGCCGTCCTTGTTGAGCTTCGGGCGATCGGTCGCCACGAAGATGGTCGCGACGCTGGTGGCGCGATTGACTTCGCGCAGTTCGGGGGTGCGGGTCAGGCGGCCGACGAGGTTCACGTTGTTCATGGCATTGCCTCCTTGGGTTGGTCGGCGGTCCGTCCGCCGGTGTCACCTGAAGGGCGTCGCGGTTCGGGGCGTCGCACCGGAGGGCGAGCTGGGCCGGCGCGCAGGCGGCGGGCCTGGTCGACCGGAGGGGAACCCCTTTTGCAGGGGTGGTGCGGGCAGCCGCGCGAAGCGCGGCAACACGGCCCTGCCAAAGGGGTTGCGAGGCCCCGGGGCGCGGCGCAGGTGACACGAAACGGCGGATGGGCCGTCGATCAGCCCAAGGTTCCCGCAGGCATTGCCATGGACAAACCTCGTGAACCGCTCATGTCGGTCGCCTGACCCGTACCCCCGAACGACCCGGCGCGAAGGCAGGCGTGCCGCCAGCGTCGCTCGCTGACCGACGTGGTGCCGCTCCGAAGCTCGACAAGGACGGCCGCGCCCGGGCGACGACGCACCGGCAAGGAGACCGGATGCCGCAAGGTCGCCCGACGGCCGACCCTCGCCAGGGCGATCGCCGGCAACCGCATCGGACCTGGGCGTCCTCATCGCCATAGGGGGCAAACGCCTGCCGATACCCGCTGGCAGAACAGCGACGGCTTTACGCGCCGCCCGGCTGCGGGATCATCGCCGATCGTGATGATCTTTCCACTCGGCCAGCGAACCGGGCTGTGTCTGCGGGCGCCGCCCTTCGGGTTGGCGAGGATCGATCGCCTACTCGGTTCGCCGGGTGGGGGTGATCCGATGCTCGACGATCAGCGCCGCGACACGTTGTACGATGCGGCTCGGCACCTCGGCGATGATGGTGCTACCGTCGTTACCGGCGCGAACGTCGGGTCCGACCCATGCGAAATCGTTCACGTCGTCCCACACGATGCGTGATCGGTCATCGAGGCCGAAGGCCTCAATGAATCGCGGCGGCAGAGGGATGGATGCAGCCGGTGAATAATCGCGCGTCGTCAGTGGCACCATCAGGACACGGAGCCTTCCGGCTGAGCGATAGCTGCCAACCACCATGCAGGGGCGGAGTTTCGAGCCGTCCTCGTCGCCCCGGTTATGTTCATGCCGCCAGAGGTAGAAATACCAGATCAGGTCACCGGCTTGCGGTTCAATCGACGTACTGATCGTTCTGGACGGACCCGGCGCTGGGCGTCGCGGTCCTGATGGCGTGGATGGCTTCATCGCTCAACTCCTGCGGCGAGAGCGCGAGGTGATCGAGGCGGGACAAGCGTTCGAACTCGGAGGCGGGTAGCATGACCACGCGGGCAGCGCCGTTGCGCTCGATCGCGATCGGATGCGTCATCGCCTCGTCGTAATAGAAGCCGAACCGCTTCGACACGTCGGTCGATCTGGCCTTTTCGATTGTAGGGGTCATGGTTTCCCTCATCTTTCGTTACGCGGCCGGGGATCGATTAAGCCCTGCGTCCCTCCAGGATGGGACCCTCATCTGGTCCTGCCAATGTTGTAACGGCCATCTTTCTGTTACATGGGAATCCGTATCTTCCGTAAAACGGAAGACAATCCGTACACCACGGACCGCGCGGCTGCAACAGGCACTAACGGCAACAGGGACCGCTTCGGCGATGAAGCGATCCCCGTCGAGGTGGCGATACGGGCGACGCGTCAGCGCCGCCCGATGCCGGTCAGACCCTCTCGTCGACCGGCGCGGTGCTGGCACCCAGCCCGTCTCCGGTGTCATCGCCTGCGCCCGAGGTCGCCACGTCACGGCCATCGGCGGTGAAAGGCAGCGCGGGTTCGCCATCGTCCGCCTTGACCCCGAGCGCGGCACCGACGTCGCGGCGCTTCTGGGCGCGCTGCCACACGACGTTGTACGAGCCGTCGTCCTGGCGGAAGGCCGAGACCTGGAGCGGCGCGGCGAGCGACGGATCGTCGATGCGGCCGTTGAGGAACGCCTCGCCGGTGTTGTTGGAGGTGAGTTCAAAGAACGCGCCGACCTGCACCCACGTCCGGCCCGGGGTGAGCGCATGGATCTCGTAGCGCGGGGCGCGCGGATTGGACGACTGGACCGGCTTCAGCGCGATCGTCATCGCGACCGCGAGGGTGGAAATGCGGCCCATGAAGATGCCCGCGTCGTTCTGCTTGATCTGACCGATGTTCATGACGTGTCTCCTGATGTCGTGCTGGACCCCATGTCCTCGACACCGATCTTCAATCCTCCTCCCCTCCCCGGCCCTTCGGCCGGGCAGGGCGCGATGAGCGCCCCTCACCGACCGCGTTCTTCACGCGGACGGTGGTGCGTGCGGGACGCGGATCGGGCTAGGTCAGGAGGATGTGCCGATGGCGCTGTTAGCTATCGGTCTCAGGCTTTCCCGGGACGATGGAGAGCGCAGGCGGTTTGAAGCCACCCAACCGGAAGTGCTCACCGATCGCGGCGAGGTCACCTAGAGCATTGTATTCCTGAAGCGTCAGCACGACGCTTTCGTTGTCGTCGGCCGAGAATATCGCGCGCGGACCATGACCTGGCCAGACCCGAACCTCGGGCGAGAACGACCCGGGCGAGCCTCCCGACCACGTCCTGAACGGAAGGTCGTTGGTGCAGCAGAAGTCCTCGATATCCTCGATATTGCCGTTCTGGACCTCGTGAGCATGGAGGCGCAGGGGTTCGCCGGATGTAACGGATTCAAGCGGTTCTCCCCCCCATTCGGTCGAGAGGCCGTAGAAATCGGCGAGTTTGTACAGTTCGGGCAGTCGATCGGCGGGAAGTTTCCCCCCGATCGTAATGGAGACGGAAACGCGGTCGGCCATGTCGGGACCTCGTGATGAAGTGGACGTGCCGGTCCCGCGAGCGGTGTCATCACCATTCGCCCGGCTATCCATTCATCACCCCCTTCCCTTGAGCGTGGCCCAGGTTCGAACTGCGATATCCTGTGCTTATACGGCGATAAAGCGAAGGAATAGCTAAATTATCGATCCGATACGGTGTTGAATCGGGACTGGAGCCGATGAAGCAAAAAAAGGGCGACGCCGTGTGCCGGCGTCGCCCCGAGTTTCGGCGTGCGGGAGCGAAAGGGGGCGCGCCCGTGCGCCATGCGGTGCCGTGAGGGAGTGCACGGCACCGGGGGTGGATCAGGCGTCCTCGGCGACGCGCTGGCGGCGACCGCGGCCCTTGCCGACCGGCTCCTCGACCGGGGCGGTGGTTTCGCCCAGTCCGGTGTCGGTGGCGGCCGCATCGGGGCCGGGACCGTTGTCGACCGGGCCGCCATCGGCGCCGAACGGCGGCGACAGATCGTCATCCGCCTTGACGCCGAGCGCGGCACCGACGTCGCGGCGCTTCTGGGCGCGCTGCCAGACGACGTTGTACGAGCCGTCGTCCTGGCGGAAGGCCGAGACCTGCAGCGGCGCGGCGAGCGACGGATCGTCGATGCGACCGTTGAGGAACGCCTCGCCGGTGTTGTTCGAGGTGAGTTCGAAGAACGCCCCGACCTGCACCCACGTCCGGCCCGGGGTGAGCGCGTGGATCTCGTAGCGCGGCGCGCGCGGGTTGGACGACTGGACGGGCTTCAGTGCGATCGTCATCGCGACGGCGAGTGTGGAAATGCGGCCCATGAAAATGCCCGCGTCGTTCTGCTTGATCTGACCGATGTTCATCGTAACGTCTCCTGATGTCGTGCTGGACCCAATGTCCTCGACACCGATCTTCAATCCTCCTCCCCTCCCCGGCCCTTCGGCCGGGCAGGGCGCGATGAGCGCCCCTCACCGACCGCGTCTTCACGCGGACGGTGGATCGTGCGGGACGCGGACCGGGCCTGCCGATCATCGGCCGATCTTGTCGGTCAGGGCGGTGCCGATATCGGCGTGTGCCGCGGCGAGCGCGCCGATCGCGCGGCTGACGACGTCGGTCGCCTCGTCGCTCGGATCGATGCACCAGCATTTGCCGGCGTGGCGGATGTCGATCAGCCGGTCGGATTTGTTGTCGATCCCGAAGGTGTAGCCGTGACGCTGGTCTAAGCCGGCGACGGTGACGTCGGTCGTTTTGGCCTTGATCGTGACGACGGGCGCGACCGCGGGGGTCAGCAGCACGGTATCGCGCGGCGTTTGCGCCTGTGGGACCAGCGCGGGTGCGGGCGGCTTGCCGAGCGACGGCATCTTCGGGATCGGCACGAGGCCGTTCACGGCGTCCTGCGCCATGTCGGCCGCCATTGCGGTCGCCATGAAGATGGCGGTGCGCGCGAGGTCCTGGGCGATGGCTTCGCGGTGCGGCTCGGTCAGCGTCGGCAGGAGGTGGCAGAGTTTGGTGTCGAGCGCGAAGGCGACGGGCTCGGCGTTGGGATCGATGCACATGATCGTGACCTTTCGGCAAAATGCCCGGACCCCATGTCCAGGATGCCGATCCGGTCCCTCTCTCCTTCCGGCGCAGCCGGTGCCGGCATCGTCGCGGGGCGATGCCGTGTCGTTCAGCGAGGCGGTCGTGGATGTCGCATGAGGCGCTTCCTGGCGCTCGACAGGTGATCGATCGAGCGTTGCAGGAAGAAGGCGTGCGCGCTGTCGGATTCGAGTGAGCCCAACCGGTTTTCGAGCGTCTTGATGCGGTGGTCGATCGCGTCGATCGTCAGCATGATGTCGTCGAACGAGAGCGCGACGACGGTCTGCGGATAGGGATAGGGCAGCGCCGGCGCGACGAAGGCGAGGAAATGGGGCTGCACGGGCAAATGGTGCAGGAGGGCGGTCGCGACCGCGCGGCGGATCTGGGAGGCGCCGTGGACGAGTTCTGCTAGCAGCACGTCCATCGCCATCGGGCGGACGATGCGCAGTGCGCCGGGGTCGAGGGTGACGGCGATCGGATCGGTCGAGGCGAGACCGATGACGCCCTCCGACAGGATGGCGAGAACGTCGCCTTCCTCGATGCAGGGACCGTCATCGAGACAGGCGTCATGCGCGGCTTCGCTGGTGTCGAAATAATGGACGCGGTACATGCGCTGGTCCTTTCTCGCTGGGATCAGGAATATTCCGGGCGACGTGCGGGAAACCGCGCGGGCGGGAGGCCGGAGAAGCTGAAGGCGCGGAAGCGTCCGCCGGTGTAGGCGGCCGAATCCACCGGCGGGCGATGCCGCTGCAGGCGGTCGAGCAGGCGATTGGCGCGGCGCATCGCCGCGACCGCGGCCTTGTCATGGTAATGGAGGGCGATCACGCGGACGAAGGTGCCGGTATCGTACCACCAGCCCCCCTCCTCGGGGCCACCCCACTCACGGTCGATTTCGTAGAAGGCGAGGATGCTGCGCATTGGGTTAACTCCGGTTGTCACCGGGTCGGATGATCCTCCCGGTTCACAACAGCCGGTCCGCCTTCCCCTTCCTCAGACGTCCGGTGCGTCGTCGGGACGCTGGTGGCGCAGCGCACGCGCGAGCGCCCGCTTGCGGGCGGTCGCCGCGGCGCGCGACGGATAGGCGCCCGAGAGGCGCGAGGGGTGCGAAAGGCTGTTGTCGAACACGACCCACCCCGTTGCGGTATGGGCGACGTGCATGCCGTCGCTGCGCGAGGGCGCGGTCATGACGGCCGCGCCCGCCTGACCGCGGCCTCGGCCGTGAGCTGTCCGGCAAGGGCGTTGCGATGCGAGGCGATCCGGCTGTCGGGCGCAGCCACGACTTCGGCCGCGCGGGTCAGCAGAGCCGCGAGGTCGGTGTCCGACATCGGCGCCGGTTTGGTCGCGGATCGCGCGGGTTCTTCCCCAGCCTTGTCGAGCATGAGCACGAGGATCGAGGGCTTGATGTCCTCGTCGAGCGGGCGACTGTCGGCGACGAACCTGCCGCCACGCGTGATCGCGAACGCGTTGAAGGTGGGTGATACCCCGTTATCGGCATTGGGGATCGTGGTGCCGCGATCGTGGAACTGGATGTCGATGAAACGCGGCGGGCCACCATAAGTCTTTTCGAGAAAGCAGAAGGTCACGCGGCGACCCTCGCTGGTCTTCGCCGTGATCGTGAACGCGCCGTCAGGCACGTCGATCGGCTTGTGCGGCACGTCGTTGTAACCGGCGAAGCCCGCGGCGATCGCGTCGTCGCGCGTCATGACGGGGAGATCGGTGATATCGGCCATGTCGGGACTCCTTGATGATGGGGATCAGGCGGCGCGTTTGACCGTGATGAGGTCGGCGAAGCGGTCACGGACCGCGCAGGCATCGGGATAGAGGTTGGCGAGACCGTGCCGAGCGAGGATCGGCGCGCGCGAAGCGGCGACGACACCGGCCTCCTCGATGGTGGGGACGCGCGGTGGCCAGCCTCTGACGTAGCGAAGGTCGGGCGGCATCGCGCTTTCGAGCCGTCGCCGTTCGGCCGCATCGGCCTTGGCAACGGTAATCCGGTTCCTCAAATTACCTGGTATGTGGCGCGGTGCGACGTCGGCGAGCCAGCGCGCGGGCTGGAACGAGAAGGTCGAGGTCGCCTCGAGGTCGACCAGGTGAAGCAGCGCGGGACGATTTGCCGGTGCCGAAGCCGATGCCTGGGCGTCGCCGAGCGACTGGAGGACGCAGAAGCGGCACGACAGTCGCGACGACTGGTAACAGGTGTAGGCGACGTGCAGCGGGATGCCGAGCGTATCGTGCGCGGCGAAGACCTGTGGTGTCGTCCAGTGCGCGATCGGGTTCCACAGCATCATCGCGGTGCCGTGGGGATTGCCGGCAGCGGCGTAGCGCGCGTCTGCTTTCCATTCGGGTGTGCGTGACCGAGCGATGCTCTCGTCGCGGCGCAGTCCCAGCACGTTGATGATAGTCTGGCCGCGCAGCAGTCTGGCGAGGTGCGGCCCGATGACATGGGCCTTCATCTCTGAGGTGCAGAAGCGCAGCGCCGAGGATGACCAGGGACCGATCAGATTATAGGTTTCGAGTGCCTCGTAGCGCGCCTTGCCGTTGGCAAAGCGCGTGGCCCAGCGGTCGAACAGGTCGCCGGCGTTGCGCCGGACGATCGTCAGCGGCACGCCGGCGCGGGTCGCGAGATCCTCGACCGTGGCGGGCGTTTCGTCCCACTCGGCGCGGCCGAGATCGGCGTGGATGGCGATGCGGCGTTCGCGCGGGTGGCCGAGCGCATCGAGGATCAGATTGACCGCGAACATCGCGGCCGAGCTGTCCTTGCCGCCCGAGAGGTTGAAGACGATCCACGCGCCGCGTTCGACCGCGTCGAGGATGGCGGGCGGCAGGGCGATGGCCGGAAGGCCGGCGACCAGGCCGCGTCCGATGTCGATGAACATGGGCCGTCAGGCCGCGAGCGGTGCCGGCAGCGCCAGCCACTCGGGTTCGTCGCTGGCGATGACCGGGTCGTGCGCGCGCGCCTCGGCTTCCGAGAACACGGTTGCGCTGGCGAGCGCCCCGAAGCCGTCGTCGTTGTTCCAGAAGACGGCGTGGCCGTTCTGGTCGCGCGAGGCGAGCACGAAACCGAAGCGACCCTCGTGACCATGGGTGTCGGGATCGGCTGCGGCGCTGCGCGCGGCGCGATCGAGGATGTTCTGGGTGCTGTGGAATGTCAGCCCCGCCTCGGTGATGAGGACGCAGCCGCCCCCGAACTCGCCGGGGCGCATCCTGTCGCAGTCGGAGATCCATGCGAACCCGCAGGGAAGCGCGGACTTGCAGACGATCCGGATCAGGCCGGCGACCGGCTCGATGCCGAATTGATCGCCCCAGAAGGTGGCGCGGCAATTGCCCGCGTCGTCCGGCTCGGTGATGTCGATCCGGCAGTCGAGGTACGGGAAAATCCAGTCATCGAACAGCGCTAGGAAGTTTTCGAACCGGCTCGCACCCTTGGGCGGGAACAGGCTGTGGAAGCGCGTGCCGAGGCTGTCATAGCCGAGCGCGAGATCGGCGTCGTCACCGTTGCTGTCGAGGATATCTACCGCCTGTTCGGCGGCGCGCAGCATGGCCGCTTCCTCGATCGTTACCGTCAGGGTGAACGCGGCCTTGGTGTAGGTATTCGCCATGGGATTGCTCCGAAATGGTGGGAAAATGGTGGCACGCGGTCGCGCTCAGGCGTCTGCGGCCTCGCCGAGACGCGCCAGCGCGGCCGCGGCCTCGGCGGGGTAAGCCTGGGTGAGATTGCCGTGCAGGAACGCAAAATCCGGGATCGGGAAAACACCGTTCGGCCCGGGCCGGGTAATCAGCAGCGCGCTGATGACGGCATCGGCCGGATCGGCATGGACGATGGTAGGCGTCCCGCCGTTATACTCGACCGGCGCGGTGAAGCCCGCCTCGCGCCAGGTGGCGAGCCCCTCCTCGACGCGCGTCGCATAGTCGGCGACGGCCTCGTCGAGCTCGTTCTCGATGTGGAGGACGAGTTCGACATAGCGTCCGAAGTCGTGGGCGTTGGAGAGACCGGCGAGGCGGCATCCCGGGGGTGGCGGGCCGTAGCGTGCGATCAGCGCGGACTTGTAGACCGCGATTTCGAGGCGGTTGAGGCTGTCGAAGTCGGGCGACTGCCCGAGTTGCGCGCAGTCTTCCTCGGCGGGACCGGCACCGAGATCGATGAAATAAGGCATGGGGCTCTCCGTCGATCGTCATTGATCGACGCGCCCCATCCCCCTCCCCTTTCTTGTCGGGTGTTCAGTCGCCGAAGAAGCGGCGTTTGATGGCGATCTGCGCCTCGCCATCGGACTGGCCGAGGGTCATCAGCCGGTCGGTCTCGAGCGTGATCGCGAGATCGGAGGGAAGATCGGCCCAGCGCGACGCGATCGTGACGGCCGCGGCCGCTGTGGTCAGCTCGCCGGGGTGTGCGCCATGCCATGCGACGGTTTCGTCCTCGCCCTCGAGATGGGGGTGCGGGCGCAGGACCTGCACGAAGAACGTGGCGAGCGGGCGATCCCATCCGATGCTGACGCTGGTGCCGGGTTCGATGCCGGGAAACTGGTGGCGGCTCATGGCGATCCTTTCAGGGTCAGTGCAGCGAGATCCACTCGGCGTGCCAGGGGCGCGGGTGCGGGTAGAAGCGAAGAACGCCTGGAACATCGGTTTCGCCGCTGGCGAGGCGTTCTTCCAGCCAGAGGATGTAGAGCGCGGCGTCGGCGAGATCGCCGGCGAGCAGATCGTCGAGCATCGCGGCCTCGCGCGCGGTCTGTTCGTCGAGCGCGGACCAGTCCAGCGCATCGAGGAAACGGTCGCGTCGATCGGTGTAGCGCGCGATGCGGGCAGCGTCGGCCTGGACGCTGGCGATGGCGAGATGGATATCCACGGGCGGTGCTCCTTCCGGCATGTCGGTGACATGCCGCCCGCTCCCGCTCCCCTTCCCTCGCGCCGCTGGCGCGGGGATCATGCCGCGAGGATTTCGCGGATCGCGTCGCTCCGGCGCGGATAGGCAAGCCGGGGCAGATCGCGCGCGGTGCGCCGGGCGTCGCGCGTCAGCTCGAAGCAATAGGTGAACAGCGGGCTTTGCCGGTGCGGGCGGAGCAGATTGTCGGCACGGAGCCGCGCGAGCCAGTCGGCGGGGTGTTCGTGCGCCTCCGGCCTCGGCGCACCGAGCCGCACCAGCTGGTCGATCGCCCCGGCATGGCCGGATTCGAGGTTGCGGATCTTCGACAGCGTTCTCTCCGAGATCGTCTCGCCGGCGATGCGCAGCACCGTCCGCGGCCTCGTGCGGCCGCGATAGGCGCCCGACAGCGCGGCATAGACGACGCCGCAATGGCCGAAGGCGGGATCGGAGAAGCTGACGACAGCGTCGATCCGGGGCTTGGCGAGGCGCAGGAGGCGGAAGGCGCGCGACGTGAAGAAGCTTTCGCCGTTCGCGGCGACCGAGGGCAGGCAGATGAGCCGTTGCAGTACGCAGCCCCGAGCGGGATCGGCATAGCCGGTGTGCCGGGTGATGACCGCGCCGGTCGCCGGCACGCCGAACACGATGAGACCGACCAACGCGGATCTGCCCGGGTCGCCCGGACCGAACAGCCCGCAGGCGAGCTGGGCGGCGGGATAGCGCGGGAGGTAATGATGGTCGGCGAGGAATGCGCGGGCAGTATCATGGGCGACGACATCGACGGCGTAGCGGCGCGGGTCGATCACGCTGTCGCCGGCAACGAACAAGCTGCGCCGGTCGCGCCAGCGCTGGGAGCGGTCGGTGAGCATGGTTACCTCCGTCAGGCCGCGTCGGCGTAGATCTCGGCCGCCCAGGTCTCGATCCATCCGGTGGTGATCTCATCGTGATCGAGGTCGCCGCTCTCGATCAGGGCGCGGATCTCGGCGCGAGCCTGCGCGATCGCGCGTTCCCAGGGGTCGGCGGTTGGTGGCGGTGGAGTAGACGCCGCGGCCTCGGGCAGGTGTCGCGGTGTTTCGAGCGTTCGCGCGCATTGCGTGCGATACCAGCGTTCCATGAAGTCGGCGCCGAGCGCGTCGGTCTTGGCGATGCGATGCCTGAGCGCGTGCTGTCGCACGCCTACGCCCCATCCCTGGCTGTCTATCGAGGCGATCCAGCGTGCGAACGGCGTGAGGTACGGCAGGGCATCGCCTTTCACCCCGAAGAGGTGCGCCTTGACGCCGATCGGCAGGATGCGGGTCAGCCGCTCGACGACGGCGATCAGCCCTTCGGGACCGTGGATCGGTCGCCGGCACATGCTGCCGATGCCGACGACGGTGCCGGGTAGGATCAGACCGCCGATCGCGTCGAGTGAACGGACGTAGTCGTCGGGCACGCGGCCCTGCAGCACGGGCATCAGCCGGTCGCGGATGGCCAAGTCGTCGGCGCGGGCAAAGCATTCTCGGTTGGTGGCGGTGGTGCGCGCGATGCGGTCGAGCACTTCCTCGCGGTCGTGGGCAACGCCCTCTTCGCAGCAGTAATCGACCGACGAGATGCGTCGGAACGGCCATGACGCGGCGAGCGCCATGTAATCGGCGATGCTCCAGGGAAGCCCGCCATAGCGGACCATCATGGTGTAACCGGCGGAATCGAGGTCGACGCTGGCGAGCGGTCGCGCGTTGGCGAGCGTTCCGGTGCGCCATCCCGACCACTCGCGCCAGCCATCGGCCTTGCGCCAGCGCGACAGACAATTGGCCGAGATCAGCACCGGTGCTTGCAGCGCGACCGCGCGCTGAAGGATAGGCCCGTTTGCGAGATGCGGCAGGCCGAGGATGATCTCGATCGTCATCGTCTAGCGGCCAGCTAGCTGATAGCTGTCGGCCATTCCGACAATACGCATCACAGATCCTCGCGCAGCATGAGCGTGAGAACACGGCGCGTGATGCTGGCGTCGGCGGGGTCTTCCGATCCCCATTCCAGCGCCACGTCATAATAATCGATACGGAAGTGTATCGTCTCGCCTGACAGCTCGAACTGGCCGCGATCGCGTTCGGGACAGTCGGCGGGGAAAGTGTAGCGGCGCAGCGCCTGCAGGACATGCGCCTGGGCGACGGCTTCCGAGGCGAGCGAGCCGTTCGACAGCGCGCCGAGGCACGCGCGGGTCATGACGATCTTCGCGGTGCGGTCGAACCCCTGGCGGCAACGGTCGTTGAGCCTGGCCACGGCTTCGAGGCGCGTTTCGGTGGCGGTCAAAATCATGTGACGATCCTCCGTTGGGTCGATAGCGATGGTGGCGGGGACTTCAGGCGGCGAGCGCGTCGCTTTGTCCCCGGCCTCGTTCGGGAAAGGCCGCATGGAAGCGGTCGAGCCAGTCGCCCATCGTCGGGCGCTCGCCGAGCGGGATGACCGCCGCGACGTCCTGGAACCGTATGAGGTCGAGTGGCGCATCGCGGATGATGCGGTCGATCTCGTCGGCCGGCAGGAGGTGTTCGTCGCGGATGAAGGCGGTCATCGATCCGGGGCGCGCGCGGGTCGATCTGCGCCACAGGCCCTCGACCGTGTGCAGCCGCGGGGCTGCGCGTGCTTCGACCAGCACGATGAGCCGCAGGCACCATTGCGGGAGGCCGCGGATTTCGTCCGGATGATTGGCGATGCACAGCCAGCACGCCGATTTGGGGGGCACCGGCAGACCCTCGGCCTGGATGCGGGCGACGCAGTCGGGCCGGTCCCATCGCCATTCGCGCAAGGGATATTGGCAGTCGTACAGCGGATCGTCGATCGACAGCGCATGGTTGGCGCGCGCGGTGTCGCGCGGACCGGCGTCATAGCCGATCAGGCGGACGACGCGCTGCCCGCGCGCCCATGCGTCGACCGCTGGTTGCCAGGTCGACAGGAATTTGTCCTGCGGCGCCTTCTTGTACTTGAGGCTGCAACTCGACCCGCCGAGCGACTTGCTCGGCAGCGTGGCGTTGGTCAGGCACATCTCGAGGATGCCGTAATAGGGCGGCCAGTGCTTGAATCGCTTCGGGACATAGCTGACCAGCTCGAAACGGATACCGCGGTCGCGCATCCAGGGCCGGATCACGTCGAGATATTCGTAGGTCGCCGGTTTCTCGACCGAGGTATCGGCGGTGAGCACCAGGTCGGGCGCTTCGCCGCGCGCGTGCTTTTCGATCAGCAGCGCGGTGCTGTCGACGCCGATGCCGTAGGCCAGCACCACTGGTGGTGGCGGCGGCAGGGGCGCGACCGGAACTGCCGCGCCGGTCATGGTGCATCCTCTGGTTCGAGATAGGTGTCATAGGGCGCACCGGCAGACTCGACCCAGCTACCTTCCTCGTCGAGGTTCTCGATCCGTGCGAGCAGCGCCTCCTTCAGCTGGCGTGCGTCGACGTCGTGGCCCTTGTCGTCGTTCGAGACGAGGCTGAAGGCGATCGTATAGGCGTGGTTGTAGCGTGCCATGTCACGCGCCCTCCGCTGCGGCCTCGGGCGCGGCAGGCACCGCGCGGGCCGTTATCGTCACGTCGAGCCTGTCGCGATCGATGACGACGGTGACCGTCCGGTCCTCGGGGACGAGGAAATAATGCCCCGCCAGCTTGTCGCGAATGCGGTTCTCAAGCGCGGCATCGTCGCCTTCGAGCAGGCCGATGATCCGTTCGGCCGCATCGGCCTGGAAGCGTTCGAGCTGCGTGTCGTAGCTGTCGGCATCGCTGTCGTCGCTGGCGTAAAAGATCGCGCTCTCGAGGATGTCGGCGACGCCGAGCGCGGTGACCTCGCTGCCCCGGCGGACGAACACCGATGTCTCGTCGACCGAGTTGCACGACCACTGGTCGGGCGCGAAGGCGATATCGGCGCCGGTCGACACCTCGATGAACGCGCCAGCGTGGCTCATCGTCGCTTCGAGCGAGATCGCCTCGACCCAACCGCTGTCCGCCTCGGCGGGTGCCTCGCGGCTGTCGGAAACGATGAACGTGCGATCGCCCTGGGTGACGCGGAATCGCAGATCCTCGACACGGGCGAGGATATCGTACCAGCCATAGCCCTTGAACGCGTCCTGCGCCTCGACCAGCGGACCACCGAACGGATTATGCTTCGCGATCGCCGCCTGCGCGGGTTGCCCGATGAGCGCGTCGAAATCGGGCATCAGCACCATGCCGGTGTCGGTCACGCGCGCGCCGCTCTCGTAATTGCGCGAGCTGTCGGCCGCATAGGCGGTCCATGCGAACAGATAGGGCTCGGCTTCGGGTAGTGCGATACCGAGCGCGCGCGCCTCGCGCCAGTCATGCGCCGACAGCCGGTGCGTTCCCGCGGCCTCGATCGCGCGGTAGATCGCGAGGCGGACCGCGTCGCGCAGGGCGGCGATGCCGGTGTTCTCGACCACTTCCTTGCGCGCCGGGAGGACGAGCTGAATCTGGGGGGCGTCGAAGATATCGACCCGCGCGATCCAGTGTCCGCCCCGATCGACCTCCTGGACGTGCGGAAGGTCGCACGGGATGGTCAGCCCATGGAAGTTCAGGCGTCCGTCGCGCGAGGAATAATGCGAGGGGTGTTTCTGAAACACGCCGATCCGCACGCCGTACCATTCCTCGAGATGAACCGCGTCCTTCAGCCAGTCCTCCTGCGGAAGGACCGCGCCGTTCCAGGTCACGGGAACCGGATAATGTTTGGCGGCGCGGGCCACGTCGCGCTCGAGCGTCTTCAGCCACTCGTCGGGCACGCGCACGGTGATCGCGGTGCCGCGCATGATCGGATCGGGTTCGATCGCGATCGGGCGGCTCGTCTCCCACGCCGAGGCCGGGATATGCGCCATCCAGCCCTGGCGGTCGGGTTTCGAGAAGGAGCGGATGATGACGTCGCGGCCTGCGAGGCTGAACACGCCCATGCCGGCGGGATCTTCGGCGCGGCGCGTCTCGTCGGACCAGCCCGAGCGGCCGAGCGTGACGATGCTCACCGGATCGGCGATGCCGTGGCCGTCATCGGTGATGTGCAGGAAGTGCTCGGCGCCGGCGCCGTTCAGCGCGAGCGCGACGCCGGTCGCACCGGCGCGGCGCGCGTTCTGGAGGAGTTCGCAGATGACGTCGAACGCGGTATTGTTGAACAGGCGCGTGACCTTGGCGATCGTCTCGGGGGCGACCGCGGTCGCGATGGTGGCGGGAATCATGGGAGTGCGCTCCTGGAAAAGGGCTCAGGCGTCCGTCACGCCTTCCCTCCCCGCTCCCTCTCTCCTTCATCGGCGCATCGGGCCGAGCCCTGGTCAGCCTGCCTTGCCGTCGCGGAACGCGCCGACCACGGTGCCCGCGTCCCAGTGACCGCTGAGGATACCGCGACGCGGGACCGAGTTGATCGCATAGCGCCGCGCCGCGAGGAGGCGGGCACGCCGGGTGTCGCGGTCGATCGGCGCGCCGGTTGCGATATCGCGGGCGAGGCGAAGCGGCGTCATGGCTTTTCCTCATCGATTGTGCCGGGGATGGCAACATGGTCGGTGACGCCCGTTCCCGAAGGATCGAGCGCGATAATTTCGGCGAGCGTCCAGGGGGCTGCGCGGCGCGGGCGACGCGAGAAGCGAAGCTCGTGCTTTTCGGCATATTTGTGGACCGCTGGATATTTGCGGCCGATCGCTGCCGCAACATCAGGCAGCGCGACGCCGAAGTCGTGCGCGATGCGCAGCGCCCGGATCTCCTCTTCGGTCCATTTCCGGTGATAGCCGTGGACAAGGCCGAGGATGTTCGCGCGCGTGAACAGCGAAGCCTTGGTGCGACCCATCTTCGTCGCCAGGGCGTCCATCGGCATCGTGCCGTAAAGGTCGCGCAGCCTTTCCAGATCATTGTCGCTCCACACCGGCCCGCCCCGGAACCCGTCGCGGTTGGCATGTGTGCCGCGCAACCCGAGATAGTCGGCGCGCCAGCGGATAGAGCATTTCGTGCGGCCGAGCCTGGTCGTGAGCGGGGTCAGGCTTGCCCCGTCGGCATAGGCGCGGATGAGCAGTGTGTCTTCGTCAGGGGTCCAGTTGCGGCCCCATCCCCGGCCATAGCCGAGCTTGCGCAGGTGCGGCCCGAAGCCAGCCTTGGTCCTGCGCGGAAAGCCCTCTGTGGCGAGAATGTCGATGATCGCGATATAACGAAGCCCCTCCCCGGCCAGCGTCAGCGCCCGCGTCGCCTCGGCCTCGGTCCAGTCAGCGGGCTTGTTGGGATGGCGCAAACCGAGCGCGTTGGCACGGGTCGCGGTGCCGGACAGCGGGCGTCCGATCAGCGTGGCGATCTGTGCGATCGGGATCGCCTGCGCGTAGCCGGCGCGCAGCTGGGCATCCTCCCAGTCGCTCCATTTTGGAGGATTTCCTTCGGTCAGCCCGAGCACGCCCGCGCGGGCATAGACGCTGGTGCAGGCGCGGCCGAGATCTCCAGCGAGATCGGCCGTGGGGCGAAGGCCATATTCGCGGGTGAGCCATGCGTCTTCGTCGGTCGACCACGGACGCGACGAATTGCGGCGCAGGCCCAGTTTGGCGATCTTGTCGCGCACGCCGGCGCGGCCGCGACCGAGCGCGGCGACGATGTCGTCGATCGCGGCGTCGTCGCAGAACATGCGTTCGACCGTGGCGATCTCGTCGGGGGTCCAGGCATCGTGCCGGAACGGCATCTCGCGCAGGCGCCCGCACGGCTCGGGCAGCTTCGGACACGCGACCAGCTCGACGATATCGGGCGCGAGGTCGGTCACAGCGACACCACGGCGACGTCGCTCAGCCGCGCGCGCAGCCGTGCATGCAGGCGGGCGATGCGGTCGTCGCCCTTGGGCATGGTGTCGACCGCGGCGATCGCCGACAGGAGGTTGAGCGCGCGGTCGGTGCGCTCGGCGTCGAGCGACAGGTGCCGTGCGAGGTCGCGCGCGGTGCTGGCGTTGGGGGAGATGCGCTTCAGCGCGTCCATGATCGCGGCCGCGTCGGTCGCAGCGGGATCGAGCAGGAACGCGTCGAGCGCGCGCGTGCCCTTGAGGGCGATGGCGGGGCCGTGGTCCGCGACCTCGGCCAGGCCCGCGAGATCGAGCAGCTTCGCCGCCTCGTCGGCATCGACGGACGCGGCGGCACGCAGTTCCGGGGTCTTGCCGAGATGTTCGGTGATGGTGGGATCGATATGCGCCAGCACCGGGGTTGCCGACAGCGCCGGACCCATCGCGAAGAAATCGCCGGGGGCGAGGTTGCGCAGCAGGTCGGCGTCACGCGCGGGAAAGCCGAGCAGGTCGGCCGCGCGCGCGATGTCGCGGTCGAAGACGTTGAGCCCGACCAGCACGTTCTGCAGCTCGGACACGACCGAGGTGGAGAGCTTCGCGAGGCGCTGGGTGGCGATGACGGGGGCGAGACCGCGCTTGCGGCCGCGCGCGCACAGGTCGGTCAGGGTGGCGACGCCGAGCCGGCGGGCATCGGCATCGAGCGCGGAACCGGCGACATGCGGTGCGAGCAGATGGCCCTCGTCGATGCACACCAGCATGGTATGCGCCCAGTCCTCGCGCGGTGCGCCGACCAGGCCGGCAAAGAACGCGGCTGCCTTGATGATCCGCTGGTCGGGATCGAGGTCGGTGAGGTCGATGTGCATCGACAGCCGATGTCGCCGGCTGCGCGTCGCCGCGGCCGTCAGCCCGTCGGCGGTGAGTTCGACCGCGCGGATCGTGGTCGCGCCGATATGGCGGGCGAGGTTCTCGAATTCCCCCTCGGGGTCGACGATCGCAAGCGTCGTATAGTCGAACGCCTCCTCGATGATCCGGCGCAAGGTCCTGCTCTTGCCCGCCCCGGAGCTGCCCTGGATGAGCAGGCGTCCGGCAAGCAGGCGATCGAGGTCAAGGCTGAGCGTGCCGGTCGAATGATGGCCCAGCGGTACGCGATTGTCCGCGGCCTCGGGCGCGCGGATCGGGGTAACACAGGTCATGGCGCGGTCCTCCGGGTCAGGCGGCATCGGCATCGGGCGGCGCCGGGTCGTTGGTAGGGACGGCGGGAGCGTCGGGATCGGGAGCGGGCGCACCGTCGAGCGTCCGCCATTCGAGCATGTCGTCGCTCTCGCGCTCGCAGGTCTGGCAGGTGGTGGAATCGTAGGTGCTGAGCAGCACCCAGGCCTGTTCGGCCTCATCCCACACCGCGACGGCGTCCTTGGTGACGTTGTCGCTGCCGCACTCGTCGCACACCGGCTTGATCCGCGAGGCGGCGGGCAAACGGAGGCGATCCTCGGTGCAGATCGACCAGTCACCGTAGAATTTGCCGTCGTGCGGAAGACAGTCGCCGGCGAGCTGGATGGCGTGTTCGCCATAGCCCTCGTGGAAATGGATTTCCGAATTCGGGAAGAACTTTTCCAGGACCGCCTTCGCGCCGCGGATCTTCACCTCGCTGCCATAGGTGGTGTGGATATAGTCGAGCGGTCCGATCGCGGGGCCTTCGCAGCCCCAGTCTTCGACGTCCTCGTCGGGCGTGGCGCGGCCGTGGAACAGATAGAGATAGACGCTCATCGTGGCGGTCCTTTCAGGCGCTGGGGAGGAGGTGCGCGAGCGCGCTCGCGTCGACCTGCTTGGAGATCGGTGCGGTGCTCTCGACGCGGACCGCGTCCAGGCTCTCGAACGTCTCGGGCATCTGGCGGCGTTCGTAACGGTCCTTGTCGACGAGACCGTGGATCGGCGCGCCCTCGTGGCGCGCGAAGCCGAGCGCATCGACGCTGACAACGCGGCGGAAGACGCAGCCGACCTTGCCCTCGGGCACCCAGTCCGCCCAGGAACCCGACGCCGAGACACTCTCATACTGGCCGATGATCGCCTGATAGGCGGCGCGGCGGCGAACGACGTGGCTGTCGTGGACCGGCACGTCCTCGCCGGTCAGCGCGGTCCAGCGGTCGGGATGCCAGCAGCGCACCGACCGGCGCGCGTTCTCGACCTGCAGCGCGATGCCGGGGATGGGTAAGCGGCGAAACTCGCTGCCGAAGGCGTAGAGTACCAGCGCGTAATCGACGTCTTCCTCATAAAACGGATCGTCGCGGCGCAGCGCGTCGGGCATCGCGGACTGGCGTTCGTCCGACAGGACATAGCCGCCATGGCTGGGCGTCCACACGCGCCAGATGCCGGGCAGCACCTGGTCGGCGCGATCGGGCGTGTCCCAAGGGGTCGTGTCGGGTCGGGGGCTGGGCTTGAACCGGGTCATCTGTCATCTCCCTCATGGATCTGACAGCTATCCCTCCCCCTCCTCTACCGGGCGAAGAGGCGTCCCGGTCTCCTCGCCGGCGGCCGAGGGCCGTTCAATGCTCGACGACGCGATAGTTGCCGAGGTCCGCCCGGATGCCGAGCGCATCGATCATGGTCGCCGGCTCGAAGCCGCTTTCGCGGTACCGTTCGGCCGCGAGCGATCTGGCACGGTCGAGACAGGCCTGGTCGCGCCACTCGACGATGGTCACGATGTTATAGCCGCCCGGGCCGCTTTCCTGCGTGAGGATGAGGTTCTGGATGCAGCCCTCCATATCGTCGAGAAAGGCATGCGTCTCGGTAAGCTTCGCGACGAAGGCGTCGATGCTGGCGGCAGGGACGGCGAACTTGTCGACCTTGTAGACGGAGCTGGTCAGGCGTTCTCTCCCGGATGCGAAGGATCGGACCGGGGGCACCCGGTCCGGCATGGTGGTCAGGCGGGTTTGCTGCCGGGCGTGCCGCACTTGGCGAACTTGCCTTTGGCATCCTTGCAGCGCGTGGGCTTGGCGGGCTTCTCGGGACATTTGACGAAGCGGCCCTTGGCATCCTTGCAGGGGGCGGCAAGTGCCGGGACACCAGCGAGAAGTGAAAGCGCGGCAGTAGCGGCGACGATTGTGCGCATCTCTAATCTCCTGCCCGGTGATCGGGCTCGAAAGGAGTATCCGGGAGAACAGCGGTACGCCAGCCATTACGGAACCGTGGCTGGTGGGTACTGGTTTTCACCCATCAACATATCGCTCAAACGAGTTCGATCATGGGTGAAGCAACCGACAAGGTGAACGCTGCGGGCAACAAGCTGGCCGGCAACGTCATGGAAGGGATCGGCAAGGCGACCGACAACGCGAGCCTCGAAGCGGAGGGCAAGGCCCAGAAGCTGAAGGGGTCCGCTCAGGACGTAAAGGGCTCGGTCAAGGGCGCGCTCGGCGACAACATCTGACCGCAGATTCCGGTGTGAAGACGAGGGCCGTTTCGGGAAACCGGGGCGGCCGTTTCGGTATCAGCCGATATGAAGCTGATCGAGAACGGCGCTTTCCAGATTATCGCCTTCGAGATCCTCGGCATGGATCGTCACGACGGGCGCGATCTCACGCAGCTTTTCGACCTGGCGCAGCTTCAGCCCCAGCGCATCGGGATTGTCGCCGGTGACGACTTCGAGCGCCGCCTCGATCACCTCGCCGGTGGTGAAGTCCCGCAGGTCCAGGATGAGGTCGGGGCGGACGTCGCCGATCGACGTCGCGATGTCGAACAGGAGGCGCTTGAATCCGACGCCGATGCCGCGCCGGCGAAGCCGGTACTGGAGATCGAGCAGGCCGACGATCGTCTTGCGTTCGGCGAGATTGTGGATCGCGACGAAATTGGCGGGGCGCGCGATCGGCTGCGCATAGGCGCGCAGGCACGCATAGCCCTCGCGCGGGTTGTGCTCGCCGACGACGGCCAGGACCAGATACGGCGGTCCGATGTGGCGCTGGTGGACGCCGATGTGGCGGATGCGGTTCTTGACGATCAGCTCGCGCCCTTCGGCAAGCGTGATGGTCGAGCCGGAGACGTCGATCGCATACAGGAGGAGGAAGGCCTGCGGGGCGTGCTCGCTCGGCCATTTCTTCGCCGCCTCGCGCAGTTTCGCGAATACGATGCCGCGTTCGTAGGGGTCGATGTGGGTGTAGAGATGGCGCGCGAGCGGGATACCCGGTGCGATCTGGACCCGTTCGGCCGCGGCGCGCATCGCCGCGAATTCGCTCGCCATCGACGTGGTGCGCGGCTCGCCGACCTCAAGCGGCTCGACGACGTTGACCTGCGCCATTTCCATCAGCTGCCACAGCAGCCGCGCGAGGCGCGGGATCGCGACGCCGCGGGTGCGATCGTCGGGTTCGCTGTCGTCGGGCAGCTGCGCCAGTTTCTCGGGGGCGAGCCGGTGCGCCGAGAACAGCCCGTCCGGCTCGTTGATCGTGCGCGGGGTGGCGGTCGCTTTCTCGCGGATGCGGGGCGGTGCCTGCTCGCGGAAGAAGGGGCAGTCGACGTCATGCTCGGGGCGACGCTGGCGGATACTGGTAAGGCGTCGCAGGTAATAGGTTTCGGCTTCGGAGAGATAGGCCGGCGAGAGTAGCGGTGGGTCCGTCCCCTCCCCCAGGCAGTCGCAGGCGATCCACTGGTGATGGTCGCGTGCCTTGACCACCATGATGACCGACGCGCGGTGATCGCTGTCCTCGCCTTCGCCGGTATACCAGCGCACCAGCGCCTCGCGCACCACGTCGGGGACGGGCGAGCGGGAGGTTAGACCCCGGGTATCGCGCGGGACGAGCCACATGGTGGTGATGCTACTCCATAATGCTTGCCTTGTCGCCTTTGTTCACGTTACGTTCAATGAACAAAGGAGCTGGCCATGAAGCGTTCGGAATTTATCGGAGAGTTCGACCTCGACGCGGTGCTCACCGAATTGTCGGTCGATCTGGATATTCGCGTCACCCGGCGCATGCTCGCCGGAGCGTGCATCGGCAGCAATCCGGAGGATGCGTATCTCTCGGCGCGCGAGTTGCGGGAATCGCTCGAATGGATTCATGAGGGCGAGAACGAGGGCAAGGTCAAGCTGACCACGATCCTCAGCACCGCGTGCGACGATTTCCAGCGGTGCCTCTATTATTGCGTCGCCGGCAAGGGCGTCGTGACCATGCTCGACGATCTCGTCTGGCTGGAGAAGCTGCTGGAGGCGCGCGGTCGCATCGCCGGGCACATCTACCGCAACAAGCTGCCGGTGAAGCCGCTGGTCAACCCGTATGTCGCGGCCGAGCCGGACGGTCCGCTGGGCCGGTTCGACGCGGCGTTCGCGATCGGCGCGTCCTGGTCGCATGACCCGGGACCCGATTACGATTCCGACGATCGTGGCCCCGGTCCGAAGCTCAAGGGCTGACGACAAAAGAAAAGGCGGTTCGGCAAGGGAGCATGCCGGACCGCCTCTTCCAAGGGGGGGATATCAATAACGCGCCTCGCACGCGAGGCGTTCCCCGCGCCGCCAGCGCGCCGGATCGATGAATTCCCCCGCATAGGCACCGTGACCCGCTGACCGGGCCTGTTCTGCCGCGGCGACATAGCGCGCGGCGCGTTGCGGATCGCCGCGCAGATATTGCGTCGCCGGCACCGCCAGACCCTGCAAAATGAGTTGCTCGCCCAGGTCGTAGCCGTCGACCGTCACGATGGCGATCGGGCGGCCATAGCTGCTCGCGCCGGTCATGCGGATCGTGGCGACACCGCTCTTGAGGATACGCGAGGCGGAATCCTGAGCAAACTTGCCGCATGGATAGCAGGCACCGTCCTTCGAGCACATCTGCTTGCGCTCGAAGGCGTCGGCCCCCGACAGGCGGAAATCGACCGAAACCGTGTCGCCGTCGATCGCCCGCCCCTCGCCGGTGATCGTCGCACCGTCGTGGCCCTGGGGTGCCCCTGCCCCGCAGGCGGCGAGCGCGGCGATGCCGAGGAGCAGCGCGCCCCTCATGCGTAGCGCAATTCGACTTCGACGTTCGGCCCGTCGACGATGACCGGGAGGACGCGGAAGGGTTGCAGCGGATCGCCGGTGCGCACGATCGAGACCTGGCGTGCGCCGGCATCGAACATCCGCATGGCGACGCGCTGGGCATGGGCGCGGCTGCAGAGCTGCGACCGCTTCGGGCTGGGTGTGACGGGCGGATACGGGGCGGACATGGCGATGATCCTGACGTGGGGGATGTCGGCGATCAACCGAACACCGTCTTGTGGACGCGAGTTTCGGGCTTGGGCGGCACGAGTGTCCACGCCCATTTGCGAAGGTTACCGATCCGATATTTCGGGTAGCTGTTGCCGGGGATCGCGAGCGAGATCTTGCGGCCGCGCTTGTGGACGATGAACTCGTCTCCCTCATAGCCGTCAACGAAGGTGACCTTGCTCGGCAAGCGGATGTGCATGCCGTGTTCGAGCGGGCGTACCGGGGTCGCGAGCCGCTCGAGGCAGCGTCGGCGCCAGTCGAGCGCACCGGGATCGTCGGTATCGCCGAGCAGCGAGAGGATGCGCTCGGGGCATTCGGCCTCGCATGGCCCGGCGTGTTCGGTCATATCCTTGTAGGCGAACACGAATCCGTCCTTGGCACGCGGATTCCAGCTGACCAGGCAGACGGCCGCGAAGGCGGGTTCGTCGGTGCCGTCGGTCGACGGCACCACGGCCGCGTACCAGACCTTGTTGCGCAGGCAGGAAGAGGCGATGACGCGCAGCGCCTTGCCCTTCCCGTCGGCATTGCGGTTGTCGTAGGTGAATTGCGCGTCGAGATAGGCTTTGGGGCCTGTGTGCGGGAACATCGACGACAGCGGCATGCTTAGCCAGCCCATGATGGCGGTCCTTTCGCGTGTGTGGACGGGTGATCGATCAGCCGAACAGGCTGACCGGCTCGGCGACCGGCGGTGTGAGCCGCAATTCCTTGCGCAGCCGCACGGCGAACCGCTCGGGCGCGAGCAGGTCGCGGATCGAGGCGTAGCAGTCGCGCTCCCCGAGGTGATCGTGACGACCGCTGACGCGGCGGTAGATGACCTCGCGGTCGGCCATGGTGCCGTGGAGCGATAGCTGCATCCACAGCTCCTCGCCGTGGAGGGTGATCTCGCCGGACCGGGAGGCGTGGCTGCGGTTCGAGCGAAGGTCGTAGTGCGCGGGGTCGAGCCCCAGCGTTTCGGCGAGCCGGCGCAGCGCCTTGCGTCCGTCGCTGTGGAAGCGATCCTTGGCGGCCGCATCGTGCGCGACGCCGCGCACCGCGAGCGTCAGCAGCGCCGGGTGCTGTCGCAGCTCGGCGATACGGTCCATGCAGCGCCGCTTGAGGAGCGCGTCTTCGGACTGCCGCGCGGTGACGCTTGCGAGATGGCGGGCGAGCAGGATGACCGCGGGATCGGTCTCGAAGGCGATGCCGGCGTTGCGGCAGTCGTCGATCGCGCGGGTGATGGCGTGAAGGCTTGCTCCAATCGTGACCAGCGCGCTCGGGTCGAGCGCCTGCTGGTGGCGGAAGGCGACATCGTAGGGCATGAGCGATCTCCCGAGCGCCTCACGCGCTCAGAAATTCGCTCCCCCTCCCCTTCACGATAACCAGTTACGTAATTGCTCCGGTATTTCAGGATCGATGTCCTCGCCCGGTTGCATAGGCCGCAGACCCTGCTCCGCATCGACCGCGGCCTGCAGATGACAGGCGGCAACGGTCGCTCCGTCGTCGGTCGCGTCATAAAGCGCGAGCGCCTGCCGCATTAGCGCGAGCCGTATATTATCGCTCATGCCAGTCTCCCACTACGGTCTGCCGCCATGATTGCGTTCGGGGCAAACGAAAGCAGGCCCATAATGGTTGTAACGGCCGTGCGCTCATCGCAGCCTCCATCGGCCGACAAGGTCGACCATTGCGTCACGATAGCCCCACGCATCGGGATAGATCGCAGGCTCCTGCGCGAGCCAGGCCATGACAATTAGCATGTCCTCGGAAATGATCGCGTCGCAGTTGCTGAGGTGGAGGATGGGGAAGTGGCCGTTGTCGTCACCATTCCACCACGCCAGCAGGAAGTCCGCGACGCGCGCGGCCTGCCCGGTATCGGACGAGGCGACATCCACGAGGCGGCCGATCGCGGCGCCGACCTCGTCGAAGGCGAGTGCGCGGATGAGGGGGCGGCGTTGCGGTTGCATGGTGCGTATCCTGTCCTGTCGGGTGGAAGCTGTCATGCGATCAGGATGGGGCGTGCTTCCCGGCCTGGGCGATCATCACGGCGACCGCCTCGTCGAGCGCGGCGTCATCGCCGTTGACCATGCGCGCCGACGGGGTGAGGCGTTGCACGCCGGCGAACACGATGGCGGGTGTCCTGCCCTTGAGCCGATAGCAGAACACCTGGTCGCCCTCGATCGTCACCAGCTTCGTCCGGCATTGCCGGCGCAGCCGCTTCGCCTCCTCGATCCGGGTGATGAGCGCCGCCACCTCGAATTCGAGGCAGTGCGGCATGACGCTGTCGCCGAGCCGCGAGACGGGCCGGTTGGCGGCGAGCCAGGCATCGACCGCCTGTTCGGTGACGCTGCCGACGGCATGGTAATCGTCCGCGGCGCCATGACCGCGGTTCGAGGCGAGGAAGGCGCGCTGCCCATCGATCCAGATCTCGGCCGAGTAGCAGGTCGTTTCCTCGGACAAAGCGTCGACCACCTTCAGCTTGCGCAATTCGATGTGCATGGTGCGATCTCCAGGTCATGCTGCGAGGGCTTCGGGTTGGTCGATCCCGGGCGCGCCACCCGCGGCGGCGTTATGGAGCCAGGTCACCGCCTGCTCGGCTTTCGCCGCGGCCTTGATGATCGCGCTTGAATCGCCCTTCAGGATCTTCAGCCAATGATCGACGTAGCTGGCGTGGTTGTCGTGCAGCTCGCCGGGCAGATTGAGGTCGGCGCACACCAGACACTGGCCGATGCAGGCGACCAGCTCCTCGAACGCATAGGCGTTGTCGCCGAACTTCTTGCCGAACTCGCGGTTGAGGCGCTGCGGCGCGCCCGAATAATGGACATATTCGTGCGCGAGCGTGCTGGCGTAATGATCGTCCGAGCGAAACGCGCCGCGCTGCGGTAGCTGGATATAGTCGCCGATCGGCGAATAGAATGCCTGATCGCCGCCATGCCGCACGGTCGCCGGCAGGCCTCCGAAGAAGGCATCGATCGCGGCGCGGTGCCGGCTCTCGATGCGCGGTTCGGGCGGTGCGGGCACCGGATAATAATACGCCGGGAGACCGTCGATCTGATCGACGTTGAACACCGTGTACGAGCGCAGGAACCGGATATTCTTCGTCGCCGCCTCGCCGGTGACGCGGTCCGCCTCGGTTTTCGAGAAGGTCGAATAATAGACGCTGTGCGCGCCATGCTCGCCGCGCCGTACCTGTCCGCCCAACTCGGTCGCCTGTCGGTAGGTCATCCAGTTGCGGCCAGAGAACCCCTGGGCGTCGCCGATCGCCCAGAGATAGAGCGCGTTGATGCCGGTGTAGGGCGTGCCGCAATGCCGCAGCGGTCGCCCCCCTGCCCCGGTCAGTCCCCAGGGGCGCGACCAGGGCAGGACGCCGGCTTCAAGCTTGGCGATTATGAGGTTGGTGATCTCGGCCGCGACATCGCGGCGTGGCGCAGTCGATTTGCGGTGAAAGGTCATGGGAAAGCTCCCTCGATGCGCGGGCCACGCGTGACGGTCCGCGGGTAAAAAGAAGGCGGCCGCCCCGGTGAGGGACAGCCGCCAAGGTGTGCCCGGGAGACGAACGGGCCGGGGGTATCGGGGGGCTATTCGGCCGCGATCAGCGCCTCGTCGCTGTCGATCCCGGCATCGTCGGCACCGAGATCATCGGTGTCGCCGTAGTCGTCGTCGTCGAAGCCCTCATCGCCGGGCTCGTCGTCGATTGCCTCGTCGGCACCGGCGACCGACACGAGATCGAACCGCATCGCGTCGGGCACCCAGGCCAGCGCCGCGTCCTTGGTCTCCGCCTCGGTGATCGCTTCGCCGGCGAACAGCTTCTCGCAGCTGGTCGAGATCTCGCCCTTCTTCGAGGCCATGTAGCGGGCCGCGAGCGGCGCGCCCCCGACGTTGGTGAGCAGCGCCAGCAGCGTACCCTTCGACACGCGGTCGAAGAAGTTCGCCGAGGTAGGGCGCCACCATTTGGCGGGTTCGATCTCGAGGATCGAGGCGAGCCGCGCATGGAGCGGGTTGGTGGTGACCGAGCTGTAATCGGGCTTGGCCTCGAGCGAGGTCGCCACCACGACCGCGAGCCAGGCCGCCTTGGCGTCGTCGCTGAGCGCGCGGAACGCCTCGAACCGCTCGACCGGGTTCGACCCTTCCGTCCACGACGTGTCGAGACCCTCGCGGGCTTCGGCGATCGCGACCTGCGCCTGCGTGGCGGGCTGATCCTTGGGCATCTGCGGGTCCTGCGGACGCCCTGCCCGAACCGTCGTCCCGTAGCGGCCGTAGCCGTGGCTGGGGTCGGCGAGGCAGAACAGCATATAGTCGAGCGCGAGCCCCGGATCGCCGAGGATCGAGGCGGCGAGGATGTCGCGGCGCTGGACCGCCAGTTCGTCATGGAGCCGCGCGCTGAGCGGCTTGCCGCCAGGAGCGACCGCCTCGGGCGGCAGGTCGGCGGTGCGACGCGACGACGGCGACGACGGCAGCGGCCGATCGTCCCCGGGCAGGCGGATCGGCGTTTCGCTGTAATAGGTCGTGTCGAGCGTCATCTTGCCGTCGCGGCCGAGCGTCAGGAAGACGCCGACCTGGCCCTTGACCTCGTCGGTCAGCTCGGGCGCCTTGTCGTGGATCGCCTGATATTCCTCGCGCAGCCGATCCGATTCCGCATCGAGCGCGGCATAGGTGTCGTCATCGATACCCTCGTCCTCCATATCGCTCTCGATGACCTGCACGCGCTCCTCGATCTTGTCGCAGCGCGTCTGTTCCTCGTCCGTCAGCGGCGCTGCCGGCAGCGTCACGCGGTGGAGGTCGGACGTGATGCCGTAGAGGCTGGTCGTGGCGACGGGGCGCACCCATGCGACGCCCAGTTCCTCGCCGAGCCGCTTGGCCTCGGCCTCCATCAGCGAGGCAGCGAGCGTCTGCGCGAGTTCCGGGTCGGTCCAGCGGTCACCGTCCTCGCTGAACAGTTCGCGCTCGATGCGGCCGCCCGCGGCGACATAGGCATCGGCACCGACCAGGATCGCGATCGGATCCGTCGCCTTCATCGTGTCGTTGGCGATCGCGCGACGGATCTGGTCGGCGTTGACGTAGGACGAGTGACCATACTGCTCGAACACGCGCTCCTGCTTGGCCTTGTCGGCCGTCGAGCCGTAGGCCTTGGCCATCTCGTAGGAGATCTTGCCCGCGGCCAGGGCTTCGAAGATCGGTTCGGCAAGATCGGCGAGGCGCAGCCGTCCCTCGATGAAGCGGCGGGTCTGGCCAAACCGTTTGGCGACCGCGTCGACGTCACCGTCGGTCTTGAGGAAGTGCTGGAACGCGACGCATTCCTCGGCGACGGTCATCTGCTCGCGCTGGAAATTCTCGGTCAGCGACACCTCGCGCAGGTCCGCCTCGTCGCCGGTGATGATCTTGACCGGCACGTCATAGTCGGCGGCAACGATCTCGCCGGCTTCGGCCAGCATCATCGCACCGAGATAGCGGCGATCGCCGGCGATTATCTCGAACATGCCCTTCGGGCGGGCGGCGGTCACCAGCAGGTTCTGCATGATGCCGCGAGCGCGGATGCTGGCGGCCATCGCCTCGATATTCTTGGGCGGGGTGGTGCGCACGTTCTTCTCGGAACGCTTCAGCTTCGCGAGTTTGACGGTCTGGGTCATCTATCGTCTCCATGAGCGGGAAAGTGTCCGGTGCACGGGTGTTTCCCCCGACCCGGACACCCTCCCCGCTCCTTCTCCCCTCTCGTTTCCCGCTTGGGCGGGAGGGCGACTGGGGCTCGCCGACAAGCGGCTACCTTGCTGCTAGCTGGCTGTTATCGTGCCGGTCAGGCCATCAGCTTTGCGAGAACCGCATCGGCCGTCTCGACGGGGATGAAGACGCGCGTCTTGTAGGCGATGATCTCTGTGAAGCAGCCGATCGACTTGAGCCACGCGAGCTGGTCGGCCGGTGCGCCGCTGATCTCGATGCGCGGCTTGGCGTTGACGCGTACGCGCTTCACCTCGCACACGAACGGTCGCCGGATCGTGACCGTCCCGCCCTCCATCGCGGCGCGCGCGACCTCGGCCGGGCTGAGCACGTCGTTGCTGTCGAGGCCCATCTTCGAGAACAGCGCCGGCACGTCGCCCGGGAACACCATGCGCCCGAGCCAGGAGCGACCCTCGGCATCGACCACGCGGTTGACCACGAGATGGTCGCTCGGCAGCGCCGACCAGATCGGCAGCAGAAGGCCGGTCGCGAGCCGGATCGTCTCGACGTCGAGCTTGCCGCGGATCTCGTCGACCTCGGCCGACCATTCCGCCTCGAACCGTGCGCGGCTGCATTCCTCCCAGGCCGTCTCGTAGAGATCGTCGAGTGCGAGATATTCGTGCCGGGTCGGACGCATCAGTTCGATGCGCGACACCGCCACCCCGTCCTCGGTCAGCCAGGAGCGCGCGTTGGTGCGCAGCGCGACCTTGCCCGACTTGCCGTTGCGCACGAACACGGCGGTCTGGTCGGTATCGGCGATGCGCAGCACGCGCTCGAGCGACATGGGGTTGCGGCGCCGGGTCACCTCGATCGTCAGCAGGTGCGAGGTCGCCTTGCTGACCGGGTCGGTGCGCAGGATCGTATCGTCGAGCACGGTCGCGGTCTCGACCGTCATCGTCTCGACGCCGACATCGAGTGTCCCCGCCTCGCGCGCGGCCGCGACCCGTGCCTCGACCAGCGCCAGGAATTCGTCAAAGATGCAGTTCTGGAGCCCGATCGGCAGCGCCAGCAACCGGTTGAGCCAGCGCTGGATGGGCGGGAGATCCTCCTTCAACACGCCGTCGGTATCGAGCAGTTCCAGGCCGGTGCGATGCTGGAAATCGGTGAGGTTGGTGCTGGTCAGCTTCCCCGCGACGAGCAGGTGATACCAGCTGATGAGCGCCGCCTTGGCGTAGTCGCTTTCGAGATTATCGGCCGGGTCGAACAGATTCTGCCCCCCGGTCTGGCGCTGGCCGCGCGTCAGAGCGCCGAGGCTGTCTAGACGCCGCGCGATGGTCGAGGTGAACCTGAGTTCGCCCTTGCAGTCGGTCGTGACGGGCCGGAACAGGGGCGAGCAGGCCTGATGCGTGCGGTGGGTACGTCCCAGGCCCTGGATCGCGCGATCGGCCCTCCAGCCCGGCTCCAGGAGCAGATGCGCGCGTTGCTGCTGGTTCTTCGCATCGAGGCTGGCATGATAAGACCGCCCGGTCCCGCCGGCGTCGGAGAAGACCAGGATGCGCTTGGTGCCTTCCATGAAGGCGGCGGAATCGGCCTGCGTGGCGCGGGCCGAGCGCGATTCGAGCTTCTGCCCTCCCCCGCTCACCGTGATGAGGCGCTTGGTGCGCCCCGTCACCTCGGCGACCATCTCGGTGCCGAACCGGGTGATGATGGCATCGAGCACGGCCGCGATCGGCGGCAGCGCGCAAAGCTGCTCGACCAGATTGTCGCGCTCGGCTTCGGCTTCGGGGTTGGTGACCGGGTGGCCGCTCTCGTCGAACAGCGGTCGCGAGCGCACCTCGCCGGTGTCATCGCGGAAGAAGGTCATCTGCTGGACCGGGAATGCCCGCGTCAGATAGTCGATCACGGCCTCGCGCGGGGAGAGATCGATGTCGAGGTCGGCGCGCTCGTCGGGCGACAGTTCGCCCAGGCGGCGGTCGAGGATCGCCTCGGCGGTGCTGACCAGCTGCAGCACGACCGACTGATCGGCCGCCAGATGCTGTTCGATCGCCGCGATGACGGTCGGGAGCTTCGCTGACAGGAGGAGCGCCCCGAAGAACCGCTGCTTGCAGCTTTCGAACCGCGAGCGCGCCGCGGCCTTCGCGCCCGAGTTGAGCGTCTTGCCCTCGTTGCCGTCGACGACGCCGGTGAGTTCGAGCGCCTTTTCAAGGCCGCGATGGATGATCGCCCAGGCATCGGCATAGGTGTCGTACACCGCGATCTGTTCAGGCGTCAGCTCGTGGCGGAGGATGTCATATTCGACCCCGGCGAAGCTCAGCGCGCGCGCGGTGTAGAGGCCGGTCGCCTTGAGATCGCGCGCGACCAGTTCCATCGCCGCGATCCCGCCCTGCCGGATCTGGGTGATGAACGCCTCGCGGTTGGCGAAGGCGGTCTCCGGCCCCCACAGGCCGAGCCGCACGGCATAGGCGAGGTTGTTCACCTCCGACGCGCCGGTCGCCGAGGCGTAGAGCACGCGGGCGTCGGGCAGGTGGTTCTGCAGGAGAACGCCGGCGATGCCCTGCTGCGAGCCCTTCTTGGTGCCCATCGACCCTTCGCCACCCGCGACGCCGCCCATCTCATGCGCCTCGTCGAACGCGATGACGCCGTCGAAGTCGGCACCGGCCCAGGCGATGATTTGATCGAGCCGGGTGGCGTCGCCGCGGTTGGAGCGCAGCGTCGGATAGGTCACGAACAGGACGCCCTCGTCCATCGTGACGGGCTCGTCGATCTTCCAGCGCGAGAGCGGCTGCACATCGGCCGCGAGACCGCCGAGCGCGGTCCAGTCGCGGATCGCGTCGGCATGGAGCGCCTCGTTCTTGCTGATCCAGATGTTCTTGCGACGACCCGCCAGCCAGTTGTCGAGGATGACGGCCGCGACCTGCCGCCCCTTCCCTGCCCCGGTGCCGTCGCCCAGGAAATAGCCCTTGCGGTACGCGCGTCCGTCGTCGGAGAGCACCAGCCCCACGCCCTCCTTGTCTGGCTTGCTCAGGCCCGGGATATACTGGGTCCAGGCATGGCCGGCGTAAACGACGGTCTCGAGCTGCGAGGAGGACAGGAGGCGTTCGGTGACGGTGCGTTCGGGCAGCGACGGAACATGGACGGGGATCGGCGCGGGGATCGAGCCCATCGCGATCGATTCCACCAGCGCGGTCGGATGCTCGCCGGCAGCGTCGAACACGATACGGCTCGGCCGATAGGGCAGATAGACGCCGGACTGCTCGGCGAGTGGCGCCGGCGTCTCGAGTACCTGGTAGCCGACCGGGAGAACCTCGTTCCTGGCGAGAGCGCGGAAGATGCGCGGGGTGGCAGCGGGCTTCGATCTCACGCTGCGCAGGAGGGACAGCCCCCCGCCCCGCTTGACCGGCGCCGGAGTGGCGGCCTCCGGGATCAGATCCTGCCGGGGCGGGATGACCAGCGCCTCGACCAGGTCGCTTACGGCGCCGCGCTGGAGCGTGACCGTCGTGGTATCACCCACCGTCTTGTCGATGACATAGAGTCGCACCGCGACTCCGGTGCCGTGCTTGCCATAGGCATGGGTCAGCCGGATCGAGGTGCGCAGCGCGACGCTCGCCAGCGTCGTCGACCAGATCGTGCCCATGCGCGCGGAGTTGAAGAACCAGTCGGGCATGATCGCGACGACGCGCCCGCCAGGCCGCACACGCTTGATCGCCGCCTGCAGGTGGCGGACCGCAGCGAGCGCGTCGGCACCGCGGCCGAGCGAGCGCGAGAAGGGCGGGTTCATCAGGATGAGGCTGGGGCGCTCCGCGGATGCCATGACGCTGGCGATCTGCGCGCCGTCGTGGCCGGTAACGCTGGCTTTCGGGAAGGTGGCCGACAGCCGCTCGCGGCGCGCGGGATCGATCTCGTTGAGCTGGAGCGCCGCGATCGGCGGGAGGCCCGCTACCAGGAGACCGTTGCCGGCGCTCGGTTCGAGTACGATGTCATCCGCGCGTGCGTTCGCGAGCATGACCGTGATCGTGGCGAGATCGAGCGGGGTCGAGAATTGCTGCCAGTCGATCTGCTCCTCGCTGCGCACGGTCTGGGTAGGAAGGCGCGCCATAAGCCCGATCGCGGCGTCGACCGCCGGCGTGGTGCCTGCTGCGCATACCGCCAGCGCGGTCGCATGCTCCAGCACCTCGAAGCTCTCGCGCTGGGTCCAGTGACCATCGGCGTCGGTGCCGCCATAGGCGCGGATCATCGCGTCGTTGAGCATCGCTCGGGTGATCTTCGCGTCGCCGGCGATCGCGGGGAGCAGCAGGCGGGCGGCAGCGGTGGCATGGTCGGCGCGCGCGGGCGCAGGGTCGAACAGGTCGGTCATGGGGGTCTCCGGGTCTGTGGCTGCTCGTGCAGCTCACGACCCCGACCCCCCTTCCCTCTCAGGCTCCGGGTTTCACGACGTCGGCCCAGTCGCCATAACGTGAGGGTGGCGGCATCCGCTTCAGCGTCAGCCCGCGCGGCCGATAGGCGGCCCACGCCTTGCGTCGTGCGCGTCGGCCCTCGAAGTCATTGTCCTCGGCGAAGATCAGCGTGGTGACGCTATCGGGGATGTGGACACGGTCGAGCCGCGCCGCGCCGAGCGTCGCCCAGCACGGGATGCCGTGGATCTGGGTGAAGGCGGCCGAGGTCTCGAACCCCTCACCAAGCGCCAATGTGTCGGTGACGCGCATGCCCTGCCAGGTCGCACCTCCCGGCGTGCCGAGCGTCGCCTTGTCGAGATAGCCGCCATGCGCGAGGTCGAGGAAGATGCGCTGAATCGAGCGCAGCGTTCGCCCCTCCCGCGCCGCGATCAGCAGCGCCGGGAGGAACCGCGTATGCGGTTTGGGTCCCCATGGACAGCGCGGGTGGTAGCGCAGGTCGTGGAATGGCCCGATGAGACCGCGAAAGCGCAGATAGGCTTCCGCGGGTGTCCCGGCGATCGGCAACCCGTCGTTCCACAGCCGTTCGACGTTGGCCGGTCTACCGGCGCGCTGTTCGGCGGGAGGGTCGTAGGTACGTCCGGGTCGGATGCGCGCGATCTCCCGTAGCACATCCTCCGCAGCGCAGCCGGCGAAGCAGTGAACGAGGATGCCGTCATGGCCCTGCCGGATCGACAGGCTGGGATCGCTGTCGGCGTGGGCCGGGCATCGGCACATGGCGTTGTAGCCATGCCAGGTCCCGCCGAGGGTGCCGACGATATTGACGATTTGCTGGGTGGGTCTGAGAGCAATCAGGGACATTTCCCGTCTCCTTCCCTGCTAGGCTCCCTCTTCCCTTCATTGGATTTCATTGGGGCCTTAGGACCGTGCGGTCGCAGCGCTTATATATTACTCCTGCCTTACTGTTTGCGACGCTCCTCTGCGTCAGCAAGGTCTAAGAGCCTTCGCATTGCCTCTCCCTTCGGGATGCGGTGATTTTCCGCGTATGCATCAAAGCGATCGCGATCTTCGTCGGTCATGCGAAGACTGTAATGGGCCGGATACTTGGCGACCCGGCGCTCTCGCTTACGCGCGGTTGGCCGTTCGGCAGCCGATGGTGCTTCCGGCGTACGATCTGGTCCGAATCCTATGGAAGTCGCCGCAGCTTTGGCCTGATCGCGTACTTCTTTGCTTGGACGGACAACTAGCTCGGGTGCGTCGTCATCTCCGAACTTTGGAAGTCCGGCGTAAGTCGGAGTAGTCGTCTGCTTCCGGCTCATACTGCGGCGACTCCCTTGGAAGCTGGTTTTAACGCTGCGAGAACCTCTGTGGCGAAGGCCTTGGCGTTGGCCCTGGCAGTGTCGAGAGATGATGCCTGTGTATGATCCATGCTCGCCAAGGTTCCTCCTTGGGCAAACAATGTTTTGAAAGCAGTCCGCTCAGCTATGGTAGTCCGAAGCGCAGGGATACCGGCTCTTTCGATGTCTTTCGCAATACTGCTCGCAACGCGCGAGCGGATGCGGTAACTCGCCGGAGTCCGGGTGTAGACGGCCGTGAACGCTATCTCTCGTCTCGCTGCCTTGCCTGCCGTTTTTATCGTCCTGAATGTGCGAGCGGCTTGGTTAGCGTCAAGTACTGAGCCCTGCATTGGCACAATGGCGAGGCTGGTCATCAATAGAGCGTTGACGACCCGGGTGTTCGCCCTGCCCTCAAGGTCAACAATGACATGATGTGCGCGTCGTTGCGCGGAGTCGATCGTGTCAACGATACCTTCCTCGTCAGCTTCGCGGATCACCTCGATGTTGCCGGGTTTGCCAGGCAAGCTGGCCCATTCCGCAAGCGGGAAATTAGGGTCAGCATCAATCACGACGATCGGCGAGCCGTCTTGCGCCAGTTCGGTTGCAAGCAAGAGTGCGGCGGTGGTTTTACCAACGCCCCCTTTCGAGGATAAAAATGTGATTACAGCCATAATGACCCCTATCGATTACGGCGTGTTACAAGGTGATACACGGTAGCGCAAGACCCCGCGATAGCCCTTGTGCGACAACGTGCTACGACGCAGCGCGTCGTAGTCATCATCATACGCGGTGTTGCGTTCAATATGATGTGCTACGCACCATACAAGGTAGTCACTGTGATACAGGGTGGACGTTGCACTACACGGTGCTACAGCGTCCTGCATGGTGTGGCGCTGGGTTTACAGAGCTAGCCTACAATAAGTAGTGCGTTATGCAGGCGTATGATGTCGGGGGCACCTCAAGGTTTGTCATATGGACAGCGGCAGTCGGAACAAATGGTCAACAAAAGCCTGAGCGTTGCCGCAAAGTATATTAAGTTTCGTGGGTTTGTGAGGTTGGACGAGTTGGAAGTTACCGGATCACCTCTCGTGATGTTTCACCCGCGGAGCTCGTAGTAGACGATCTGCCATCCATTCTTGGGACCGCGCCACTGGGTGATCTGAAAGCTATGGGCTTGTGCAGACCCGTCCAGGACGCGGCTACTCCACCGTAGCGTTTCATCGTAACTGCTTCCGGACGATAACGCACCCGCTATGCGCCGAATGGGCAGCTTGGCGGGGAGCCTGCGGATGCGTCGGCCATCGTTGCCGACAAAGATAACGTCTTCGGCCACGCTTCGTCTTGGAACAGCCAACCAGTCGACCTGTTTGCCGGCCTGCTCCTGTCGCAAAACAGACGCGATCTCTTTCGCATCGCTAACGGCTTGGATTTGGAGCTGTTCATTGGTGAGTTTTGCCGAGCACTCAGGTTCGATCGCTTGTAAACTTTCTGCCGCTAATGCCTTCGATCCATCCCGACGATAGTCGTCGATTTCCCAGCGCCACCCCTCAGCACTGTTCCGCCAAAGCGTCTTATATGATCCAACTCGATTTCCGCCATCGTACAGCCCGCCGATAACAACTGCCGACCCGCTCGGATCACAGGACGGAAAGACAAGTTCGGGTCTGCGCTCGGCATGGCTCTCGACACTCATCATTGTGAGCCACCACCTTCGGCTACTCTCGGCTGCTTGCAACATGCTGGCCACAGATGGAGAGCGCGCGGTTTCGGGCGCATGTTGTATTGGCCAGGGGTCGCTTTGTGGACCGAAACTGCGTGCCGCTGCCTGACGGCCACTGGCAAGTACAGCTTCCGAGTAGGCCCGCTCCGCCTCCAGCGCGGAATTCGGCGAACTTGCCGCTAGTAGAAGCGCGAAGATCATGGCGAAATCCTACTCCTCAATCAACGTGTCGAGCGATGTACGGGCATCTGCGCCGGATGGTTGAGCGCCCGATAGAGCGTGGCATGATGACACTTCAGCAGCTTCGCCGCTTCGCGCACCGATGTGCCTTCGCCGACGAGACGCTGTCCGAGCGCGATCTGGTCCGGAGTGAGCTTGGGCTTACGCCCGAACTTCACGCCGCGCGCCATGGCTGCCGCGCGGCCGGAACTGGTACGCTGGTGGATCAGCTCGCGCTCGAACTCCGCGATGCCGGCGAACACGGTGAGCACCATGCGTCCCGCAGGCGTGGTCGTGTCGGCCCAGGGCTCGGCGAGCGAGCGCAGCCCCGCTCCCGCCTCGTTCAGCTTCTCGGCGATGTCGAGCAGGTCGCGCGTCGAACGCGCTAGGCGATCGAGCCGGGTGACCACAACCACGTCGTCGTCGCGCAGCTGCTCCAGCATCCGGTCGAGTTCCGGTCGGGCGCGCTTGGCGCCGGACACCTTCTCCTCGAATGTCCGCCGGCATCCGGCCGCCTTCAGTGCCGTCTTTTGAAGCGTGAGATCCTGATCGTCGGTAGATACGCGCGCATAGCCGAGGAGCATGTCGCAGATGTGCATTGGAACACGGCTGATTAGCAACAGACATTTGCGACAGCGTCCGCCCTCGTGGCGTGACCGGTCAGGGCCGCTGTCGCGAAACTTGAGAGTTACGCGACACCTCGCACGTGTCGGCCATAAACTATACGCTCCCGGACAGGGGGTGATCGATGGCCAGACGCGATCTGTTAACGGGCGACGAACGCCGCGCGTTGTTCGGCGTGCCCCTCGACCATGCCTCGCTCGCCAAGCATTACACGGTTGCCGATGAGGACCGGCCACTGATCGAAGCGAAGCGCGGCGACGCCAACCGGCTCGGCTTCGCGCTGCACCTCGCCCTGCTGCGTCATCCCGGCTTCGGCATACGCCACGACGATGTCGTCCCCGATTTTCTGATCCGGCACCTGGCCGCGCAACTCGACATCGCGCCCACAGCGTTCGAGGGCTACGCGCATCGCGCCCAGACCCGGCTCGAACACGCCTGGGAGGCGATGGAGCGTTTGCGCCTGCGCGCGTTCGAGGCGGCCGACGTCCCCGGCGCGCTCGGCGCAGCCACCCGCGCGGCGGAAGCGACCGAACGGGGCAAGCCGATCGCCGCGGCAGTGCTGGGCCATTTGCGTGCTGCCCGGATCGTTCTGCCCGCGCCCGCCCGTATCGAGCGGATCGGGGTGGCGGGGCGCGCCATGGCGCGCCGCCTCGCGGCCGACACGCTGGTCGATGCGCTTGCTCCGGAGCAGGTGACGGGGCTGGATGCGTTGCTGATCGTGGACCAGGATCGCAGCACGACGCCGCTCGCGTGGCTGCGCGACACGTCGGACAGCCCGACCGCGCGCAATCTCGCCGGCATTCTCGCCCGGCTCGCGCACGTGCGCCGGCTCGGGCTCGACCCGGGCATGGCCGGCCGCATCCACGAGCACCGCTTCGAGCAGCTCGTGCGCGAAGGCCACGTCGCGCCCGCGTTCCTCCTGTCCGACTACTCGCTCCGCAGAAGGCGCGCGACACTCGCCGCAGCCGTCATCGACCTGGAAGCGCGGCTCGCGGACGCCGCGATCGAGATGTTCGGCAAGCAGACCGGCCTCCTGTTCGCCAGGGCCAGGGCCGCGCAGAAGCGCGGCATCGAGGCGACCACACGCGACGTGAACCGGCTCATGCGGCTGCTGGGCGCCACGGTCGGCGCACTCCGGGTCGCGCGCGAGGACGGGTTGGACGTCTGGGCGGCGCTCGACGACGGGGTGGGCTGGACGAGGCTTCTGGACGCCGAGAGCGAGGCGACCGCGATCGCCGACCTGACTCGCGACGAGCCGCTGATCCGCGCGGCGGGGCGCTACATGACGATGCGGCGCTACGCGCCCGCGTTTTTTGACGCGTTCCGGTTCAAGGCGGCAGGCTCGCGCGACGGCGTGCTCGGCGCGATCAAGGTCGTGCGCGCGCTGAACGCGACCGGGCGGCGAGACGTACCGGCCGATGCGCCCATGCCGTTTTCCAGAAAATGGAAGGCGGCGATCACCGAGGGCGGCGTCATCGACCGCCGTCGCTACGAAACCGCCACGGTCGCGACCGTGCGCGAGCGGCTCCAATCGGGCGACCTGTGGGTGGAGGGTACGCGCGAACACCTGCGCTTCGACAGCTATATGCTCCCGCCCGGCAAAGCGGCCGAGATCGCGCTCACGCTGCCGTTCGACACCGACGTCGGCCGCTACTTGGAGGGGCGCGCCAGGCTGCTCGACTGGCGGTTGCGCCGGTTCGCAGGCTCGCTGAAGCGCGGCACGCTCGACGGCGTGGAGCTGCGGGGCGGTAACCTCAGGGTCAGCCCGCTCGCGGCCGTAACGCCCGCTGCGGCCGACAGGCTGGACGCGGCCGTCGACCGGCTCATGCCCCGCGTGCGCATCACCGAGCTGCTCGCCGAGGTGGAAGCCCGCACCGGGTTCCTGTGCGCATTTCCGGAACTGCGCTCGGGCCGCGCCCACTCCAACCCGCAGGCCGTGCTCGCCGCGATCCTGGCAGACGCGACGAACCTCGGCATCGAGCGCATGGCCAACGCCAGCCAGGGCGTCACCTACGCCCAGCTCGCCTGGACGCATGGCTGGTACGTATCGGAAGAGAATTACGCGGCAGGGCTGCGCCATCTGGTGGACGCGCAAGCCGCGCTGCCGCTCACGCGCGTGTGGGGCGACGGCACCGCGTCGAGCTCGGACGGGCAGTTCTTCCGCTCGGGCAGGCGGGGCGCGGCCGGCAGCACCAACGCGCGCTACGACCGGGAGCCGGGGCAGAAGATCTACGCCCATGTCGCCGATACCTACGCGCCCTACCATGTCCGGCTGATCTCGGCGACCGCGGCGGAGGCGCCCTATGTGCTGGACGGGCTGGTCGCGCACGGCTGCGGCATCGAACCCGCGACCCACTATGCCGATACGGGCGGCGCGTCCGACCACGTGTTCGCGCTCGCGCACCTACTCGGCTTCCGGTTCGTGCCCCGCCTGCGCGATCTAGCCGATCGCCGGCTCGGCCTGTTCCCGGGCACGGCCCGCCCCGAGGCGCTCGCGAAGCTGATCGGGCGCCCGTTCAACATCGCTGCCATCCGCGAAAGCTGGGACGAGATCGTCCGGCTCGCCGCGTCCGTGAAGGCCGGCGTGGTGCTACCGTCGGTCATGCTGAAGAAGCTGGCCGCGTACCGTCGCCAGAACCGGCTCGACTTCGCGCTCCAGGAGCTGGGCCGGATCGAGCGCACCCTGTTCACGCTCGACTGGCTAGAATCCAGGGCGCTCCGCCAGCAGTGTCAGGCTGGGCTCAACAAGGGCGAGGCGCGTCACACGCTCGCCCAAGCCGTGTTCGTCCACAAACAGGGCCGCCTGCGCGATCCGCAGTTCGAGAACCAGGCGCTGAAAGCGTCCGGGCTGACGCTGGTCACCGCCGCGATCGTGTACTGGAACACGCTTTACATGGGCCGCGCCGTCGAGCATCTGCGCGCCAGCGGCGAGCCCGCGCCCGACGAGCTGCTCGCCCATGTAGCCCCGCTAGGCTGGCGACACATCAGCCTGACCGGCGATTACCTCTGGCAAAACGCCGCTGCCGAGCTCGATCAAGACGGCTACCGCGCACTCAACATCGCCGGCGGACCCGGAGCCAAGGTGGCCTGAGCCGCCCTGTTCGCTACCTGTTCAGCTTACCGCTGTCCGTGTCACAAACCTTGAGGTGCTCCCATGTCGGCAGCGAAAACGCCGTGAGTGGCCACAAGTCGGTCAGTAGTGGAATTTTTTTCCATATTGACGGCATACGCGTAAGCTGGCTGCTTCGCGGCATGAAGCGCGCATTACCAATCATGCGTATGCTCACCCTTTTGGCGGTGAGCATATCAACCAGTCCCGGCTATGCGTCACAGCGCAAGGCCGAACTCGTCGCCTTTCGTGAGGTTTCCGACGGGGCCGTGATCGACGTCGGGAGATCCGCTGCGAAGCCCGCGATACCGGCGCTTGCTCCACAAGGTCTGTCGCCCGAGGCGTTGCAATCGGATTTCCTTCAGATCGGCGCGTCTGGAGCGCAGGATCAGCCGATCGATGTCGGTCGATCTTCGATCCCGGTGCCGCTCTGGATGCAGACGGGGCGGGTGATGACAGGCGCGGCGCTGATCGCGCAAAGCGTGGTCGCGCCGTATATGTACAGCCCGTCGGCCTGTACGATGACACCGTACCGGCCGCGCGGTGATCTGGCGCCATGGCAGGAAGCGCGTCGCGCGCGGTATTTTCCGCTGATCTCGGCCGTCGCTTGTGAGGCCGGCGTCCCTACGGGGCTATTCGATGCGCTGGTCGCCCAGGAAAGCCGCTACGATCCGCTGATTGTATCTCCCAAGGGCGCTGTCGGTCTCACCCAGCTGATGCCGGGCACGGCGCGCGGGCTCGGCGTGTTCGACTCCCGCGATCCGTTGTCGAACCTGAGGGGAGGGGCCAGATACCTCCGGGCGCACCTCGACGAGTTCAAGCGCGTCGACCTGGCGCTGGCCGCCTACAACGCCGGACCGGGAAGGGTCCGCACGATGGGACGCATTCCGCCGTTCCGCGAGACGATCGAGTATGTCGCGGCGATCACGCGTGGGTGGAGCAACGGAGCGTTCAGGACAGCCTCGATCCAGACCGCGTCAACGCCGATCGCGGCGACGATGCCGCGGGGCAGGGGGGTGCAGTTGCTGGCCTACACGTCGACCAGCGTGCCGAACCCGAGATAATGGGCGTAGTAGATCGCGATCCCGAGGATCGCCGGCGCGCCGAGCAGATAGTTGATCTGCCAACGCACCCAGAGCCGGGGCGCGACGAGCATTTTGTCCAGCACAGTCGCGGTCGGCAGCTTGCTCGTCCCCGAGCGATAGTCGTGGGCGGTCTTGATCACCGTGAGGATCGCGCACATCGCGACCATGACGCCGACCGCGGCGTAGAGCGAGAGCCAGGCCTGTAATGTCGCTTGGGGCATGCTGACCACCTAACAGCAGGATGCTGACGATCGCTTAACCGTCGAGGCGCGGGTAAGTTACCGGATCGCGCTCCAACATCGGTCGAGGTCAGCGCCGGCGGGCAGGGTGGCGACCGGTCCTGCATCAATGCGCTGCCATCCGCTCGGTCCTGAACCCCCACAGGCTCCTGGGCAGATCGAGCTCGCCGCGTTTTGCGCGAGCGATCATCCCTGCGAAATACGCCCCCGGCGTCAGCCGGATCTCGTCGCGGCTGTACCGTTCGGCCGTGATCATGACCGCAACCGCCGCGCCGTCGCGGCCCAGCTCGTCAAGCGCCTCGACCCAGGTCCCGGTGCGGATACCGAGATCGTGCCGCAGCCGCGAGGCAGCGTGGTGAATGTCGGCCCACCCCGGCGAGGGGGAGGGGAGGTACATTGCCGCGGTCGGGAACATTTCCTTCAAATCCGAAGGCTTCACCTTGAACCGGCTGTTCGACGGCGAGGCCGGGAGCACGGCCTGTTTGGGCTGCTCCGGGTCCGGGTCGGAACTACAATCGCGAACAGCATGTACGGAATCTTCAAGGGGAATGGTTTGTATATGTATGAAGGGATCGTCAGATGACCCCGAGGGGTTATTTTCTGGTGGAAACATGAACCGATCGACGGTCTCGCCAACCTGATCCTCAAGAGTGTCGAGACGGTCGAGCGCGCCCTGATAGCCATCGCTGTCGCCCATCGCCTTCGCCTGTCCCGCGGTGAAGGCGATCGCGTCGATCGTTTCCTGCAACCGCATCCAGTGCGGCCCGGCGAGCTTCATCTCGGCCGCTTGCGCCAGTGCCTGACCGACGAGGCGGCGGACGCGCGCGATCTCCTTCTTGCCGGTCTTGAAGAGCGCATGGAGCGCGTTGAGCCGGTCACCAGCCTCCTTCAGTTCGGCGTAGCGCAGACGGACAGGTGACAGGTCGAGGCCATAGGCTTCCACGATTGCGCCGTCGCGATCCCTGTAGCCGCTCCTGCGGCCATGCGCGCTGTCACGCGCAAGAAGGAGGCCCGCTTCACGCAATTCACGCAGCCGCGCCTTGATGCAGGCTACCGATTTGCGGGCGGTGTCGGCGAGGTGCTGGTTGCTCGGCCACACGATGAGCAACCGACCTTCGGTCCAATCGGCTTCCCACGTCAGCTGGATGAGGTCCATCAGCGTCTCGATCGCGCCGGGACTGACGCCGATCGCGCCGCGCAAGGCCTTCACGACGTTACGGGCATCGCGCTTGGACACCTCGATGTCAGTGTCATCCACGACTTTCATCCGTCGTGTCAGCTCGCGCGTGAGCGCCGTAATCGGCCGTGCGCCGGTGCGGCCGGTGAAAGCCGTCTGGGTGTAGGTCATCGTTCGTCCCCTCGGATGGAGGGACCGTCAGCAGGCAAAACTCGTGCGTGGCGCGAAGCGCGCTCCCTTGAACCGGGGATCGGGATCGGCTAGATGGAGGGTCTTGTGGGAGACCGGTCAGCGTTTGCAGACGCTGCCACCTATCGGTTCCAGGGTGCCCGGCCTTCGTGCCGGGCATTCGTTTATGTGGTCACGGTCGCTATCCTGATCTCGCCGATCATTAGAAATCGGTGAACATACCCTGCGATATTTTCAGAGCGCCGGAAACTGCGAAGGTTTGTGGTTTCGATGACATCAAAGCCGAAATATCTGTGGTTTCGGTGACATCGAGGTCTGAAAACCTGAGGTTTCAATGACAACCTTCCTCAGATCCGGTTCTAAACTCTGTGTGGGGATCTTCGCTGGCCGTCGATGATTCGCCTACGCGGCATCTGATTCGCGTTGGCTGATCGGGACCGGCACTATGGTGATCCGATCATCGGCAACGGGCATCCGAGCGCCTGGTTGTTCCTCGACGTACAATGTAAATCCCGGTATGGCATTCTGCTCGGCCGCGTCTTTCAGAAGGCGCTTAAAGCTCCGGCAGGGGCTTTGATATCCAGTCTGTAGCCGTAGATCGCCGAGCGTTAGTGATACAGGGCCGTCAATGCATAATGCAGACGCTACCTCATAGAGGCGACGATTGACGGGACTTAGCTGGAAGTAGGCCGGTGCATACTTCAATATGTCCCGGTCCTTCATGATGGCCCGATGTAGCCAATCGCAAAGGCGAACTCTGACGGCCTTCAGGCGGCGAGTCCCGTCCTTTGATTTAGAGTATTTCAGTTGGACATTTTCGACCCACGAGAAAAAGCCTGCGACTCCCTCACCACCGGTCTCGATGTCGGTCTTGATCTGAGTACTCTGCAAGCGCTCGAGTGACTCGAACAATCGATTATATGCTTTGGCTGATACGGGCGTGCCAGTGACTCTGAACAGGTCATGGCCCGTGAATTGGAAATCCTGACCTACGGCTCCTCCTTCCTCTAGACGGCTAGCCATAAGGCTGGCGATGTAGAGTAGGACCTCTTTGTCATAGATTGTTGCTACGCCCCGATGCCCGGGATTTACTTCGATCGTCACATTGTTGGCAGTGTATCGTAATTGGGTCGTCCAGGCGTTCTTACTCAATGCGAAAAATGGATACGCCATGAGGGAGCGCTCGCCACGAACACCGCCGCGAAGGGGACTATCCAGTGAAAACAAATCACCCTGGACTGGCGTGTGGGGTGCTTCTGCCAAGCCCTTTTGGCTGACCTCTGAAGCCTGTTTACCACTAGACGATATCCGTTTGACGACAGCCTTAGCCATTTGCCGCACGTTCCCGTCGATAGCGCGGAAAGCCGGATGATGTCATCGAAACCACAAACGGTTTGATGAAGGTTGCGGACATGGGTCGCTCATCCGACACAGGCCGTCGGCGGATGTCATCGAAACCACAGATAGCTGTCCTCTGCCCCCCCCATTCAAGGAGGGTGAACCCGGTATCGGCACCGTCGATCTGTGGTTTCGATGACATCCCGTGAGCGGAAAATGCCGCTGGAGAGATTCTTGTGAACCATCTGATTTGCGACGCCCTCATGGGAATACCGCCGCTCGTGACCGCGATCGGCCGATCCCGTTGGAAGTTGTCAACAAAGCGCACTTCTCAAAACCCATTTCCGTTAGTAACTCAGTGGCAGGGCCGTTGTCGATGAGTTTCGGGAAAATTGCATGTTGATCGGTTATGCGCGGGTGTCGACGGCCGACCAGGATCTGACGCCCCAGATCGAGGCATTGAAGCAAGCCGGCTGCGAGCGGCTCTATTCCGACAAGGCCAGCGGCGCGAAAGTGAATCGTCCTGGCCTCGCCGAAGCGATTGCCTATGCGCGATCGGGTGACGTGCTGGTCGTGTGGAAGCTGGACCGCCTCGGCCGCACCATGAAGGGGCTGGTCGATTTGTCGGCCGACCTCGACGAGAAGGGGATCGGGCTGCGTTCGATCACCGATGGAATCGACACTTCGGGAACGGCGGGGCGGCTCGTCTTCAACATCCTGGCGGCGATGGCCCAGATGGAACGCGAGCTGGTCCGCGAGCGGACCACTGCTGCGCTGGCCGTCGCACGGCGCAAGGGCCGGTTCGGCGGGCGAAAGACGATGATGACCGAAGAGCGCCGGAACGCGGCCACCAAGCTGCTCAAGACGGAGATGTCGTCGCGCGAGATCGCGCGCGCGATCGGCGTCTCGATCTCGACCTTTTACAGGCATTTTCCCGCGCGATAGCTGCGGTGCCGACGCGTGCGGCGTATCACGGGAATGGGCGCGCAGCTGGCTGCTCAAGAATAACCCGGTTGCCCAAGCCATTCGAAGCCCGTGCCAGCGCATCGGCTGCGTCTGCAATCAGATCCTCGGAGACAGCGTTGGGGGCGAGTACGAGCCCCGCCGAGCATGTCACCTCGCCGATCGGCGTCTCATTCTCGACGCGCTGCAGCTTTCGCCTCGAGAATGCCTTGCGGGCTGCGTTCAGCATATCGCGGGCGGCTTCGGGGTCGCAGTTGTCGAACACGATGGCGATCCGCTTTGCCTCCCAGCGGCCGACCCGGTGCGGCATGCAATGATCCCGCAATGTCTGGCCCAGCGCGCGCAGGACCCGCTCGACGACGCCGATCCCATGAGCCGCCCCGATCGAGGTGACCTGATCGAGCGCAACCAGCGCAAGAAGGGTAGGGCCTTCCCGCCCGAGTGCGGCGGTGAGCACCGAGTCGATCGCGATGCGGTTGAGGAGCGAGGTAGCAGGATCGATGTCGGTATCGACGCCCAGCGAGCGTAGGCGCTCGCGGACTAGCGCCGTCTGAAGGCTCAGCTGCTTCAACCGCTCTTCGGCGCGCTCGGCCTGGGCAGTCATCCGAGCGACCGCGCTGTGAATGTTGCCGTCTGTCGAGACCAGTTCGGCCGCGGTGAGCGTGAGCGATTTGACGAAGGCATTGGCTTCCTGGGCGGTTGCCCCGATGATGTGCATGACCTCCGTGGAAAGCTCACCGATCGTCGTCGCGGTGCCATGGAGATCCGCTGGTGCCGAAATTGCTCGCACGTCTTCCTGTCGGAGGCGATAACCGCCGTCGATCAGATTGGCGACGACCATGAAATGGGCCTCGTCAGCACCTTCGAAATAGGTGTGAGCGAAGCCGTAATTCTCGGGGCTGTGCGGCAGTCGATGCTCGTCGAGAAAATCGACAATGGCATGACCCGATTCGTCGGCTGGCGGACTGGTGCGCAGATCCATCAGAGGCCTCTATCGCCGTTCCGACACAAGGATGTCGTGCCACAGGAACAGATCGCGGTCGATGAGTTCGAGAAGTGCGTTGATAGCGGCCTCGCGGGAGCCAAGTTGATAGCGACGCTGGATCTCGTCCGCGACTCGCAGCGATGCAGGGGAGAGCGCGTAGGTGGACCGCTTGTAACCCGCAGCATCCTCGCGTTCTTTTTTGCGGCGCATCGATAGGGTCGACCGCGCGGGTTTCGGCTGAGAGTCCATATCGCCCTCTAAGCGAAACAGGTGTCACTCTCCAAAGCTCGTTTGATGGGAACGGAGTTCACCACCGGAATTGGTTCAGTTTGCTCCGGTCCGGGGCGGGGGAACCGAATTGAGCATGTTCATCAGGATGGATTGCAAAACCCGCTCGATCGCTTCGGGAGCAAGCCCATCGCCTTTCACCTGCTCGGCGAGCGACAGTAACTGGGGGCAGGAAGCTTCGACGAAGCGGCACGCGACGAGGTAGATCTTGTCGAAGTTGTCATCGAAATAGGCGAGGGGCGTCTTCATCCAGACTGCGGCAAGAAACGCACGTTGCCGGTCGATCTCCAGGATCTCCATGACCCTTATCTGCATCGCGGCCGTAAAGCTGGCGCGACCGGATTTGACCTTTCCGATGAGACTGACGCTTTTCCCGAGTCTCCGGGCCATTTCGACATTGGTTACGCCACGGCGATTCCACTGCTCGATGATAAGCGGATAGTAGAAGTCTGTCTCGGTCTGTCGGCTTGCTGCATTCCTCTGGTCAGTCATGACGACCCCCCTTCTGGGCGCTATATACGGTTATAGCCCGAGAGGCTGTCAATATTTTTTTTAGCGTTAGTCGGAACTCTTCGACGAATCGCACAATCGAAGACGCACAGCATCGACACGGTGAGCAGGAAACGCGCTGTGGCAGGGGTGGTGGGGTCGGTAGTGGCCCTGTCCCGCGCGGCCTGGAAAAGCGCCTTCTGATCGATCTGAATGCGGAAACCGACCCGGTTTTCACCATTGTCCTCGATCGTCGCGGCGCGTTCGAGCATCAGCTCGAAATCCGGCATATCCAAGAATTTCTCCAGTCCATACAGGGCGGTAGAGGAAACGGTCTCAAACCGTCGCGTTGCCAGCGACCGGGTTCTGATCGCTTCTGTTGTGAGACGGAACAGCTCATCGCTGACCCGGAAGGCGTAGATCACATTCGACATGGGGAACGGATAACCCGAGTGCGGGCGAGCGCATACCATCTGGATTGATAGTTTCTCGAATCAATCATTGCCGCACGACCGGGGGTGGTCATTCCAGTTTCGCAACGAAGGCGGTAAAAAAATTCCGCAGGTGGTAAAAAAATTACCTGCCCTATGTTTGTCTGAGACCCATCGCGTCAGTTTTTGGCGGAAATGCGTAGTCGGGCTTTCCCGCAGTCAAAGTTGATACGGTAATTTTTTTCCGTCTTGTCGAGGGTCAATACTTGCGAAATCCTTAGGGAGACGACGCGCTTGTGCTTCGTCTTTCAAGGGGAAAGAGCATGTCTGCACTTTCAATGCCGAAGGGTGGCCAGATCAATGGCGTCCTTCTCGGCCTGGCGATCATCGCGATGGTGATGGTCCTGGGCGCGTCGGCGGCGTTCGCCGGCGCCGATACGACGTTCAATACCGCGCTGACGAAGTTCACGGACTTCCTCGAGGGCTCGGGCGGCAAGATCATCACCGTCATGAGCCTGGCCGGCGGCATCGTCGCGCTGGCGTCGGGCCGCTTCAGCCTCGGCCAGGTGGCCGTTCCCGTCGCCGTCGGTGTCGGCGCGGGCACGGGTATCCCGATCGTCACCTCGACCGTCACCGCGACGATCTGAGGCGTCGGCTGGATCAACCGCTGGGAGGGCGGCTTAGCTTATGGACCGGTACACCATCCCTTCGCATCTCGACGACCCGGAGCTGATCGGCTTCTGGACGCTGGACGAGTTCCTCGCGATGGCGATCCCCTTCATCTGGGGGATCCTGTCGCAGCACGTCGTGATCGGACTGATGGTCTCGTTGCTCGGCTGGTGGGGTTTTCGGAAACTCAAAGCCGGCAAGGCCACGTCGTGGATTCTCCACATGGCCTACTGGCACCTGCCGTCGAGTTTTACCGGGCTGAAGGCGACGCCGCCCTCCCACCTTCGCGTGATGGTGGGCTAAATGGATTATTCTGTCGGTCTCGCGCAGTCGCAGCGCGTCCTCAAGCAGCGCAACATGCTCGGCATCGTCGCGCTGGTCCTCGCGGGCCTCGTGGTGCTGCTGTTCCTAGTCGGCGCGACCCGTGACCGGGAGATCGTCCTGCAGCCGATCGTCCGCTCCCCGTTGACGCTCTCGTCGAGCGGGGTCAGCGAGCAGTATCTGGAGATGGTCACGCGCGACACCGCGCTGATGACGCTCAACCGCTCGCCCGAAAATCTCGAATACTGGATGGACTCGATCCTGGCGATCGCCACGCCGGAAGCACATGGTTCGCTCAAGCGCGACCTGATGAAGATCCTCAACGAGCAGCGCGGATCGAGCATCAGCCAGTATTTCACGCTCGCCGGCATGAAGGTCGATCCCGAGAAACTGACCTCGGAAGTGACCGGCACGCTGCACACCGTCGTCGGCTCGAAGTCGGTCACCGCCGAGCCGAAGACCTTCCGCTTCTATTGGGCGTATCGCGGCCTGACCCTCCAGCTCAAGGGCTTCGGGATGGTCACCAAGGCCGACAAGGACGCCGCGGCAACCATCGGAGACGACGCATGACCGCCTGGGTCGCAGTCGGGCTGATCGGGGGCGGGACCGCCTTCGCATCGCGCCTGTGTTCGCTATCGCGCCTGATCGGGGCGGGGATGATCGTGGCGGGCGGCGTGGTCCTCGCCGCGCCGGCCTTCGCCGACGAGCATGTGCTGGCAAAGGACAACAGCGAGGTCGCCTGCACGATGTCGAAGTCGGGGCTGACCCGCGTCAGCCTCAAGGACGATCGCTTCGCCAGCGTCTCGAAGCTGACCACCGGGGTCGATACCGACGATTTCACCGTGGTCAATGAACCGACCCGGGGCGACATCTATGTGTCGGTCCCGGAAGCCTATTCGCGGCCGAACGTGTCGTTCTTCGGCACGACGTCGAAGGGTTATGTGTACAAATTCTCGTGCCGGCTCGCCGGCGACGACGCGCAGCAGGTGTTCGTCGAGAACAAGGATATCGGTGGCGCCGCGGAAACGCAGGTCGCGGCCGTCGCGGCATCGCCGCAGGAGGCGTCCGCCACGCTGGTCCAGGCGATGTTCCAGTCCGCGCCGCTCGAAGGGTTCGAGGTCAGGCCCGCGGTCACCGACCCGGTGATGATTGGCTCGCTCAAGGTCCAGATGGTCGCCGAGTATCGCGGCGCCAGCCTCGCAGGCCGCACGCTCAGGATCGAGAACCGGGGCAAGGTTCCGGTCGCGCTGGGCGAGGGAACGATCGCACCGTCGAACGCGATCGCGGTCTCGGTCGCCAACCCCAACCTCAAGCCCGGTGAAGCCACCACCGCCTATATCGTCACGCCTTCGGGCCTCGCCAACGGAGTGCGGCCATGAGCCTCAAGGACATCTTCCAGCGTAACCGTGCCAAGCAGCTCGATACCGAGCCGGAGGAGGGCGGGGACAGCGAGCTGATGGCCGGCAACGATGCCGTCCGCAAGAAGCAGCTGCTCTACCTCGGCTGTGGTGGCGCCGTCGCGCTGGTGCTGGGCTCCTGGTACGTCATGGGCGACGATGCCAAGCTGAAGCCGGTCGGCACCGACGGGAAGGAGGTGAAGATCACCACCGACGACATGGTCAACCGGAACATGTCGCAGCGTGAATGGCAGGCCGCATCCGAAGCGCAGATGCAGTCGATCAACAATCAGCTGAAGGGCGTCGACGGCCAGCGCGCGCAGATGGAGCAGTTGCAGGCGCAGATCGCCGCGCTCCAGGGCGAGAAGCAGTCGATGGCGAGCGATGGCCAGCGGGTCATGAGCGCCTATCAGCAGGAGAACGACCAGCTTCGCCAGCAGATCGCGCAGCGTAACGCCGCGCCGGCCGCGCCGGCTCCGACGCAGATGTATGGCCCCGGCCAGCCCAATTACCGCACTCCCGGCGCGCCGATGACGGCGGGCGAGGCGGCAGCGGCTGCGGTGTCGCAGTCGCGCTCGATCAAGCTGGTGTCGTTCGAGGGCGGCCCCTCGGGCACCGCGACTCGGATCTCGGGTGGCACGACCAGCTACACCGACAGCCCCAATTACCTGCCGCCCAACTCGATCGCGAAGGCGAAGGTCATCGTCGGCGTCGACGCCTCGGCGGGGGTGCAGTCGCAGACCGATCCGCTGCCGGTGATCCTGCGCATCACCGGCCCGGCGCGCTCGGTCTACCAGAACGGCAAGCTGCTCACGACGCGGATCGAAGGCTGCGTCATCAACGGCGCGGCGCGCGGCGATCTCTCTTCCGAGAAGGTCTATGTGAAGCTGCAGCGGATGACCTGTCCGCAGGCCAATGGCCGGTTCGCGGTGTCGGACGTGAAGGGCTTCATCAGCTTCGCCGGCAAGACCGGCGTGCGCGGCCGTGTCGTCAGTCGCGAGGGCTCCTTGGCGATGCAAGCTTTCTTTGCTGGGCTTGTAGGTGGTGCAGGCAATGCGCTGAACACTGCCTTCAACCAGCCACTCGCAACCTTCGAGACAGACGGCAAAGGAGGGATCAATCGCACCCCGAGCATCGGCAACGTCGGTTTGCGCGCTTTGGGCGGCGGCGCCGACCAGAGCGGTCGAACAGTTTCCAAATACCTGATCGAGCGCGCCGAACAGTACCAGCCCATCATCGAGATGCCGACCGGCATCGATGTCGAGATCGTCTTCCTCGAAGGCGTCTTCATCCAGAACTGAGCCCGGAAGGAGGCGGTCACATGGCAAATACTATCATGATCGGCGCGATGGCGGGGGCGGCGATGCTGCTGACCGGCTCGGCCGAAGCGCCGATCGGCGCGCAGGTCCAGGTCGCGCTGCAGAAGCGGCTTCCCAAGACCAAGGTCGATGCGATCGACTGCTCCAAGGTCGACGGGCTGTGCGAGGTCGTGGCGGGTGCGAACTTGTTCTACGTCGACAAGTCGGCGCGCTATCTCGTCATCGGCCGCGTCTATGACATGGAGACGCGGCAGGATCTGACCGCCGCCAAGCTGCTCGCGCTCAATCCCGATATGCTGGTGGGCGGCGCGGCAAAGGCCAATGCCACGGCCGATGCGCCCGAGGCCGGCGCGGCGAGGGCGGGTGCGCGCGTCACGACCCAGCCCGCTGTCGCCCGCACGCTCGATGTGACGCGGCTGTCGAGCAAGGGTGCGATCGTGTGGGGTTCGGGCACGCAGACGGTCACCGTCTTCTCCGATTTCCACTGCGGCTACTGCCGCGCGCTCAGTCAGGCGCTCGAGACGATGAACGTGCGCGTCATCGAGCGCCCGATCTCGGTGCTGGGAAGCCGCGAGATCGCCGAGCAGGTGCTGTGCGCCCGCGATCGTCATGCGGCGGTCCGCGCGGCCTATGCGCAGAACCCGGTCCCGGCAGGCGCGAAGTGCGACACCAGCGGTCTCGATGAGAACGAGGCGTTCGCCAAGGCGCACGGCATCAACGGGACGCCCGTCATCGTCCGCTCCGACGGGGCGGTGATCGAGGGCTTCAAGCCCAAGGCCCAGCTCGTCGAATGGTTGAAGGGAGCCAAGTCGTGACCCGATCCGTGATCCGCCTGCCGGCCTGCCCGGTTTCCGACTATCGCCCGCACGCCCGCGCCAAGCGTATCGCCGCGCTGGCGATGACCGCGAGCCTGGGACTGCTCGCCAGCTGTACGACGCTGGGCACCAACATCTCGGGCAAGTTCGCGTGCGGCGCGCCCGAGGGTGGCAGCTGCTCGCCGGCGACCGTCATCGATGACAAGGCGCTGGCCGAGATCACTGGCGACAGTGGCTATCATCCCGCAGGACCGTACCAGGCACCCGCGCGCAACAGCGGTGGTACGCAGCGGATCGCCTATGCCTCGACGCCGGTGCCGGCGCAGGCGGCGGGGGTCGGGCCGCAGAAGGTGTTGCGGATCGTGTTCCCCTCGCATGTCGACGCGGCTGGGCGCTTCCACGAGACCGCGGTCGTGCAGGCGGTGGTCGACAACGGCCAGTGGCTGGCGGCGACCGACGGCCACGGTTCGGCGCTTGCCGCGACGCAGACGCTCAACGTCAGCCCCGAGATCCTCTCGCAGCTCGGCGCGCCGATCGCCGCGCTTCCCCCGGTGCCCGCCGAGGTCGCGCAGGTCGCCGCCCCGGCAGCGGCCGCAGGTGCGGCGAGCGCGGTCGGCGCACCAAGTGCGGCAGCGGTCGCGGCCGCGCGGGCCAGGGCGCGCGACGCGGCTGCTGGCAAGGGTGTGCCGATCGCCGCGACGCAGAAGCCGGCTTCGCCCGAACTCGCGTCGAGCACGCCGGGTAACCGCCCAGCGACCTTCTCGCCGCGCGTGGAGGACTGATCGTCATGGCGAAGACCGGCTTCATAGCCCGCCTGCTCGGCGATACGCGCGCACCCGACCAGGGAACACCCTCGCATGGCGCGCCGATGCTGTCGCAGTGGCTGCCGTATCGCAGCTACGACGCGCGGCACGACCTGTTCTACCAGACCGACAGCATCGCGTTCGCGCTGGAACTCGCGCCGCTCATGGGTGCGGACGAGCGCACCGGGGAGATCATCGCGCAGATGCTGTCCGAGAGCGTCCCGCCCAGCGCGCGGGTCCAGCTGCTCGCATTCCAGAGCCCGCGTGTGGGCGCGCTGATCGCGCAATATGCGCTGCCGCGCTACAAGGCGGGCGGCATCCATCGCAAGATCGCCGAGCGGCGGTCGGCGTTCCTGCGTCACGGCGCATGGGTATCGATGTCGAAGGACGGACCGTTCCACGTCCGCAACCATCGCATCTTCCTGTCGGTCTCGATCCGTAGCGGGAAGGCGACACCGGAGGAGCTGACCGGCGTCCGCGACAGCATCGTCTCGACGCTGCAGTCGATCGACATGCCGGCAACCCGGCTGAAGCCGGTCGATCTGATCGCGCTGATCGACGACATCACCGCGCCGGCGTTCGACGTCTCCGACCACGTCTCGGAATATTCAGAACTCGATCCGATCGCCGACCAATGCGTGCGGCGCGACGTCCAGACCGTCGTCCAGGCCGACCGCCTGCTGGTATCGGTCGAGCCGCTGCGCGCGGTGACGAACCTGTCGGGCGAGACGCAGTATCAGGAGATCCGGCCCGACACGTTCGACTATCGCTTCTTCTCGGTCAGGAACCTGCCGAACCGCTGGGCGCCGTGGGACGTGCAGAAGCTGATCGGCGACATGTTCTCCGACAAGCTGCGCCCGGGGTGCCCGACTCTCACGTCGCTATGCCTGTGCTACCAGGACGAACAGGCCGCCTCGTCTAAGGCCGGTTACAAGTTCATGCGTACGTCGAGCCTGGCGGACTCGAAGTCGGCGCGGCTGCTCCCGCAGCTGAAGGACCAGAGCCGCGAATGGGAGCATGTCACCCAGGAGCTGCGTCTCGGCAAGAAGCTGGTGCAGGCCTATTATGCGGTCGGCATCATCAGCCCGAAGGGGCAGGGGGACGCTAACGAGCGCACCGTCAAGTCGATGTACAAGGCGGCCGGGTGGGACCTGCTCGACGAGCGGTTCCTCCAGATCATGGCGTTCATGTCGTGTCTGCCGATGACGCTCGGCAACGGGCTCGACAGCGACCTGAAGCGCATGAAGCGGCTGCGCACGATGCTGACCTCGACCGCGGCGAACATGCTGCCGATCCAGGGCGAGTATCTCGGCGGGCATCTGCCGCACCTGATGTTCATCGGGCGGCGCGGCCAGCCTTTCTTCTGGTCGCCGTTCGAGAACAAGGCGGGCAACCACAATGTCGCGGTGTTCGGCAAGTCCGGCTCGGGCAAGTCGGTGGCGCTGCAGGAGCTGTGCGCGGCGTTCGCCGGCGTGGGCGCGAAGATCATCGTGATCGATGACGGCCGCTCGTTCGAGCATATGGCCAAGAGCCTGGGCGGCAATTTCGTCGAGTTCCGCCTGCGCGACGGGTTCAGCCTCAATCCGTTCTCGATGATCGACGAGACGCTGGTGGCGCAGGACGAGGATTATCTCGTCGACGCGCTGGCGATGCTCAAGTCGATCATCGGGCAGATGGGCCGTCACATCGACAAGCTCAACGACACCGAGCGCGGTCTGATCGATCGTGCGGTCAACCAGGTGTGGGAGGCCAAGGGCAGGGGAGGGTGCGTCGACGACGTGATCGAGGCGCTCGGCTCCGACGGCTCTGTGCAGGGGACGGATCTCGCGATCGCGATGTTCCCGTTCTCGGGAAAGGGCACCTACGGCAGCTTCTTCACCGGTGAGGCGTCGGTGGACATGTCGAACGCGCTAACGGTGTTCGAACTCTCGGACCTGTCGAGCCGCGAGGAACTGCGCTCGGTCGTGCTGACCGCGATCATGTTCATGTCGTCGCAGACCATGCGCCGCATGGACCGCCAGATCCCCAAGGCGCTGCTGATCGACGAGGCGTGGCAGATGCTGCGCGGTGGGTCGATGGCCGATTTCGTCGAGACCTACAGCCGAACCTGCCGCAAATATGGCGCCTCGCTCATCACCGCGACGCAGAGCCTCAACGACTATTACAAGTCGGAAGGGAGCCTCGCGGCGCTGGAGAACTCCGACTGGTCGGTCATCCTGATGCAGAAGCCCGACACGATCTCGGACTTCCAGAAGCACGGCCGCTTCGACATGGACCCCTACACCGAAAGCCTGCTGCGTTCGCTGAAGCGCAACGGCGCGGAATATTCCGACATCCTCATCAAGGGGCCGGAATCGATGGCGGTCGGGCGGCTCGTCCTCGATAAATATTCGGCGACGCTCTATTCCTCCAGCCCGCAGACCTTCGCCGATATCGAGCATCTGATCGACCTCGGCTGTTCGATGGACGAGGCGATCGAACGCGTCGCCTTCCCCGAGGAATATCGCGACAATCCTCCGGGCGAGCCCTGGGTGGAGGCGGCGGAATGAACGCCTTCACGCACGAGCGCGACTGGCGTACGCCGACCGCGACCGACTGGAAACGCACGGGCACGCGCGCGATCGGCGACGCCTGCTACATCCTGTTGCGGGTGTCGGGCTGGATGGCGATGACGCTGCTCGCGACCTTCGGCGTCGCGATCCTGTTCTTCCTGATGCTAGGCGACTTCACCGCGCTCGGCTTCTTCTCGCAGGTCGCCAACCTCGGCACGCGCTTCGTCGCGGCCGACCAGGCACGCCGCGCGGCGTTCGGCGACCAGCTGTTCGTCGTGTGGCTGGTCGCGTTCGGCATCGTCGCCGTGACCCGCGTGCGCCTGCTCGGCGCGATCATCACTTCCACGAAAGGCCCCCGTCATGGTTGATGTTCTCGATCGTCCCGAGGTCGCGTCCGCGGCGGTGCAACCGTCCGCTCCGGCCCCGGCACCCCGTGATGACGCTGCCGGTGCGGCACCGCGCCGTCCGGTCGCGGACAAGGTGGATCGCCGCAAGCCGCAGGGCCTGCCCGTCATCGCCTATGTCGCGGTCGCGCTGGCGGTCGCGGTACTGCTCTGGGGGGCGTGGGTGACCAAGCATCTCCTTGCCCCGCCCGCGACCGTGCCGATGGCGAGCGTCCGGCTCGAAGGCATCGTCTCGGAATATGTCCAGGCGCAGAGCCACAGTAACGGCCAGCCCCAACAGGTGGCCGCGCAGACCCAGGCCTTCATGTCCGCGCTCGACGACGAGATGAAGAAGGTCGGCGCGAGCGGCACCACCGTCCTCGTCGGCGAGGCGGTCCTCTCGAAGAACGTCCCCGATATCACCGACCAGATCCGCCGCGCGGTCTTCGCGCGCGTGCCGCTCCCCGCGGCCGCGCCGAACACCCCGGCCGGTCCCGCGGTCGGTGCGATGCTTCCCCAAGCCTCCGGGAACGTCGCGCCGGCCGCGCCAGGGGCGGCGGTCCCGACCGCTTCGCCGTTCGGGCCTGCGCCGGTCTCGCCGGTCGAGGCGACGGTCACCCAGTCCGCGCCGGGAGGGGTCGATGGCAGCGGCAACTGAGGCGCTGGCGCGGGTCGGTCATGCGGCTCCCACGGCGGTTGACGTCGCCGGGGACCGCGCGGCCCGCAAGGCGCTGATCGTCAAGCGGGTCCGCCAGTGGAGCGCGGTCGCGCTGCTCGGGATCGTGTGGGGCGGCTACAACTCGATCGCCGCGTGGCGCGAGACGCACGCCTTCATGATAAACGCGAGCGAGAGCCTCCCCAACTGGGCGTTCTTCATCCAGCGCGGCCGCGTGCCCGCCAAGGGCGACTATGTGTTCTTCGCGCCGCCCGAGGGCGAGCTGGTGCGCCGCCACTTCGGACCGGATTCGGGACCGTTCGGCAAGCGCGTGATCGGCGAGGCCGGGGCGCTGGTCGAGCATCGCGGGAAATGGGTCTATGTCGACGGCGTCCGCGTCGCGCACATGAAGCCGCGCTCGCGCTTCGGCGAGGTGCTGACGCCGGGACCGGTCGGGCGCGTTCCCGAGGGCTGCTATTATGTCGGCACCGCACACCCCGACGGGTTCGACAGCCGCTACGGCGAGATCGGCTTTGCCTGCGCGAAGCAGATCATCGGCACCGGGACGCCGATCCTGTGATCCGGCGCGCGGGCCTTTTCGGCGGAACCCTGGGCGTGGCGCTGGTCGCCTCGTCGTCCTGGCCGATCGTGCAGGGCGCGCTCGCAAAGGATCACGGCGTGATGGGCCAGACCTGGGCGATCGCCGAGCCGGATCTGCTGGCGACGATCGATACCCGGCTGAAGACGCTGCAGGCCAATGGCGGCATCGAGCGCATGCAGACGGCGCTGCGTGAAAAAACCGAGGAACGTGTCCGCAACCCGATCCCCGTCGCCGGCATCGGCGCGGTGCGCGAAAGCCGCAGCTGGACGTTCGACCCGACGATCGTGCTCGATCAGGATATCCAGGACCAGAAGGGCCGGCTCGTCGCGCGCGCGGGGCAGCGCGTCAATCCGCTGTCGTTCGTCGCGATGAAAACCGACCTCGTGTTCATCGACGGCCGCGACGATGCGCAGGTCGACTGGGCGCTGAAGCGGTGGACCGCGCAGAATGCCAAGATCATCTTCGTCGCCGGCTCGCCGTTCAACCGCATGGGCGAGAAGAAGCGCCGCTTCTTCTTCGACCAGCAGGGCAAGCTCACCAGCCATTTCGGGATCGCGCGCGTCCCCGCCGTGGTCGAACCGGCGGGCCAGGTGCTCAAGATCAGCGAGATCGAGATGTCGGGAGCGGGCGCATGATGTGGCTCGATATTCTCAGGACGCCGATGGCCGCGCCCGAGACGCCGGCCCTCAAGGCGATGCGGCTCGCGATCCTGTGGTCGGCGATCGGGCTGGCGATCGCCATCTGCGCGTTGCAGCCGCTGCGCGCGGTGCTCGGCGCCGGGGCAGGGGGCGCGCTTGCCGGACTGGTGCTGGCGCTGGTCGTGCTGGTGCCGGTGTATGTGATCGCCAAGAACCGGGCCGATAACGCTTTCCTTGACGCAAGCCTCGCGGCGCAGCCGGACGGGGAGGGCAGGGCATGACGACTGAGCGCATCAGCCTGATCGCGCGCTACGCGCTTCTGTGTGTCGCGGCAGTCGGCTTCGGGTGGACATATGTTCTCGCCATATTCGCGCTGTTCCCGGCCTGGATGTTCTTTCCCGTCGTCGCCTTGTCGATGGTCGTATCGATCGCGACCGTGGCGTTGCTCTCGAGCGTCCCTGCGCTGCTGTTCCTGTCCCGCGTGCATTGCGAGATCGAGTCCCTCGTACGAAGGCTTCTCGGGGGCCGTGCCGATCCGGTGACCGCCGCGTCGATCGGAAACGAAATCGATGTCGTCCTTGCCGAAAGCGGGCGGACGATATCGGTTGGCAAACGCCGTGCGCTGGTGCGCGCGCTGGCCGATCAGTCGATAAGCTTCGATGGACGCGACCGCGCCCGGATGGTGCCCCTGGTCATCGCTTTCTCCGAGGAGCCCGGCGCATGATCCGCCGCCTGCTCACCCTGCTCGGCATGATCGCCGCGTTCGCGCTGCTGCCGGCGCCGGCGAGCGCGCTCCCGGCCAACTGCACCGGCAAGTTCGTCAACCCGATCACCGACGTCTGCTGGTCGTGCCTGTTCCCGCTGTCGGTGGGCGGCGCGCACATCTGGCCGGGGAGCCGACCCGATACCAAGAACCCAAGCCTGCCGGTCTGTGCGTGCGGTTCGCCGATCCCGCGCATCGGCATCTCGATCGGCTTCTGGGAACCGGCGCGGCTCGTCGATGTGACCACCAAGCCGTGGTGCTTCCCGAATCTCGGCGGACTTCGCCTCAATCCGGGGCTCGATATCGGGCAGGGGCAGTATACCGGCCCGCTCATCAAGGGCGGCGCGACCCAGGCCAGCGCCAACTGGCAGGCGCATTATTACGTCTATCCCTTGCTCTACTGGATGGAGATCCTGACCGACTTCCTGTGTTTCGAACAGGCGTCGTTCGACGTCGCCTACATGACCGAGATCGATCCCTTGTGGAACGACGACGTGCTGACCACGCTCATCAACCCCGAGGTCGCACTGTTCAACAATCCGATCGCGGTCGCCGCCTGCGCGGCCGACTGCGTCGCGGCGAGCGCGAAGCTGCCGATCGACCCGATGTTCTGGTGCTCGGGCTGCAACGGCTCGATGTTCCCGATGAACGGCAACATCGCGGCGCACAATTCGCCGGTCCAGTCGTCGCGTCTCGCGGCCGAGCGGCTCCTGTTCAAGATGCACCGGCAGGGGCTGGCGTGGGGCACCGCGGGATCGAAGGCGCTCTGCAACAAGTACGTCATGCCGATCCTGAAGAAGTCGCAATACCGCATCCAGATGACCAATCCGACGCCCACGGTGAGCGGCAAATATGCCTGCTCGCCGATCGGCGCGACGACGCTCCCGCCCGACGCGGGCCGGGCCTTCCCCGTCAAGGGCGAGGACTTCGGCTACCTGCTCTGGCGCAAGCGCAACTGCTGCATGCTGTGAGGATCTGACATGAAGAAGTTCCTCCTTTCCGCGCTCGCCATCGCCTCGATCGGCACCGGCTGCGCCGTTCTCGCCCAGACCGTCGAGGGGCTCGATCTCGACGCGATCCGCGCGCGATCGGCCAAGTCCGAACAGGACGCGACCGCGCTCGTGAATGAGGTCGAGCGCCGCGGCGACGCGTTCCGCAAGGATGCGCAGACCGTGCAGGCGGTCGCGCTGGAACAGATGCGCACGATCGACAAGGCGAACCTGCCCAGGGGGCCGGCGGGCGCGGTCGACTTCGACGAGATGATCCAGGCCGCCTCGGCCAACCTCAAGGAGGCCCAAGGCACCGCGCCGCAGTTCATGGTGTTCGTGTCCACCTCGATGCCCGAACAGGCGCTGAAGCGGATCATCGCCGATACCTCGGCCGCTGGCGGCGTCGTGGTGTTCCGGGGCTTCCCCGGCAATTCGGGCAAGGCGTTCATCGCCGCGCTCTCCAAGGTGGTCGAGAAGGACCAGCAGTTCGCCTCGATCGGGATCGACCCGCGCCTGTTCCGCGCGTTCGACGTTACCGCGGTCCCGACGATGGTGGTCTCGTCGAGCGACTTCACGCCGTGCGACGGCCTCACCTGCAAGACGACGCCGCCTCCGTTCGACCGCATCGAAGGCAACGTCACAGTGCGCTACGCGCTGGAGACGTTCGCGGGCGAGAACGGACCGGGCGCTCTGGTCGCGCGGACCGCCCTCGCCAATCTCGGCCGGAATCCCTGAGCCGTGCGGGGGGGCCGCCTCCTGATCGGTCTCCTCGCGCCGGTCCTGGCAGCGCAGGCGCTCGCCCAGGCCCAGTCCACTCAGCAGGGCCAGCAGGGCGTCGGCGACTTCTACGGCCTGGGCGACTACACCTACTTCAGCGACACGACCCCCAAGCCCACCCCGACCCCCACACCCACATCCGCGCCGGTCGCCAGGACGACGGTGACCAGCGTCGCCGAGCCGAGCGCGGCTCCCGCGCGGACCACCGCCAGCACCGCCCGCACGGTTCAGCCCGCAGCGTCGAGCAATGCTGTCGCGGCCGAGCCGAGCGCGCAGTCGAGCAGTTCGACCTACACCTATCCCAAAGGGGACATGGCGGCGGCACGCGCCGCGGCGAAGGCACTGGCGACCCCGGCACGCCAGGCTTCGGGCGGCATCATCTCCTCTACCGATCTGCCCTCGACCATCCCGGGCTTCAGCAGCGGCACGCAGCCCGGCGAAGCCTATGCCGATGATCCCGATGCGCTGATCGCGGCCGGCGGGTCGGCCGCTGGCGCGAACGAGGCGTGGCAGCTCGTCACCGATCCGGGCCGCAAGGTCGTGACCGTACCTGCCGGCGATCTCACGCGCGCGCAGGACGTCGAGAAGGACCCGAACAGCTATCTCGCCGGTCAGTCGGTGGGCGGCGCCGACGGTAGCTGCAAGCCGCTGCCTCCCAACGGCACCACCGATTATTACGAGGCGACCTGCAACAAGGGCGCGAAGCTCGAGGAAACGCCTGCGACCTGCACCGGCAGGATGGACCCGGTAATCGTCGATACGCTCAGGTACTTCTACTACGGCGTGCGCGACCAGAACGAGGGCCAGGGGTTCGCGCGCAACAGCGTCATGCAGGCCAAGGTCAGCGCCGGCCTGTGCCGGGTCGAGGCGGGGACGCCGCATATCTGCGATGCGCAGATCGAATTGGGGGCGGGCGGCGACAACGTCGAAGACTATCGTCGCTGGTGCAAGAGCCTGTCCTCAATGCGCACCACCGCGCAGCTCTATTCCTGCTCGGCCGAAATACCCCAGGCCGAGATCCCGGCCCACCAGAATTACGCGACCGGCACGGTGTATCTTAGGAAGGAAGGCACGCGCGAGGTCACGCTGACGCGCAATGAGGGAAGCTGTCCGGCGCTGGTGTCCGACACCGCCTGCACCGCGACCGGCCCGGAGGTCTGCACCGAGGGGCCTGAGACGCGGATCATCGACGGTGTGTCGGTCACGGCATCGTGCTGGGCGTGGTCGCGGCCGTTCACCTGTCAGCGCATCACCCAGGCGTCCGATTGCAGCGATCTGGAGAACGGCGGGAAATGCACCTTCCTGCGTGACGAGTGCCTCGACGATCCGCAGTCCGGTCCGTGCCAGGTCACGACGAAGGTCTACAAATGCCCGGTCCCGACGCCGCCTTCGACCGGTCCCAAGCAATATATCTGCGGTGATGACGTCTATTGCATCGACGGCGAATGCGAACCGGTCGAGCGCGAGGCGTCGACTGAGTTCAAGGACGCCGTGGTCGGGCTGCACGCGCTGGGCCAGGCCAATGCCGAGTTCGATCCCGATACGCTGACGCTGTTCTCGGGCAAGCGGCAGACCTGCCACAAGCCGGTGTTCGGACTGGTCAACTGCTGCGCGGGCAAGGCCTCGGGCCTCATCACGACCGCTGCCGGCGCGGCCGCGATCGCGGGCGGGCCGGTGGCGATCGCCGCGCTCGCGACGCCGTTCCTGACGATGTTCATGTGCTCGAACGACGAGAAGCTGCTCGACGTGCAGGACCGGATGGGGATGTGCCACAAGCTGGGCGAATATTGCTCGGACAAGGTGCTGGGCATCTGCACCTCCAAGAAGACGGCCTATTGCTGCTTCGAGAGCAAGCTGTCGCGCATCCTGCAGGAACAGGGTCGCCCGCAGATCAACAAGCCGTGGGGCAGCGCCAAGAAGGAAACCTGCAAGGGGTTCACGCTCGACGAATTCTCGCGCCTCGATCTGTCGGTGATGGATTTCACCGAGGTCTATGCCGAGTTCGTCGACGCCGCGAAGCTGCCCGACGAGATCGAAACCTCACGCCAGATCCAGGAGCGGATCAAGGCCTATTACGAGGCGAAGAAGAACCAATGACCGGCGTGACGCATCTGTCGGACCATCGTCCGTTTCCCGACCTTTCGGTCGCGGAATTCGCGGTGCTGATCGCACTCCTGCGCGCCGGACCGCACCCGGCCGGGTTCCTCATCCCGACGCTCGACAGCTGGTTCGATACGAAGCTCTGCGTCGCCGATCTCGAACCGACGATCGCGCGGCTGATCCGCGCCAACCTCATCCTGCGCCGGGGCGAGACGCTCTACCCGCGCCGGCACGCCCGCAACCTCATCATCGGGGTGTACGGCAACCTGTTCCGCATCCTCGCCGACGACATGGCGCAGCTCGTGTCGCTCAAGGAGCCGTCGCTCCTCGGAACGCTCAAATCCTACCTCACCCGCCGCGAACAGGAAGATCGCGAAAAGCAGAAGAAGAAGGACGACTGACATGCGCAAGGCCCTGACCCTCGCTCTCATCCTCTCGGTCGCATCGCCCGTGCTGACGCCGGCGACGGCGCAGGAGCTGACGCCGCTGCCGGATTCGGTGTCGTCCACCCGCGATGCCGGTGACGACGGCCGCGATGGCGGTCAGGATAGCTATGGCAGCGCGGACGATCTCGGATCGGCCGACCGCGTCGCGGCGCAGACCGGCGACGACTTCTACTGCCGCGAACGGCGGCTCGGCACCTGGTTCTACTGCGACAAGCCCAAAGCCAAGCCCGCCGAGCAGCGGTCGGCGCAGCCCGCGCGGTCGTCGGCCGAGCAGCTTGCGGCGATCTCGAAACAGCTGGAGGAGTTGAAGGCGCGGGCGATCCTCGAGCCGACGCCCGAGAACATCAGCCACTATATCGCCTTCCAGCGCGAGCAGCTCGATCGCGCCTCGTCGTTCGCCGACATGTGGCAGCGCACGGTGTGGCAGAACCCCGACCTCGACTACACGCTCCAGCGCCCCGTCAGCCAGCTGGGCAAGCGAACCTGGCTCGACACGCGCAACGCCGATCGCGAGCGCGTGTTGTCGCAGATCTCCCAGCGGTACGGCGTGTTCTATTTCTACTCGTCGGCCTGCGCCGCGTGCGAGACCTTCGGGCCGATCATGCGCAGCGTCTCGGATCGCTTCGGCCTGACCGTCATGGCGATCTCGCTCGATGGCGGGCCGACCCGTGCCTTCCCGAACTACACGGTCGACACCGGGCAATACAAGGCGATGGGCATGCGCGGCCAGCAGGTGCCCGCGCTCGTCCTGTTCGACACCGTCACCAAGCAGCCGATGCCGATCGGCTACGGCGTGATGGCGGCCGACGAGGTGATGAACCGCATCTTCACACTGACCAGCGTCAAGCCCGGGAGTGACTTCTGATGGTCCGCTCGATCGTCCGCTTCTGCGCCGCGGTTCTCGCGCAGGCCAGCATGATCCTCGCGCTTGGCGGTCTCGTCGCGACGCCGGCGATGGCCGACGTCCAGGGCGAGATGAACAGCTATTTCAACAAGTCGGGCGCGGCCGCGAACGTGACCGGCCCGACCGCCTTCCAGGGGCAGTCGGCGGGCTATTACTCGGGTGGTTCGCTGTGGAGCCGCTTTCCGCAGAAGTCGATCAACCCGGTCAGCGTCGCGCTCCCCAGCGCGCGCGGCGGCTGCGGTGGCATCGACCTGTTCGCGGGGTCATTCTCGTTCATCAACGCCGACGAGATCGTGGCGATGCTCAAGGCGACCGCCAACAACGCGATCGGCTTCGCCTTCCAGCTCGCGATCGACAGCATCTCCGCGCAGATCGGCGGGGTGATGAAGGACATGAGCCAGCGCGTGCAGCAGCTGAACGCGTTCAACATGTCCTCCTGCGAGGCGGCGCAGCAGGCGGTCGGCTCGCTGTGGCCGGCGATGGACGGGGCGTCCTCGACGATCTGCCAGCAGGTCGGCGGGGCGAAGGGCTTCTTCTCCGACGCGGCCGCGGCGCGCCACGGCTGCACCAACAAGGGCGAGCGTGAGGATACGATCGCGCGTGCCGGCGACGACGCCGAGCTGGTCCAGTCGAAGAATTACACCTGGTATGCACTGAACGCCAAGAGCGCAACCAAACCGTCCCGGGAATATGCCGAGTTCCTCATGACGATGGTCGGCACGATCATTTATGACGCGACGAAGGCGAAAGACAGCATGGGCGCGTTCCAGTTCATCGCGCCGGCCAGCTGGGACACCTATCAGGCGCTGCTCGACGGCACCGCCTCGGCGCCGACCGACGTGTGGCAGTGCGACACGACCGACGACAAGGGGTGTCTGAAGCCCACGCCCACCAAGCTAAGCATCTCGACCAACGAGGCGCTGCGTACGCGCGTCCTCAAGGCGATGGACAGCATGTCGGGCAAGATCCGCTCCAACGCCGCGCTGTCGGGTGACGAGATCGCGCTGCTCGGGATGACCTCGATCCCGCTCTACAAGATCCTCGTCGTCAACGAGGCGGCGCACATGGGCCTGTCGGGCGGCGATCGCGCGACCCTCGCCGAGATGGTCGCGATCGACATGTTGATGTCGATGCTCGACCGGATGCTGGACACGATCTCGCAGGCGCAGGCGGGCGCAAAGTTCGTCTCGACCGACGAGTTCAAGGCGTGGCGCGCCCAGGTCGACAGCGTGAAGACCGAGCTGTCGCGGCGCAGCGAGAAGATGGCCGGGCAGATCTCCAATACCTACCGGGTGATCCAATACACCCAGTTCATGGAATCCACCCTCAAGAACACCATGAGCCCGCAGTTGTCGGCTTCGCTCCGGTTCGGACGCGGCCTCAGCGCGCAGGGCTTGCGGTAACACGGCGGCAAGGGAGCGACGGCGATGGGCGGGCTCGAAGTCTTCACGATCGGCGGGGGCGAATATATCGTCAACGTCTTCAACGCGGTCGCGGCATGGACCGGGGGCGGGGGCTACCGCTCGATGCTCCAGGTCGTGATGGTGATGGGCTTCATCTACTCGCTGTTCGTCGTCGCCTTCTCGCTCGACTGGCGGGCGTGGTTCAACTGGTTCCTCCAGTCGACGCTCATCTACATGATGCTGATGGTCCCGACCGTCACGGTGAAGGTGACCGACCGGATTAACCCCGCGCTCGCGCCCTCGGTGGTCGACAACGTGCCGCTGGGCCTTGGCGTGATGGCCTCGTTCACGAGCCAGGTCGGCGACTGGATGACGCGCTCGGCCGAGACCGTGTTCGTCATGCCCAACGCGCTCGCGCTGACCAACAACGGCATGATCTACGGCGCGCGGCTGATGGACAAGGCGCGCACCTTCCAGATCACGGACAGCGTGTTCCGCGCGAACCTCGACGAACACCTGAAGCAATGCACCTTCTATGACGTGCTGCTCGGGTTCAAGGCGATGGACGATCTCACCAAGACCAGCAATCTGTGGGAATCGATCGGGCCGGGGTCGCCGGCGCGCAGCCAGCGGTGGATCACCTCGACAGGCCCCGGCACCACCGAAAACTCGATCATCCCGTGCAACGAAGCCTATTCGCGCATGGATGCCCAGTGGCAGACCGCCTACGACAAGGATCTGATCCCGTTCGCCAGGAACGCCTATCCCGGCATCGCCGACACGATCGCGGCCCAGCGCATCCGCGATGACCTGCCGGTGGTCGCGGCACAGATGCACGGCACCTCGACCGATGCCTATTCGTACCTCAAGCAGATCTCGATGATCGACGCGTTCCTGGCCGCGCGCGAGAGCTTCTCCGATGCGGGGTGGGACGCCTATGCGTCGCAGCGCGCGGACGCGCAGGCCAAGAACACCTATACCTCAATCGCGACGCAGGCGATGACCTGGGTGCCGCTCCTCGGCATCGTCCTGACGGTCGTATTCTACGCGATGTTCCCGGTGCTCTTCCCGCTGTTCCTGTTCCCCAGGACCGGCCTGCAGACGCTGAAGGGCTATGCGACCGGGTTCTTCTACCTCGCCTCCTGGGGGCCGCTCTACGTCATCCTGCACATGTTCGTGATGAGCAGGGCGGCGAGCCTCTACCATGCGGCGGCGCCGATCGGGCCGACGCTGCTGGTCTCGGACGGCATGGCGAGCGTCAATGAATCGATCTCGACGCTCGCGGGCTTCCTGATGATGAGCGTGCCGTTCATCGCCGGCGGCATGGCGCGCGGCGCGATGGCGATTGCGGGACACGCCACCTCGATGCTGCAGCCGGCGCACAGCGCGGCCGAGCAGGCGGCGACCGAGCGCACGACCGGCAACTATTCGTATGGCAACACCTCGTTCCAGAACCTGACGTCTGGCATGACCCAGGCGAACAAGTTCGACGATCAGCCAAAGTTCAATTCGGGCTATTCGGTCGGCACGTTCACCAATGCCGATGGCGGGGTGACATACGGCTTCGCGGACGGGACCAACGCGTTCGATACGCGCCAGGGCATCTCGAACCTCGCGTTCACGCCGACGCGGACCGCCGGATTCGACAGCAGCATGAGCCGCGCGCTCTCGGACGGGCAGACGCACACCCAGTCGCTCCGCAGCGCGGCATCGCAATCCTGGAACGCGACAGCGACGACGGCGACGGATCTGTTGACGGCCGCTGAGCATCGGCGGGGGAGTTCGACCGAGACGGGGTCGGGGTTCAATAACAGCATCACCAGAATGACGGAGGCATCTCGGAGCCTTTCCACCGGGCTGACCAGTCGCTTTGGGCTTAGTGAGTCCGACAGTCAGAGTATAGCACGAGCGACCCAAATGACGGGAAGTGCGGATGCAGGCCTTTCGATTGCGGCGAAGTTGTGGAAGGTCGATACAAAAGCAGGCTTGGCAGCCAAGATCGCATCAATCGCCAGCGAGAATACGGACAGACGCATTTCGGGCGAACAGGCGTATTCTGAGCTCTCGGATTATCTTACTAAGGAGACGAATTCGACGCAGGCCCGGGCAGCACGCGACGAATTCATGCGTGAATCGAGCACGAGCGGAGATAGCGAGGTTCGGTCGCTGTCGCAGAAGCTCGGCGTCAGCGTCGGGGAGTCGCGGTCGGCGTCGTTGGAAGCAACTCGAGCCGAAGAGACGTTCCAGCGGGTCAGCAATGATGTGAGGGAGTCCTCGGCGCGGGGCTGGTCCCTCAACCGGAACGAGAGCCAGGAGTTTGTCGTGTATGCCCAGGAGCGGCTTCTCGGCGACGACACGCTGTCGCAGTTCGGGTGGACGCCGGGCATGGTCATGCCGCGCACGCCGCAACAGGAACAGGTGCGCGATATCCTGCTGGGCGAGTTCATGGAGCGCCGCGTCGCTTTGGTTCGCGACGAACTGGGTGTAAGCGTGCCTGAGCGCCTTTCCGGGCAATTGCATGGCCCTGCATCGGCGACGCCGGGTGCGGTACAACAATGGGGCAATCAGCGGGCAGCGGGTGTCAGGGCGCAAGGGCCAGATGTTTCGATCCGCGAGAGTTCGCGCGACCTTGACCTGGCCGGCAACGTCGCTGACGCGATTCCGAACGCGTCAGCGCGCATCACGCGTGGCGCATTCGAGGTCGGCAATGGTGTCGACGAGGCGAGAGGGACGGCGGGTCAGCTAGTTGACCATGTCCAAGAGCGCAATGACGCGTGGATCACGACGACACTTCCGGGTGTTGAGGGCGCGCGCAACTGGGTCCGTGACAATCTGGGCATAGGTGCTGGCACCAGCCATGTTTACGAAGTCCCTCGCGGTGAGCGAACGATGCTGCCGATTTCGGGGCGGCTGAGTTCGGGAATGGGTGGTCGGATCGATCCGGTCACGGGCGAGCCTGGACGGCATCACCGAGGGGTGGATATTGCAGCGCCAGCCGGGACGGAGATCCGCGCGCCTGCATCGGGTCAGGTCATTCGGAACGACTTCCAAGCCAACGGTGCCGGGAATTATGTGGTCCTGCAACACGGCGACGGCTCACAGAGCAAATACTTCCATATGCAGGACCGGTCTGGCTTCCAGGTAGGAAGTACGGTCGAGGCCGGGGCTGTGATTGGCCGCGTTGGCAGCACAGGGAAATCGACCGGGTCGCACCTTCATTATGAATTATGGAGGGATGGCGCTCCGGTCGATCCGAGGCGGTGGCAGTTGAGAAACTAATGGAAAGGAAAAAAGAAAACGATGAGGATTACGGCAATAATTGCCATCGCGGTCCACTTCGAATTCCCGTGACCCTCAACCACAGCCGAGTTTGACGGATAAGCCTCATCCATCAGCTCTCGGCCGTAAGGAGTGGACATATCATACATGTTCTGCGGATTGATGTAATAGGACGAAGGCGAGGGAGGGGACCCACCGATCGGATACCGATCCCAGTCCATTTGGCCAGTTTCGTGGTTCAACATGGCCGCTCCTTCCTTAATCCGTAGCTGACCGAGCTGGTCAGAATTAGGCTTGCAAAGCCTAGCATATCGGATTGAGTCTGACGAGGATTTTCACCCGCACTGACGGAGTGAAGCATGACGGAGCAGAGCGGCGCGAACCCGCGCACGGTCGAACGCTACGAGGCGCTGCTGCGCGATCATCTGCTGTTCTACGATGCGCTGCGTCTGCGCGAGCGCCGGCCGAGGAGCGCGGCGCAGCGCCAGTTTCAGGACGTGGCGTGGGGCAAGGCCCCGCCGGTAACCGATCACGAGCTCGCCTATGTTTGGCACCTGAAGGCGCGTAGGATCGCGCCTTTCAACACCCCGACGCCGGCACCGCATATCGACGACGTGATGGCCGGGTACGACCTCGGGGCGCGGCCGGTGAGTGGCGACGTCGGCACGAAATGGGATAATGCCTGGCGCGAGTATCGTGGTGGCCGGGAGTTCTTCTGAGCCAAACAGATTAAAGGAGTGGACCGATCTGCAACCGATATCGCCTGAGCGCCAAACAGGCCGCGGTGATGCGGTCGGTCGGGTTCGAGCCGCCGTATCCCGAGGACGAGACCTACCCGGTGCCGCGCGAGATCTTCCCGACCGGCAAGAAGACCGCGCGCTATGGCTTGGTCGTCAGGCGGGCAGGGGAGCGTAACCGCCCGCTTGAGCCGATCGCGATGGAATGGGGCTTCCCGACCAAGGGAGCGAGCAAGCGCGACCCGGCGGTCAAGCTGGACAAGTTCGTCACCAATGCGCGGAATCTCTCATCGTCGATGTGGAAGCCGTCGATCGCCAGTCCCGATCGCCGCTGCCTGGTCCCGTTCACGCATTTCGCCGAACCACATCCCGAGGGCGGGAAGGGCGATGACGGCAAACCCCGCCAGATGTGGTTTTCGCTGCCCGACCAGCCCATCGCCTTCTTCGCCGGTCTGTGGCGGCCGACCGAGCGCGGCGATGCCTATGCCTTCTGCACCACCTCTCCCAACCCCACCGTCGATCCCTGGCATCCCAAGGCAATGCCGGCGATCCTTCACCCTCGCGATTTCACGGCATGGCTCGACGGCAGCTATGAAGACGCCCTGAAGCTCGTCCGCCCCTATGAGGGCGAGATGAGCGCGCAGGAGGCAACTCCCGATGGCGGCGCGACGTGAACCGGGCTAAGGCCGGTCCAATCATTCACCACCGGGACGTGTTCATGACGACGACATCCGATCTGGCCGAACAGCTCTCCAATACCCATGGCCTCGCAAAGGCGGACGCCAGGAAGGTCATCGATGCGATCCTTGCGAACATCACCGCGGCTGTCGCGACCGGCGAGGAAGTCAGCCTCAACGGGTTCGGCAAGTTCAAGCTGAAGGACACCCCAGAGCGCCAGGGGCGCAACCCGTCGACGGGCGAGGCGATCACGATCGCGGCGTCACGCAAGCTGACGTTCGCGCCGGCGAAGGCGGTCCGCGATCGGATGAACGGCAAGTGATAAACGGGCCAGGGTTTTAGAACGCTGGCCTAAACTGAGGGGACTTCATGGCCGATACCGCAGCCGACTACCGCGCGAGGGCAGCGGCCGACCTTGCCGAGGCCCAGCAGCTCGTTCTGCCCCATGCTAGGGACCGTATGCTGCATTCGGCCGATCGCTGGTCGAAGATGGCTGATGCGGCCGATCGCCGTGTCCGGTAACGAAAGCACGACGGTCGCGCTCGACGTGGCTAACTGGTCAGCGGTCCAGGCAATGGTCGAGCGTCTCGACGACAGGGCTGTGATAGCGATCTACGAGCTGGCCGAAGGCGCTGGTCCGGTCGCGGACCTCGCGGCCGCACAGATGGAAAAACGCAACCTCGACTATTGAGCCAAGTTAAGAGTTCGGCCGCTGGTTAAGCCGCTGTTGCCAAGCCGGCACAAGCCACGTTCCTGTTGTTGCCGCCAGTTAGAAAAGACACATTCCCCGCCAAATAGAAATGACACCGCCTCGTGGCAGCGGGGGCAGCGTGTAGCCCCCCAAGCAGCGCAGCGCTGCCCCCGCTGGGGCGTCGT